>JAAYJH010000023.1 GCA_012523035.1 Fibrobacter sp.
ATGCGTTCCGAAAATGTGATGCGAAATGCGTGCCAAAATTTGGTGTTAATCTTTGAATACTAAGCCTTCAATGCCTGTATCGTTATGGCGAGGGCTTCGCTCGTTTACGAGCTTGGCTCGTGGCAATCTATACGAGACGAATGTGTGAAAGTTTAGGTGTTTAAAGTTTTTTATTTTTTTAGATAGACAGCAGGTTAAATTATATACCAGAAACTGAGGTATTTCTTTATTTTCTTAGTTTTTGCGATTTTAATAGATTTGCAATACAAGCTTTTGGTGTTTCTCCTGTTTTATAAACTTCTAATTTGGTACTTTCATAGAAGTCTAGTCTTTTCAATTCATTTTGAGTGCTGTAAAGCTCTAAACCAGGCGTTTGTGAGACTTCAGTAAAAAGATTTACCCTTCTTTTTCATTATGAAGTTTGGATTGGACTTTCAAGTGATATAGTCACTTGAATTTAGGAGATAAAATGATGAATCACCAAAAACTAAACACCGAGCAAGGGCACTGGTTGCGTGTATGGAGAAGCAATGCTCACCATGCAAATCGATCAGAAAAAGTCCGAAATTATCAAAGAAGCTTACAGAATCTTGAAGCCAGGTGCTTTGTATGGGATTCACGAGATGGGATTAGAGCCAGACAGTCTTTCTGAAGAGAAAAAAGCAGAGATTCAAAGAGATTTGGCAGAAACGATCAAGATCAACGCGAGACCCCTTACTGTGAGTGAATGGTCTCACTTGATAGAAAAGGAGGGTTTTGAAATAGTTAAAATTGAAACCAATCCGATGCACTTGTTGCGTTTGAAAAGGATGATTGACGATGAAGGGATTTTAAGGACTATAAAAATTCTTTTTAATTTATCAATACACCCCAAAGCTCGTGCTCGAATTTTAAATATAAAAAAAGTGTTTGTAAAACACCAGTCTTATTTGAATGCTGTGAGTATAGTAGCAAAGAAGAAATAAATGTAAATTTTCAAATCAAGTGACAATTTTCCTTTCAAATTAAAGCTAAAGACTCCATGATTTGTTGTGTTAGATAAAAGAATAAAGTGTAGAGTAATATAAGTGCTTGAAGTATGAGCTTGAAGCACTTAAACTCTTCATTTTTTTTATTAAATTTTGATAAGGCTTTTGAGCGATACTTCTATATATTCACTTGCTATTTGTACACGCATCAAAACAATTAAAACTTTTTATAGATTTTTTTTGTAAATTTAAATTATGATATCCTCTTTAATTTTCTTTATATTCTTCAGTTTTTCATCTTTTTTGTTTGCTGATACAGAATCTACTTTAGATTCCTCGCTTGCCCTTGCTTCAAATAAAGCTATATGGATCCATTTAGAGGGGGATGTCAATAAATCCATGCTCCACTACGCCGAAAGAGCCATTGGTGAGGCTATAGAACAAAAACCCGATTATATTATTTTTGAAATCAATACTTTTGGTGGAGAACTTCACACTGCATTTTCTATCGTAGACACTATTTTAAGTATTAAAGATATAAAGACGGTTTCATTGGTTCAAAAAAAGGCCATCAGTGCCGGTGCCTTGATTGCTCTTGCGAGTCAAGAGCTTTATATGCTAGAGGGAACCACTATTGGCGACTGTGCTCCCATTATTCAAGGGAGTGATGGTTCACCTGTGGTGGTGGGCGAAAAAATCCAATCTCCTTTGAGAGCCAAATTCAGAAATTTAGCACAAAGGAATCACTATCCAGAGCTTTTGAGTGCCGCTATGGTGAGCCCAGAACTCGAAGTTTTAGAGTTCAAACACAAAGATTCTATTTTAATCATTGAAGCCAAAGATTATGCTAAACTTTCGGATCCAGATAAAAAACTGTGGGGAGCCCCCAAAGTTTTGGTGCACAAAGATGAGCTTTTAACTATGACAGAAAAAGAGGCCTTGGACTTAGGCTTTTCTAAAGCCACTCTCTCCAGTAAAAAAGATTTGGAGTCTAAACTCCAAATCACGCAAAACACTAGCATTCAAACGACCACTAGTGAAAAGGTCTCTCGTTTTATTGCGGCTATTTCTGGGATATTGTTGATTATTGGTTTTGGAGCTCTTTATTTAGAGTTTAAAACCCCTGGTTTTGGACTCTTTGGGATTATTGGAATTGTGGCTATTGCCATTGTGTTTTTAGGGCAATATGCGAACCATATTGGCAACTATCTACCTATCATTTTACTGGTGATTGGGGTGCTTTTGTTTGTGGTAGAAATACTGGTGCTTCCTGGTACATTTTTGTTTGGAGTTGCTGGTATTTTAATGATGATTATCGCCCTTGCTATGACTTTTAGTTTTTCTCAACTCCCCTCTTTTATCCCAGAAGCATTAAACATAAATAGTTCTCCCATCTTGTTTGGACTATTTTTTATATCGCTTTGTGCTATTTTAGCCTTAATATTTCCAATTTTTGTCTCAAAATACATTTTAACCTTGCTTCCTGCCAACTATTCTCCTATTTTATCAGAAGACCTTGCCGATGCACTCTCTCCGACAGAGAATTTAAGCTCTATACGAGTAGGAAGCATTGGCGTGAGCAAAACTTTTTTACGGCCTGTAGGTCATGCAGAATTTAATGGACAACTCCTCGATGTCCAGACTCGTGGCGAGATTATAGAGATTGGTGAAAAGGTAGAAGTGACTTTAATTCAAGATGGACGCCTTTGGGTCCAAAAACACAACACTCTTTAATTTATTTAAAGAAATATGTTCATAAACTTTTAGGAGAAACTATGTCTGGAATACTCATTGCTGGAATCATTATTGCAATTTTAATTGCTTTAGTTTTATTAACTTTTATAGCTAAATTTTTTAGCCTTTGGATTCAAGCTTTATTTTCTAAAGCCAATGTCAGTATTTTTCAACTCATTGGAATGCGTCTTAGAAAAGTGCCTTTGCAAACCATTGTCGAAGCTCGAATTCTAAGCTGTAAAGCAGGTATCCCTGTGAGTACCAACCTATTAGAAACCCATTATATGTCTGGTGGAAAAGTGCTCCGTGTGATCCAAGCCCTTATTGCAGCGAACAAAGCTAATATTGAACTCAACTTTAAAGACGCCACCGCCATAGATTTGGCAGGTAGAAATGTTCTAGAAGCTGTGCAAATGTCAGTAAACCCCAAAGTGATTGAGACACCTCGAGTGAGTGCTGTGGCTTTAGACGGGATTCAACTCCACGCTATTACTAGAATCACTGTTCGAGCCAGTATCAAAAAATTAGTGGGTGGTGCCGGAGAAGAAACGGTGGTTGCTCGTGTTGGCGAAGGCATTGTCTCTTCTATTGGTAGTGCCAAAAGTCACAAACAAGTTTTAGAAAACCCCAATATGATATCCAAAAAAGTGTTAGACTCTGGCTTAGATGCTGGGACCGCTTTTGAAATCCTCTCCATTGACATTGCAGATGTGGATGTGGGGCAAAACATCGGGGCTATATTAGAAACTGACAGAGCCGAAGCCGACAAAAAAATCGCTCAAGCTAAAGCTGAAGAAAGGCGTGCTATGGCCTTTGCTGCAGAACAAGAAATGAAAGCAAATGTGATGGAAATGCGTGCCAAACTCGTCGAAGCCGAGGCTCAAATTCCTATGGCCATGGCCTCAGCTCTGAAAGATGGAAAACTTGGAGTGATGGATTACTACAATCTAAAAAACATAGAAGCAGACACCCAAATGCGAAGAGAGCTAGGCGTTTCTTCTGAGACTAGCCCAGACTCAGAAGACTAAGGGTAATTGCCTATGAAAACACTCTTATTTCTAATGTTTTTAGGTGCCATTCAATTAGTAGAAGCTTGGTACAAAAAACAAAAACAACAGAAAAAAGAACTCGAAGCCCAAAAGCATTTGGAAAGCTTAGGAGAGTCTGTCGATAATACTCATTCAGGGGATAGTTCCCCTGTACCCTCTGTGGATTTTCAAGAGCTAATCCAACAATACGAAAGATCTCAGCAATCTAGGGATATTGAAACCCCTAGTGCCTCTTTTGAACACTTCGAAACAGCCCCTACCGAAACTATAGATGTCTTAGATTATGAAGACGATGACTCTGAAACAGATGATTTAGAGAATGAAAGCTATACAAGCGATGAATTTGAGATTCCAGACGCAAGTTCTACAGAAAATGAGCTAGAGATAGTCGCAATGAATCTTAAAAAAGATCTTCGTTCAAACGAACTAGGTCTTTCAAAGACAGTATCTGCTGAAACTCAATACCAAAATAAAATCAGCGATGAAGATTTTAGAAACATTGCATATTTTATCATATCTCAGACTCACATTTCCGAATCGTCTTTAATCCAAGAGTTTCATTTAAGCCGTTCACAGGCTATACCACTCCTTCAAAGATTAGAAAATTTAAAGATAATTCGCCGAGAATTCGACGATTTTTATCAAGTCTTGATTCATGATTTACAAAGCTTAGAACGCACCTTAACGTCCAAAAGCGTACAAATCAAAAGCAAACTCCTCACTCAAAAGCTTGTGTTTAACAAAAAAGAAGCTCAAAAAGGAGTTTTATGGCACATTATTTTAGAAAAGCCTCGCTTTAAAACTCGCTATCCCTCTAAGTTTTAATAAAACGACTCTACTCGTATTTAAAATCATATGTTTTAAGCCTTTATTTTTGAAGTTTCAGAAACGCCTGGCTTTTATAAAAAGTTTTCAATACTAATCAATTGATCTTCATTTGAATATGGGACTTGAACTTTAAAAGCCCAAGGAGTTCCATCCTGTATTGAAGTGGGCGACACCCAAACATGCAATTGATCCCATAAATTTGTCTCTAAGATTAGCTTTGAAAGCATGGCTCCTGGCTCGACCATCAAGCGATGCACCCCTTCTTTAGAAAGCTCTTGGATAATTTGAGACCAATTTTCAGAAAAACTTCGACTCTGTAAAAGACGAAAATCACAAGAATCTTGAATCGCCGGTTGCTTGACATATGAATAAACTATAACTTTATCATTCGATTTAAAGACTTCTAAATGTGGTGAAAGTAGCCTTGAGCCCACTAAAAAAATCCGTTGAGGAGCATTTCCTTTCTCTCCTCTTAAACTCAAACTTGGTTTGTCAATTTCAAGAGTCCCACCCCCAATCAAAATAGCATCTGAATAGGCTCTCAATCGATTGGTCCATTGATTGGCTTTGCTTTTGGTGATAGCCAGTCTTTGCTTGTGAGGTCCTGCAATAAAACCGTCTTGAGTTTGAGCCACTTTTAGCTCTATAAAACACCTTTTATTACGAACAAAATGAGCATATGCTTTATAAAAAAAGCTAGACTCTTCAATTAGGATGTTTTCAAAAACCTCAATTTGAGAAGCTTCTAAAATTGCTTTTGTTTTGGAATTCACTATTGGATTGGGGTCTGGATAACTGTAAAACACTCTTTTGATCCCAGCGTTTTGTATCGCTAGAGTGCAGGGAGGAGTCCGTCCAAAATGAGAGCATGGCTCAAGTGTGACCCACAAATCAGCACCTCTAGCTAAGACGCCCGCCTCAGCCAAAGCATTGACTTCGGCGTGAGCTCCCCCCGCAGGAGAAGTAAAACCTTTCCCCACAATTTTATCGTTTTGAACGACTACAGCTCCTACAGGTGGATTTGGATTGGACTTTCCAACAGCGGATCTAGCCAGTTCAAGGGCTAGACGCATGTATTGTGTGTCAAAAGGCACTATAAACCCATAGGCATTTTTAAAATACCACCTTCAATATTGTACACTTCTTTAAACCCTTGATTGAGTAATATGGTAGAGGCTGTAGCACTCCTATTTCCAGATCGACAAAAAACTAAGATCTTTTTGTCTTTAGGAAGTTCCATAGACCGACGAGTTAATTCTTGCAAGGGGATAGCAACACTCCCCTTCACTGTACCAGCAGCCACTTCTCCTGGTGTCCTTACATCTAAAAATATAACTTCAGAATTTTCTCTTAAAAGAACAGCCTCTTCCCAAGAAATGTCTTTCACCACTAAAGGAGTGGGCTTTGTTTTTGGAAGGACTTTAGTGGCTTCTTTTTTATTCTCGGGATTGGATTCTCCACACCCAAATGCAAATAAAACCAATAAAAATAAAAAGATTAATTTTTGTTTCATCATCATAGCCTCGCTATATAGTTGTTGAATCCATACTTAATTCCAAAGGTGACAGCCTATCTATATTTGCAATTAAATAAACACAAAGAACCACATTGGGTTCATTTTTTTGTTTGTTTTTCATAGAAGTCATAGAATAAAAAGCAACATGAGGCCTAGCGTCTGCACCTAAGAAAAAGTCTGCCTTTCCTGAGCAATCCTTTTGTGTTCGAAAAACCTTTTCTAAATTTTCCATTATAATATCACTTAAAGTTGTGTTAATCGAAAAAGAATCTAACTTTTTTCCTATGAGAGTTTCTTGTTTTATAACTCCTAAGTCACTGGCAAAAGTTTGATTGCAGCCCAAGCAATTAAAAGATTCGTCCACCCAAAAAACACGGACAAAAGGCAAAGAAAGCATAGAATCAAATAAATTGTTTTTAAGAGGTGGAGGAGTTTTATTTAAAGCAGCCAAATCCACCAAACGACCAGTTCCAAAAAACTTCAAACGACCTTCTGCAGTACGATTCAAGAAACCATTGATTGAATACCAAACTCGAAATGTTTCAATTCCATACAATCGAACAAAAAGTTTTTCTGGATCATTTACATCTCGACCATATTCAACAAAATGTTCCACACGAGCATTCACTACACCGTCAATTAAACGAATATCTTCGACAGAGATCAATTCTTCTAAGGGAAGCTTGCCTGGAATTCTTGAAGGAATACGATGCCTTTCAAATACAATAGGGGTTAAAATTTCTAATTCTCTATTTTCTACATCAAATTCCCACACAATGTCGTTATTTAGCTTTAAAATAGCATCTAGGCGGTTTTCTAACTTAGACAACTCAAATTGAGAATTAATAGTATCATTTACATTTTTAATATACCCCGCTATAATAGTACTATTGATGGACCACCGCATCATAATTCCATACATCTCTACCCATGCCCAGCCTTCTGAACCATGTCGAGCCCTAAAAAACATGGACTTTATTTTAGACTTTTCTATTTGTTCTTCTAAATTTTTAAATAATAACTCCAGATCATCGGGATGTACAAATTCTTTTAATGATTCATTGATTAATAAAGAAGCCGATAAATCTAAGGTGTTCACAGAAGCGTCCGAAACATGTAAAAACTTAAAATCTTTGGACAAAGCAAAACTAAATTGCTGAGACGCATCTTCTACCAATTTCTTTTTTTTGAGATATTGTTGGATAAACAACAGACGGATAAAAAGAAGCACTGAAATACTCATTAAACCGAAAATTAAAATGAATAAAAAAAGCAAATCTGTCATTTGTTTGTTTTCCTAAAGACTAAACACATATACAAAGTTATTTAACATTTTATTGTACATACAGTATAACACTTTCTTTCAAACATCATCATTATCAAAACTTAACTTTTTTTTTGATAAAAAAGATAAAACGAAATTAAATAATTATAAATTCTCATAAGCATTATCTATAAGCACAAAAAAGGCTACTCATTATGAAGGACAACAGGCGTGCTCTCATTTTTTGCAGCTATCGAGAAAAATTTCATCCTATTTTACAATCAAGCCCTAATCTAGAAATATAGATGAAGTCCTCCAAATCAAGTGTAAGTTTTTGGCACTAAAGGCATTTGAACTTCTATATGCCCCTGTACCAATTAAAAAAGAATCCCATTGAAACAATAAGCCTATAGATACTTCTGGACCTGGAAAAGCGAGCCCCATTTGAAAACAAAAAGCCCCAAATGTAATGGATTGTCCAATATTCATCTTTTTTTTTGTCCACTCCATAAAAAAAATCGTATTTGTCTCACTTGTCCAATGCAAACCAGTTTGCCAATGATTTTCTTCTATAATATAAAAAGAGCCTATTGAAAACCCATGCGTTAAATCCGAAACAAAACCCAACTTTGTAAAGTAAGAATACCAAGAATCATAGCCTTTCACTCGTTCTTGATTCCAAATAAAACCTAAACCTATAGTCCATTTTTTGTGAGTATAAGAAAAATCCAAACCAACCAGCAGATCTCTGTAAATAGAGTCCATTTGCATTATAGATAAATAATTAGTAAAATGATAGGAAGTCTTTCCATAACTAAATGAGCCTCCAAATTCTTGCACTCCTTCTAGTCCATTCAAATCACCAGAATACACACTCATCTCCAGTGCTTGAATATTTTTAGCTGGAGATGCAGCAGCAGAGCCCATTCCAGTCTCTAAAGTAGCTCCCATATCTCCAAAAAATCCAGGATAAGAAGAGCTAGAAAACAAAAAATTAGCACCATATAGATGGCCCCCACTAAGGACGCAAAATAACACCCACCATTTTTTCATAATGCCCCACAGATAAACGAATATAATGAGCCCCTAAACTCCCTTTTTCTCGGAGAGGGATGTATAGCCAATTCAAATTAAAAGGTGATTGTTTTTGCGACCAAAGTAAATTCCCTTGTGCCGATAATAATTCCACAAACACAGAGTCAGAACTTTCTATCCATACTCTCAAAGATTGGTCAGATGCTGTTTTTGAAAGTATTCGTGTATTTACTTTAAAATCAAAGGGTGTTTTTTGATCTTTTTGAGTATGAGAAGCACTTCCTTGAAAACCTGGTGTGTTTTCTATTTTTTGACTCAAAGGATTAAAACCATTGGGACAAGGAATCCCTAATTCTTTACTCCAAGTCACAGAATCCATCACAGAGTTTTTATAAAGTAAAACTAAAGTATCAGAGGCATTTTTTAAATAACCCAAAGCGGCTCTTTTTAAGGAGATATCTCGAATACTATAAGCAGCTCTAAAGGCAGTGGTGTCTTTGGTCAAAATTAATGATTCTTTTGAATATATAGAATCATTTTCTGTAGCATATATTATGCCTCGATTCTGGAAAGAAAAGTCTTTTAAAGCAAGGGCAATATTTCCTTCGTTATAAACTTCTACCCATTCAGGTACCGGGTCTTCTGGACAATGATGGATCTCAGTGATATAAACCGGTTTACGATGATGAGAGTATAAAATTGTATCCACTCGGTTGTTAGATTTATTTTCATCTGCATTTAATTCGGCTATAAACCTAAAATAAGGGTTATCAAAATACGAATCCACCCAAATAGTATCTTTGATAGAAAGTGTTTTTTGATGGACCTTTCCGCGGAGCATCAAAGGGAAAAATTGGGTTGTCACAGTAGTAGAATCACAAAGATTTAGCTTTAAAAGCACAGACCATCGATTTTCTTTTTGTTTTATTCTTTGAATTTCAATCCCACAATCTTGGATATCCAGCTCATATTGAGAATTTGCATCGCCTGGACTTGCTTCTGTTAAAACCCAAGAATCATATTGTTTATCTACTCGTTGAAAAGACTTTCCTGGCTTAGGAATAGGTAAATAAGCGGTATCTACACAGTCTTTTGTTCGTAAACTCCAATAAGATTCTCTTGTATTGGGTAAAGCTGGAGAACGAAGCTCTCTACAATCTAGTAGCTCAGTGGTTATACATTCCAAAGTGTCTCTGTGTAGTAAAAGTCGAGGGGCTTTTAAGTCGGTAAAATACAATTCAGTTTTATTTTCAAAACGAACAAATAGGGTGTCTTCTATAGAATTGGAACCCATACGAATTTCAACAAACTCTCCTTTTGTATCCACTACTTCTGTAGGGTCTGGCAAAAATTCATTGAAAAAAGGACACCCTAACATGGCTAAAGAGCAAGAAAGAGAAAAAAGCATAAATAAATTAAGGCCAGAGGAAGCTTAGAAAAATTTTTAATGCCAAAAGCAACAACAGCTTTTTAAAGCTTTATCTAATAAATCAGGGGCTTTTAAAAAATCATCTTTAAAGCAATGAATTCAAAAAAAATCAATATTTAATTGTAATTGTTTTAAAAAGAACCTAAGGCCTAAGTATCCTTATTCGACTGCATAGTCACTAGGGAGAATATATTGAATTGGATTCACAGCCCTTCCATTGAGCCACACTTCATAGTGAAGATGTGAACCCGCCGAAAGTCCTGTATTTCCCATATAACCAATCGTTTGATACCTTTTCACAAATTGACCCGGCTTTACCACATACAAATTCATATGACCGTATTTGGTTTCAAGACCGTTATTGTGATCTATAGCTACAAAATTCCCAAAAGAACTGCTCCAATGTGCTAAACTAACCACCCCATCTGCTGTGGCATAAATAGGTGTCCACGGAACATTGGCGATATCAATACCTTTATGTACTCGCTGCACTCCTATAATAGGGTGTTTTCTTGATCCAAACGCAGAGGCATAACGACCACGAGTGGGAGCCACCGAAGGGATAGAACGCCAATTGAGCTGTTGTTTTTGAATGTAGTTGTTCACTGAGAAAAAGGATTCTTGATTCATTAATATTCTGTTAGACAATTGATCGCTTTTTTCTAGAAGCATCTCTGCAAGTTCTAAAGTAGGAGAAGCGACCCAGCTCAACTGAACACTTGGATCGATCACTCCACCCGTTCCTAGTTCTCTGGAATTGTGATCTGTAGATAAAAGTCCGAATTTAGCATAAACCAAGCTTCCATCTTCAAATAAGCACTCCACTTCATCACTCAATAGGTCTAAGTGCCCTTGCATTTCTTCTAATTTTATGTCTAAACTAGCTCTTTTTTGTATGGCCTTAGCCAAAAAATGCTGGTTTGTATAAACCAATCCTACCTGTAAAAACAACAAAAGTAGCCCCAGGAGGACCACCTTTTTTGCAACAAAAAAAATCTTAAACAACCTAGTCGGTAGTTTTAAAGTCAGGGATTTAGAAGAGCCCTGAAAATGGATGGTAGTCTTAAATGAGGACACAGTCATTCAATCTTAGTAAAAAAAAAAGCTTCCATAAGCTAAAAAAGTAGAAAATAAGTAGAAAGTAAGAAAAATACACCCAAATTTCACTAAAAAGACTAAATTCTTCATTAAAAAAGATTTTAAGTTTTTTTTATAGGATTTTTTTTGAATGATGAAGTTCCAGAAGCGCCTTAAGTACTTTAAAAACCAGGCGTGTGTGAGACTTCAACATAAAAAGAGTTTATTTTTGCTTTTTGAATCAGTTTCATCCCTTTAATTTTAAAAAAATACGATTCCTATTGAAATGGATATAGAAAAGTTTGCTTCCAAAACTTGGCTTTTTATTTGATAAGTTCAGTGATTCTGAGTGGATTTTATATTTTCACTTGGAAATCGTGAATATAAAGAAAGGCTAGTGCTCGTACAAATGATGCTCCAGTATGTATTTGTACACTTCTGTTGGTAATCCCTTTGGCTTTTCTCTGGAGTGTAAAAAGTCTTTTCGAATTTGCGTGCTAGCTAAGCTACCCACAAAACCTTGAGTTTCACCCACCCAAAATAAAGGTGCGTAGCCCATCGCCTTGTGTTTTTTTAAGTCGGGTTTAGGGTAAGATTTTCTGGAAAATACAATGAGTTCAAAATCTTTTAAGAGTAAATGACCGTTGTATTCTGTGCCATAAAAATGCAAAGGGTCTCGCCAGTGAGGGATATCTTTGTAACTGTCAGCTCCTACTACTAATCTAAAACGATATTGTGGGTGTGATTCTTGCAAATGCTGCAAAAGCATATAAGAACCACGGTAATCAGGCATATTGATTTCTACATCCGAAACCACTAGTTTAGGCGTATCTTGAATAGCTAGTCGAAGCATGTTGAATCGATCTTCTGGAGATGCAATTAGATTTTTATCCCAACGATCAGGAGAAGGGACAAACCAAACTTCATCGCAATATTCTAATTTTAAACACTGCAAAGCAAGCCTCAAATGGTCTTGATGCACCGGATCAAAGGCTCCCCCTAAAATAGCAACAGTTTTAATAAACATAAATCACAAAACCAAAATTAAATTGAATACGAGAACCCGAAGTTTCTTCATTGAGTAAAGGATTGTAATGGCTAAAAATTGAACGATACTCAATTTCACTAATTAAAGCGGTTTTTGGGCCCAATTGAAAATAAGTGCCTAAACCAAAACCCAATTCACTCCATGTCACATCGCCAGCATCGGATAGTTGCTTGGATTTGGTGTAAGAAACTTGTAAATAAGGGCCATAACCTAAAGCAACCCCTAATTGTGAGGTAAAATCGTGATAAGTGGTGTTGATTTTAGGTGCGTTTTCTGGCTTATAAGTCGTTTCATTGTACGCGTAAGCTAATCGAAAATACCCCATGCCATTCAACCAAAGCCCCACAAGAGGACTGATGCGAACTAGCCCTAAATGAGAAGTTTTTTCTGGAAGGAGTCCCGAACCTGTTTCTAAAACACCCCCTACAATAATAGGCATTTTGTTGGCGACGCTCGATGTTTCCGAAGCATAAAGTAAAGAAAAGCTCAAAAATAAGAATGCTATAATTTTTAACATAGGCTATTATAAAAGAATAATTAAAGGAGTGAATAAAGCTAAAAAAGCATTGACAAAAGAATCTGTTTTCATAAAAACATAAAATCGCTTGCTTAGACTCCCCTCCTTTTTTAAAACCAGCTTTTGAAAGTAATCCGAAAAACACAACGAGAGGACTAATTTCAACAAAACAAGCCCTAAGAACCAAAAAACATAACCAGTGAAATATAAAATGCTCAGATAAACTAAAGAGAAAAACAAAGAGAATAGAAAATTTGTTTTTCGAAGCTGTTCGCTGTGAGATTCTATTAAAACTAAACTCCTAAACTCCGAAACCTTTTTAGATACCGATTCATAATTAGAAAGAGCAAAAGACAAGCTATATCCAAAAAACAAAACAGAACTAAAAATAGTAAGGTAAATAGAAGACTTGGGCATATTCTTATAAATATAATTTTAAATCAAAAAAAGTTAGTCCTTTGAATTTAATATTCGCAAATAACTGTCGTACCTTTCTTTTGAAATTTCACCATTTTGAACTCCTTTTAATACAGAACAATCAATTTCACTCAAATGCAAACAATTGCTAAACTTACAGGTAAAAACTCCTTCTTTAAAAAATCCAGGGAATATTTTTGCCAAATCATTGCTATCCATATTCATTAAGCCCAGAGAGCGAATCCCAGGAGTGTCTATAATGTTTCCACCTTCAAAAGAAAATAAATTCGACGAAGTAGTGGTGTGTCTGCCTTTCCCATCTTTTAATCTGACTTCTCCTGTTTTTAACTCGGCTTCTGGTAAGAGTTTATTGATGATACTCGTCTTGCCTACACCACTTTGACCACTAAAAACAGAAGATTTGTTTTTTAAAAGTTTTTTTAAGTCCTCTATGCCCTCTCCTGTTTTACAACTGACTAGAATGTGTTGATCCACTATTTTTATAAAATCTAAAACATCTTGAGGTAGTTTATCGATTAAGTCTATTTTGTTTAAAACTAAAACAAAAGGCAAGTGACTCAATTGGGAAACCAATAAAAAACGATCTAAAAAACCATAATTAAATGGAGGTTGTTGCACCGAAGCTACTATAATCACTTGATCAATATTTGCTGCAAGTACTAGTTCTTCGTTTGAACGATCTTTTGGCCCTGGTCTTGTGAGAGCACTGTGACGCGGCAAAACATTTAATAAAATATAGGTTTCATCACTAAAACCCACAGTCACCTTATCTCCAACTGCCGGAAAAAAACCTAAGGCATCTATAACAGTGGTGTTGTACCTGGCCTTTATAACACCGCCATCATTTAAACGAACTTCACAAGTCCGACGATGCACTTCAATCACCAGTCCTCTTTCTATTTCTAATTCATCAAAATCTAAATCTGGACTTTTTAATTTTTTAATACGAGGTTTTCTAAACTCTCGGCTCCACCTTTCTTTGATGGGCAACTCATCTAAAAGCTCCTTATTTTTGATTTGAGATGTGTTTAATCGTCGAGCTCTTCTTTCTCTTCTACTCGATTTAACTTGAGATTTTACTTTTTTGTCAATTTTATCCTTTTCATTCATCAATAACAAATGTAGTTTTAGCTTGATGAGTTTAAAACCGCTTTCTCTTTTTAAAATGCTTCGATTTGGAAATATACTGCTTGCTATCCTCACATTACTTGCAGGATATACCCTTATTGGGGCTTTTCCTCCGATTTTACAGATAATCATGGAGGCCATTTCTTTTATGGCTATGATTTCTTTTGGAAATATTCATAACGACATTTACGATATTCATATCGATGCTATCAATAAACCCAACCACCCCCTCCAGTCTGGAGATGTTTCTGTTCCTATAGCCAACGCTCTTATTGGTGTGTTTTTTGCAATACCAGTTATTGTTAGTATTGGAGTCTTAAATTCTATGTTCCACTCGGCTTTTTTTGCTCTTATATTGCTTCTTTTATTTACCTATAATCGATGGTTCAAGAGCATACCCATCGTTAAAAACTTAACTGTCGCTCTACTGTGCACGACCCCTCTTATTTTAGCTGTGTATTTTCAAGAAGATAAGGCATCTTTAATCTATCCAGTCATCCTTTTTGCTTTTTTCTTTACTTTTATTAGAGAACTAGTCAAAGATATAGAAGATCTGCCCGGCGACTTCAAAGAAAATTTAATCACTTTTCCCGTCTTGGTTGGTGAAAAAAGAGCCCGCTCTTTTGCTACGGTGATGATGATTCTCTCGCTACACACCCTCATAGTTCCTGTCCTAAGTGGAGTGTACTCCCCCTCTTTTTTTGTTTTTGCAAACATACCTGTCACCGTCATTTTATTATTTTCACTTTCGAAATTAAAAAATAAGAAATATAAAACATCCCAAAAACTAATAAAACTTGCTATGTTAATAGGTATAATTGGACTAGTTTTAAGTCAAAAGTTTCCCAATTTTTACTCTTATTGACTTAGTTTTACAAAAGGCATTGTATGCTCGAAGAAATACACGAAGAATGCGGCGTCATTGGCATTTTTAATGGCGAAAATATCAGTAGAAACATCACCATGGGCTTGTATGCTCTGCAACACCGAGGTCAAGAAAGTGCGGGTATCGCTGTGACTTCTGGAGATAAAATCAGGACTAGCAAATCCATGGGCTTGGTTTCTACATTACTCCATGAACATGATATAGATAGCCTCGAAGGCTTTGCTGGCATTGGACATGTGAGATATAGTACCACTGGTTCTAGAACTCTAGCGAATGCTCAGCCTATTTTGGTGAGTTGCAAATGGGGGCAAATTGCCGTAGTTCACAACGGTAACATCACCAATGCCCCAGACCTACGCAATGAAATGGAAGCTAACGGTCATATATTTCAAACTACTTCCGATGCAGAAGTGGTGCTTCACGAAATAGCAAGGTCTCAAGCGGATACGCTTCAAGACGCTATTTTACTCACCATCTCAAAATTTACTGGTAGCTTTTCGATGCTTATCCTTAGTAATGAATCTATGTATGCAGCTAGAGATGGTTTTGGGTTTAGACCTTTAGCTTTGTCTAGATTAGGTAAAAGTTGGTGTATCGCTTCTGAAACCTGTGCTTTTGATTTATTGGGTGCTAATTATGTGAGAGAAATACACCCCGGTGAATTACTCACTATTACCAATACCGGCCTTCATTCCAAAATTTTTGTAGAAAAAGAACAAAAAGCACATTGTATTTTTGAATATATCTACTTTTCTCGTCCAGATTCTAAGATATTTGGTCAAATTTGTGATAAAGTGCGTCGAAAAATGGGTAAACAATTGGCTAAAGAATGCCCGGTGGATGCAGACATTGTGATTTCTGTCCCCGATAGCTCTAACACGGCCGCTTTAGGTTATGCTCAAGCTTCTGGCTTGCGTTTTGAGATAGGGCTTTTAAGAAACCACTATGTGGGCCGCACCTTTATAGACCCAACTCAAAATATTCGAGAGCAAAAGGTGAAACTCAAGTTCAACCCCATCGAAGGAGTGCTTAAAAATAAAAAAGTCTGTGTAGTGGAAGACTCTATTGTCAGAGGGACCACGCTCAAAATTTTAAGCCGTATGCTTCGAGATGCCGGTGCCCTTGAAGTGCACATTCGTATTGCTTCTCCCCCTGTAGAACACCCTTGCTTCTTTGGTATGGATTTTCCTAGTACTGGAGAACTAGCTGCAAGCTCTATGACCCCAAAAGAAATCGCTAAAATGCTTGGAGTAGAAAGTCTTGGTTATCTTAGCGTCGAAGGGATGAAGGCTTGCACTGGAAACGAACCTCAAAATTATTGTTCTGCTTGTTTTGATGGGAATTACCCTGACTCAATTGGAAACCCAAACCCTTCAAAACCTTGCATTTGTTAAATTATTCAATAAAAAAACTCCTTAAAAGGAGTTTTTTTTATGCTAAGTTTCTTCTTTAATTTTCTTCGAAATCTTCTTCAGAAAATCCATTAGAATCTTCTGTTTCTATTTTGCCTAGCAAAGCATCTACATTCACACCCATAAGTTGATTGTTTTTCTTGTTGAAGCTTGCGATTATATAATAATCGCTATTCACCGCCACTTTTCGAGTCAAATAACCGGTTTCTTTGTCAGTTTTTATTTCTGGACTCATTAATTCTTTGGCTTGATCGCTTCGTTTTTCTATTAAAGCAAAGTCTTTAGAAGTTTTTGCGTTTAAAGAAGCGTCAGTGGCTATTTTCCAAAGTAGCGTGTTTTTTTGAATCACATTATTAACGGCTCCTACCACATAGCCTGCATTAGAAAATGCAGATTTTGTTTGGTTTTCATAAGCCGTTTTAGCTTGCGAAACATAACTCCCTTTTTGCATAAATACAGTGATCAAAAGAGCCACGCTCATCACAACAGATAAAATGGTTAAAGTTTTGAAATTCATTTTGCACCTTCTATTTTGGAGTTAAAGTTAAAGGGAGCGGGTTCGTTAATCTTAAATTTTTCTGAGGGAGAATACGCTATCAAAGCATCGTAATTTATAGACTTTAATTTATCCCCAGCAAAATCAAATACAACGACTTTATCGTCTCCTAAATAAACATTCCTTAAATTTGCTTCTGCTTCCACTCTCATTTTCAACTCTTTTAAACCCCATTTTTCTAATTTCTCTAGATTTTTAGGGTTTTTAAGATAATTGCTTTCAATGGCACTGATCATGCTCTCCAATGTTTTGGGGTTTAATGATTTTTTGTTGGCAGATTCAAAAACCAACTCCCAAACCATGTTCCACTCATCTACAAATTGCCCTTGGGCATATAGCGTTTTATTGACTTCAGCAATATAAGCTTCTGTAGTCTCTTTGACCACGAGTTGTGCTTGGTCTCGATACTTTCCTTTTAATGAAAACATCACAACAATCAAGACTATAATGACCACGACATTTGCCGTAAAAATAAGTTTCATTTTATCCATTTTTTCTTATTCCATTTGTTATTCTAAAA
>JAAYJH010000024.1 GCA_012523035.1 Fibrobacter sp.
ACATCCCTGTAAACACAGCCAAAGTCGATGCAGACCATTCCAGCGAAGTGGCCGCACTCATACGCGATTTTAAGCCAAAATTAGTCATGAACATTGCTCTTCCATATCAAGACCTTAGCATCATGGATGCCTGCCTTAAAGAAGGCGTTCATTATCTTGATACTGCAAACTACGAACCTAAAGACGTAGCTCACTTTGAATATAGTTGGCAGTGGGCCTACCACGAGCGCTTTAAGAAAGCAGGCATTATGGCTCTCCTCGGCTCAGGCTTTGACCCTGGAATGACAAACGTCTACACCGCCTATGCCAAAAAGCATCATTTTGATCAAATCGATACTCTTGATATTGTAGACTGTAATGCAGGGAACCATGGAAAGGCTTTTGCCACTAATTTCAACCCAGAAATTAACATCCGAGAAATCACACAAAATGGTCGTTACTACGAAAATGGCAAGTTTGTGGAAATTCCTCCATTGTCTATGCATCAAACAATCAATTATCCTGAAGTTGGTGATCGCGAAAGCTATTTACTTTTCCACGAAGAACTAGAATCTCTCGTCAAACATTTCCCAGAAATCAAAAGAGCCCGTTTCTGGATGACTTTTGGCCAAGCTTACCTCACTCACTTACAAGTTTTGCAAGATGTAGGCATGACCCGCATCGATCCTGTTCGCTTTAATGGCGTAGATATTATTCCTCTTGAATTCTTAAAAGCACTTCTACCAGAACCTGGTACATTAGGTGAAAATTACAGTGGAAAAACATGTATCGGTTGCCAGGTTACAGGTATAAAAGAGGGTAAGCCTAAAACTTACTTTGTTTATAATGTTTGTGACCATGCTGAATGCTATAAAGAAGTGAAAGCTCAAGCCATTAGCTACACTACAGGAGTTCCTGCAATGCTAGGCGGATCCATGATTCTTAAAGGATTATGGAAAGGTGAAGGCGTGTTTAATATGGAACAATTTGACCCAGATCCATTTATGGCTGAAATTGGCAAATGGGGTCTTCCTTGGAAAGAATTATTAAACGTAAAGCTTGTTTAATTTATTTAAACCAAGAGTCCTGGCTCAAAGTCTTGAAGAAATACAAAAAAAATGGCCTCGGTAAAACCGAGACCTTTTTTTTTCAATAAAAATTACTTATTTCAAAAGTGCCATATACATGCCAACAACATTATCTTCTTTATCTAGAGCACGAATAACATCTTCATCACGTTGAAGAGTGAGGTTTGTTTCTTCACCTGAAACAGTCATGATAGAGACGGACAAAGTTCCATCTTCATTCTTCACAGCTGCAACGGTGTTTCCTTCGGCATCCTTATCCATATATGTATCACCAGAAGCTACTGGATTTGAACCAAACCAGAATTCAAATGCATTGAATAATAAGCCATCTGCAACAAGGCTAACACCATATACAGGTATAAATACAAAATGGACTAAAGAATTTATCCACTTGTCTCCAATTCCACCATTAAATTTGTGTACCTTATGGAATAAAGCATAGCTTCCATAGCAACCACTAAAAAGGACTGTGGCTAAAGAAAGTGCTAATAATTTTTTTTTCATTGAAAACTCCTTGAATAAGGTTTAACATTTGAGATAAGATAGTAAAAAAAAAATATAGAAAGTCATTTTTTTTGAATAAGCATTCAAGAAATAGACTCAAATCATAAAAAACAGCCGATTTAATGCAAAAAACACCTTTCAATGTGATTTAGTCACACACTTTGTAAAAAAAGAAACAATTGAATCTAAAATCAACAATCATGCTTTATTTAATATATTTTATATACAGTGTAAAAAAACAAGCTGAAAGCTATATATTAGTGTATATTCAATTTCATATACGCTTAAAAATGCACAAAACATTTAAACTAGAATCATTTTATTTTAAATTTGTAAATAACAGTTTAAATGCCCAATTAAAATGGAGAGAAAAATGCTACAAAAACTAATATTTATGCTAAGCATTGCGCTTCTAACAAATGTTTTTGCAACTAAACACCTAGAAGTTTGGATCATGCCAAATGGAGCCTCTCCTCAAGAAAAATTAGAGAAGGAGCTCGCCTTTTTTACCAAAGAAACAGGTATTCAAACCCAAGTTGTGGTTTTAGATTGGGGAGAAGCTTGGAACCGAATTTCTACAGCCCTTAGCACAGGAAAGGATTTACCTGCAGTAGTCCAACTAGGCTCCACTTGGTTGCCTTATTTTGCATCTCGTGACGAGCTTTTATCTTTAAATTCAAATCTCAATAAAATCCAACCCGATCGTTTTGTGCCGGTAAGCTTTGAAACCACTCACATTGAAGGAGATTCTAATATATACGCGGTCCCTTGGTTTATCGATGCTAGAGCCCTTCTTGCAAATCAAAAGATATTAAATGAACTCAATCTCGAAGCCAAAGACATCCGAAATTACCCCCGTTTCATTCAATCTCTTCGCAAAATAAAAAAAGCCAACTTAAAACTAAATGACGGCACTCCCATTCAACCTTATGCCTTTCCAGGTCGAAATGACTGGAACATCCCTCATAATTTTGCCCCTTGGATATGGTCGAATGGAGGTGACTTTATATCCAAAGACTCCATCGCTTATCGGTCCAATTTACTCTCTGAATCTACCATTAAAGGCATCGCTCGATATCTTTATTTTGTACTAGACACTCTTGTAGACCCCCAAAACTTAACCTTAAATACAGCTCAAATATCACAACAATTCAATAACGGTGAAATTGCATTTATCCTAAACACCTCTGAAACCATTATGCAAACTCGTTATAAAACAGAAGAAGGCGGACTTTTAAACTCACGAATTGGCCAAGACGGGGTGCTTAGCTTTCCTGTACCTATTGGAGAAAAAGGGAGTATTTGCTTTATCGGAGGGAGTCACTTGGCGATTCCAGCCAAGTTTTCTGATAAATCCAAAGCCATGCAATTGCTTTTGTTTTTAACCCAAGATGAATTTTTAAACTCATACAACCAACATATTGGATTTTTGCCCCCTTCTAAGAAAGTTTTAGAAGAATGGAAAAAAGATCCGATTTATAATGTCCTTGTGAACAGCTTGAATAATGGAAAAGCCTACCCCAGCATTACAGAGTGGAGTAAAATAGAAGAAATATTAGGAAACATGTTCAGCTCTATTTGGGCTCTAATGGAAATTCCAGAGCTTTACTCGAGTCAAAAAATTTATCATATTTTGCTTCAAGGGGACTCATTAATCAACGCCGCCCTCGAAAGAGAATCTATGGAAACGGTGTCTTTTGAAGAATTTAACTCTTTTTGGAATCTAGCCATAGAAGAGATTGAAAGTATTTCTAAAACTAAAACTGTAGATAATCCACAAGAGAAAACACCTCTAAAAAAGCATCTTAGTGTTGGAATTTTCTTTTTAATGCTCTTTTTTGGCTTTCTTTATGCATACTCAAAAAAAAGAAGATTAAAGGACAACTAAATAATGAGCTCTACTTCTTTCAAGTATAAAGAAATACAAAAGCCAATGCTACTCAGAAATAGCATTATCATTAAGACGCTCTCACTACTTATTTTTGTGATTGTACTCATTATGAGTTTGAGTGGTTTTTTCTTTATTAAATATCAAAAAAAAGCTATAGAACAAACTACTTTTCAAATAAACAATGAAAATACACAGCAAGTCCTTGGAAACATAGAACAAGATCTCTATCAGTTTGGACAACAACTCACTTTACTCTCTAAAACTAGCCCCATACAAGCTAAAGACTCTGTAATCACTGCTAGCTATCTAAAGAGTTTTGATGTTTCTTCACTTTTTAAAAGCGATGAAAAAGTAACTTTGTATAATCAACACAATGAAATTATTTGTGATAACTCCATGATCAAAGCCTCAACCGAAAGCACTCCTTTTAAGGATTTTTCTAGCGTGATTCCGCATCGGGCCTTTTCTTCAGAATGGTATTTTGAAAACAACATTCCTTACAAATTCTTTGCCATTACAGTCGATGATAAAGCGGCGGCTAATGGGACTCTCGTGGCTAATTTTTCTTTTAAACGAATTTGGCAGAAATACTCTTCTTATAAAATCGGGCAAAACGGCTTTTTAATTTTATTTGACAATAGAAATCGTGTGTTGATGCACCCAGAACTGCAAAGGATTTTAACTGAATCTTTAGATGCCAACTTTTTCGATCTCACTGGATTTTTAGCCTCTTCTTTTGTGATTGAAGAACCCACTTTTCTAAAAATCAACGGGGTGAATTATTTTGCCACTTATCAATACAATGCTCGTTTTCAAATAGGAGCCTTAGCATTACAACCTCAATCTGAAATCCAAGAGCTAATCCATAACATGGCATTCATTATTGTTTTACTCTTAGCAAGCACCCTTTTTGCTACTGTATTCATTATTTTAATATTGTTTAAGAAATTTGCCTTTCCTTTAAAAGAAATCATCCAAAAAATAAACTTTATTGCCAATGGTAATTTTGATACCACTCCTCTACCAGTTCTCAACAGCAAAAGCGAACTTGGCTTATTAACTACTTCTTTTAATCAAATGCATTTTATCATTAAAAAGCAAATCAAAGATCTAGAAAACCATCGAGATAATTTAGAAACATTAGTCAAAGAACGCACCCAAGAGTTAGAAGACGCCAAAATCCAATTGGAATTGATTTCTAAAACAGATGAATTGACTAAACTCCCCAATCGAAGAGACATGTTCGAAAAAATCCATCTCGAAGCCAGTCGTTCTGCTAGGAGTCGAAGAGATTTTTGTTTTGTCTATATTGATATTGATAAGTTTAAAGAAGTGAATGACACTTACGGACATAATTTTGGAGATACTGTTTTAAAAACTGTCGCCAATGTTTTACGACACAGCCTTCGAAAATACGACTACCTTGCCCGCTGGGGTGGAGAAGAGTTTTTATGTGTGCTTCCAGAAACCGATTTGAATGGTGCCACTATTGTAGCAGAACGCTTTAGAAAAAAAGTCGCCAAAGAAAAAATAAAACATGAAAACATAGAAATCAGTGTCACCATCACTTTGGGAGTGGCCCTATACAACTCTAAACTAGGAGTAGAAAAAAGCATCCAATTGGCAGATACAGCCCTTTATAAAGGCAAAGAAAGCGGAAGGAATCAAGTGGTCACGCACAATCCAGAACACTCAGAATCTGACTCCAAATGATTCACACACTTTTGTATTTTTAACTGTCTTTAAATGATTGATGCTAATGATTGCTCTAGCAAAACTAAGAAGCTTGTTTTGAGTTTGTTGCCCGCTACATAGAGGGTTTAACCGGTAAGACACCATAAAAAAAAGGCCTATCTAAAGAAAAGGCCTTGTATCGGGATGAATGGATTCGAACCATCGACCGCTTGAACCCCATTCAAGTACTCTACCAGACTGAGCTACATCCCGTTGCGATTGTGTCAAATTTAGTTTATAGTTTTGTTTTGGCAAGGGGGTAAAGGATTATTTCCAATAGCCTATGATGAGTACTTCTGGTGTGGCTTTGGGGTAGTTTTTGCTTTTGAATTCTACGAAATGTCGAAGGCTTTTTTGTTTGAGGCTCAAGCCCTCTCTAGGGATTCCCTTTGTTTTGAGAGTGACTTTGAGGGCGGGGACTTTGCCACCTTCTTGGATGTTTTCGAGTTTGTCTATGTTGAGCATCACAGGTTTGCTTTGTATGGAAAAATCTTTGCTAGAGAGACTGCTTAAAGATAAGTCGGGGAGTGTTTTTTTGTCGTGAGACCATACATAAAATGTCCATTCTCTTTTGTCTTTTGTTTTGTAATAGCCCGCGTCAAAGAGTTTTTCACTGAAGAAAAGTGGAGAGCGAACCTCGCCTTCGACAGAGGCTGTGTAATAGGCTCCAGAGGTGTCTATGACTACTATGTTATGGATGAACTTGCCATCCATGTGGGCTGTGTTGAGGTCGAATTCGATGCTAAAGGCGGCTCCCGCTTGAATTTTGGAGGGGTACTTGAAATTGGAGGCCCCTGTGTTTTGACTCATGGCAGTTTCGACGATAATGTCTTTTGAGGTGGTGTTCGCCCCTTTTAATATGATGTGGTTGACACTCCCCTGCTCTACAACTCCTAGCGTGTAGGTTTCGGGTACAAAGCGTAAAGAGGTGTTTTGGGCCCAAGTGTGCATGGAGAAAACACTGAATATAAGAAAAGATAAGGCGTGGTATCGAATCATATCTTTAATATATAAACTACAATAAAAAAAAGCAATTAAAGAGTGTATCAGTGCATTTTTTCTTTTTATAAGGGTATTTTTGTTTGTTTGTTTGTTTTTTTTTCTAAATTTAATTTTGAATCTTAATCTATTAAGAATTTGTAGTTACTTTAACCTTAGAGGTGATGATGCCTAAAAACATTTCTGTTCTCGGTAAAGCTCGTGCTGCCTATGAACCCAAATTAGCGCCTGTTTTAGCAAAATTTGCGAAAAAAGAATCTCAAATTGCTTTGAAAAAAGGCGAGTCGACAGAGTCTGTGAGCGATCAAGAAGCGATTAAAAAAC
The DNA here is from genome assembly GCA_012523035.1 of Fibrobacter sp. Lineage (GTDB taxonomy): Bacteria > Fibrobacterota > Fibrobacteria > Fibrobacterales > Fibrobacteraceae > JAAYJH01. The sequence goes on from JAAYJH010000024.1 coordinate 6,520, forward strand.
TGTTCCCTCATACTTATGGTTCTCCTATAGTTATTTTTGAAGCTATTGCAAACTCTGGAAAAGAGGCTGCCCCCCTACGCGTTGGAGTTGTTTTGTCGGGCGGTCAAGCTCCAGGAGGACACAATGTTATCGCTGGTATTTTTGATGGTATTCAGTCTATTTCTAAAGATTCTGTGTTGTTTGGATTTTTGGGTGGACCATCGGGTTTAGAAGAAGGTAAATATATTGAAATCGATGCTAAATTGATGGATGAGTATCGTAATACTGGTGGTTTTGATATTATTCAATCTGGTCGTACTAAATTGGAAACCACAGAGCAATTCGATCGTTGTATTGAGGTGGCCAAAAAGCTACAACTAGACGCTATCACTATTATTGGTGGTGATGATTCTAATACCAATGCCGCTATTCTTGGAGAGTATTTTAAAGAAAAAAATCAATCTTGTGTTGTTTGCGGATGTCCTAAAACCATTGATGGTGATTTGAAAAACGAGTTTGTGGAAACTTCTTTTGGTTTTGATACTGCGGTGAAGACTTATTCTGAGTTGATTGGAAATATTATGCGTGACGCCAATTC
>JAAYJH010000025.1 GCA_012523035.1 Fibrobacter sp.
TTTATCTCCAAACACTTCCCTCTTTTAAAAAGCCAGGCGTGTGTGAGACTTCTCTATTTTAAGGGTGCTTGATGAATGTGTTGTTTTGGATTTCGGCAAAGGCCAGGTCTAGTTCTTCTTTGGTGTTCATGACCACAGGTCCGCCCCAAGCGATGGGTTCGTGGAGGGGTTTGGCGGAGAGTAAAAAGAATCGAGCTCCGTTTGGTCCTGCTTTGACGCTGAGCGTGTCGTTGGGTTCAGAGGGGCTACTTTGGGCTTTGGTGAGGAGTGCACAGGCTTTGGATTCAAAGTTTTTGAAGTCGCTGTCTAGGGCCAAGTCCCCTTGTATTAGGTACAAAAACAGGGTGTCTTGATTTGGGGTTTCATTGTAATGCCATTCTGAATCTGCTTGGAGTTCTATGTCTAAATATTGTACATCAAAGTAGCTTCCATTGGTGGCTCCTTTTTGGCCTTTGTATGTGCCAGAGAGTATGGCTATCGTGGCTTGTTCTTCTTGGATTTTGGGGATGCTTTGGGCTTGAATGTCTGCGTATTTGGGTGGGTCCATTTTGTGTTTTTGAGGGATATTCAGCCACAGTTGTGCCCCTAGCATGTGTTCTGATTCTAGCGGCATTTCTTGGTGGATTATCCCCGAGCCTGCGGTCATCCATTGACAAGATCCGTCAGTGATGAGTCCTTTGTTTTTGAGACTGTCTCCGTGTTCCATTTTGCCTTTCAATAGGTAAGTGATAGTTTCTATGCCTCTGTGTGGGTGCCACGGGAATCCTTTGATATAATCGTTTGGATTTTTACTGTCAAAGCCATCGAGCATCAAAAAAGGGTCAAAACTTTTGGTGGTCCTAAGCCCTAATACTCTTTGTAAATGTACACCTGCTCCGTCTATGGCTGCTTGTCCTCGAACCACTTCTGTTAAAATCCTTTGGCTCATGGTCTTTCCTTTTAAAATTTAAAATCTATATTTTAATATACAAAATCTATTCGAAAACTTTTTGATTTTAAATGTTGTAGATTCAATACATTCTATTTCAACAGGATAATATATGAAAAAGATTCAAATTTTAGCTATCGTGGGTTCTTTTAGAAAAGATTCTTACAACTTACAGCTTGCAAAGGCTACTCAAGATTTAATTTCGTCTCACGCCGATTTTTCTATTTTGGACTATTCTGAGCTTCCATTTTTCAATCAAGACTTAGAGGCTTCTCCTCCAGATTCGGTGAAAGAAATTCGACAAAAAGTGTCACAAAGTGATGCTCTATGGTTTTTTACTCCCGAATACAATCGTTCTTATCCGGGCCTTCTCAAAAATCTTTTGGACTGGCTTTCTCGCTCTCCAGGTCCAACTTTAGCCCCTGTGATTGCAAACAAACTCGCCGCCATTAGCGGTGTGACTCCTGGCATGTCGGGGACTTTGGTAGCTCAAGAACATTTGGTCGCCTTGCTGAATTTTATGAATCTACGCGTGCTAAATTCTCATCGTTTGGCTATCCCTTCTGTGAAGTCTCAAATTTCAAATGGCAAGTTAGAACTCCAAGAAAGTCTTCCTTTTTTAAAAGCACAATGCCAAGCTTTTTTGGAATTTATTGATAATCAGAAGCGCCTTTAGCAGGGGTTCACAGATTTTCGTCGAGCCAATAAAAGCGGGCTAGCAACCATTTTTGCAGTTCTTGAACCTCTTCTGTGTAGGTTTCTGGCCACACTCGATTGATCCATATTTTTTTACCGAGTATATCCCATTTCTTAAAGTTATTGTTGGCCGCTAGTTTTAAATAAGCAGAGTTTTCTTCTATTGTTTCGATTTTTTCTAAGAGTGCATCTTTTTTCTCATCGAATCGATCTCGAACAAGTTTTTGAAAATAAGGATCTTTAAAAAGTTGTTCAAACCACTTTGTTTTTTTCACAAAAAAGCCTTCGGTATTTGCACAATCCGTCTCGCTATCGTTGCCTCCCCCCAAATCAAAATCCCACAAAGGGCTCATATAAAGCTTGGATTCATTTTTGATATAATACATAAAACTAGAGAGTTTAAAGGCATCTCTATCTTTAAAAAGTTCATTGAGAATAAACCAATCTACAAAAGTACTCATGTCTAATACACTTCGATATCCATTCAAAGGATCTTTAAAATCTTTTCCAAAAATTTTATCTTCTATTTCATTGATCAAAGTTTCTGCATAGTGTTTATTAGCCTGCGTTTTAGGAGAAATCAAAGAAAACATTAAGTTTTTACTAGAAACAAAATACTCTCTCTTTTTATCTTTGGCTCTAGAGTCTAACTCTAAAAATAAATCTCCAAGTTCTGTGACTTGGTCAATTTCTATACGCCCCTCCCCTACTCTTTTATCTTCGATGAGTTGGTATGTGCCATTGTACTTACCATTTAAAAACAATTCTACACTATGAGCGGTGGGCACCCATTCAAAGCTATTCAAGACGGATTTGCCTAAGCTTAAAGCCAGCTCGTTTCTATACAAGCTCTTATCAAAATAATTTGCCAAGAGTACCCATCTTTTATGAGGGGCTAATCCAAAGAGGCTAGTTTTTTTGTCAAATTTTATCAAATAAGGTTTTTTAGGAGAGCGAGTCCATGTAGAGTTTCCACGGCCTCTAATCCCATATTGAGTTAGATTTCTAGAAATATTATGGACTGGGTTTTTGTAGTCTATGATTTCAAAAGAAGCCTTTACAAAATCCTCACGATTTTTAACTTCTGATGCAGTGGAGATAGAAACAATAGGCAGACCAGAGCTTTGAGGCGATACCAAACGAAATTGAATATTCTTCTTGAGGCCTCCATTTTCTACTATTGAAAACTTCACTGTGCTAGAAAAATCCAAAGCACTCTCATTACTCACAAAAGCACTTTCTTTATAGTAAATAGAATCCGAGTCAAAAATTTCATTTTGATTTTTTAGATTCAAAAACATTTCTTTGATATTTGAAATCCAATCCAAAGAATGCAACTCGTATTCATTTTCATTGACTTTGACAAGAGAATAATTTACCACTTGCTTTTTACTTGGATCCAAAGGACTCAATGAGTACAACTGCATCTCATGTTCTATGGGGCTAATTGGATTATAAGAATTACAAGCCGTCAATAACCACAAAAAGAGCACCTGAATTAAAATAGCTATACTCATTTTATACCTCAACAATACACCACAAACTCCTTGATATAAACCCAAAATTAAAAACCATACATTTATAAGATATATAAAAAATTACAAAAAATAAAAACTCTCAAAAAACCGTGCAAAAACGCACAAAAAAATTATCCCCAAGAAGCCCCTTCTCACTGTCAGAGTGTGTAATCCATACAAAATAGCATTGTGATAAAGCTGTTCATCTCTAAACACTAAGCACTAAATGCTTCTCACTATTCTGGCACGCACTTCGACAGGCTCAATGTAACACTTTTTGCATCGTATCCCCTCCAAGTTTTGAACCTACCTCCTCCGCTGTTTGCAGAACATCTCTGTGAACACTTTTAACTTCTAACTTAAAAAAGCCAGGCGTGTGTGAGACTTCAAATAAAAGAAATTAAAGTTTATGCGATTTTTTATTTCTTTTCACAAGTCTTTCCATTTGGAGTTTATTGTTTTTATTCGATTGGTTTTGCTATGAGTGCAAAGGCTTCGGCGGATTCGATTGTGACTTTTATTTTTTGCCCTGCGGGGTAGTCGCCTAGTAATGCGACAGGTCTATAGGCAAAATTTCGACCTATGGAGGTGCCTTTTCTGTAGCCTTGTTTTTCGATGATGATGTCGCCTTCCCAGCCAATCCATTCTTCGTTGTTTTCTTGTGCGATTTTTTCAAATTCGTTAAATAATGCAGAAGATCGCCTGACTTGTACAGATTTTGGGATTTTGGGCTCCATGTTATAGGCTTTGGTTCCCGGCCGTGCCACAAATCGCGTGATGTTGCAAATGGAGGGGCGAATGAGTTGGAGTAGTTTTAAACTTTGTTCAAAGTCGGATTCTGTTTCTCCAGGAAATCCTACGATCATGTCGGTGCTTAAAGTGAGTTTTTTGAAGTGGGCTTTGAATTTTTCTATGATTTCTAAGTAGTCCATGACTTCGTTTTGCCTGTTCATGGCTTTTAATATGGCGTCACTGCCGCTTTGGATGGGCAAGTGAATGAATTTGTAAACTCTAGGGTCTTCACAAACTTTGAGGAGTTTGGGCAAGTAAGTTTTGAGGTGTCGAGGGTTTCCCATGCCTATTCGCAAGTAATAGTCTCCAGGCACTTGGTCTAATATGTTTTGTACTAGTTTGGCAAGGTTTGTGCCGGTGTCAAAGCCATAACAGCTGGTGTCTTGGCCTGTGAGCATGATTTCTTTGGCACCGTCTTGTACCAAAAAACGAATCTCGTCTATGATTTGTGGCATTGGGGTACTGCGGTGCACGCCTTTGACTAAACGAGTGGAACAAAATGTGCAAGTGTTTAAGCATCCTTGACTGATATTGATGATACCAATGGATTTTTGCTCTCGTAGGCTTAGGTTTTCACTTTTTTTTATCCAAAATTTTGAATTAGAGACTGTTTCTAAAACTTGCTTTTCTTGGAACACTAAGTCTAAAAATTCGGGGACATTTTGTATGTGTTCTAAACTGGATGCCGAAACGAATTGGAAGCGTTTTTTGATATCTCTTAATAAATCTTCTAAGACACAACCGACCACTAATACAGGGACTTCTGGATATTCTTCTTGTGCTTTTTGAATTAATTTTAAAGCACTTTGATTGCCTTTGACTGTGCATACATTCAATAAAAAACCTATGGGAGCCTCGGCTGGAAATCCAAACTTTACCTGGTAGCCAGCTCGATCCATGATCTGCCCTATCCGCTCCCCTTCTCCAAAATTCGCAGCACAGCCTTGACTTAATATGTATATGGTCTTATTCATTTTCTTGTGTAAATTTTTCGATGGTGATGCCGTCGTAATAGTGTTTTAAAATGTGCGTGTAAGATTGCCCTGCTTTGGCCCTAGCCCTTGCTCCCATTTGACACATCCCTATCCCGTGCCCAAAACCTTTGCCGTTCAACACCCAAGTAGAGCCTTGTTTTTGGATGCTAAAAGAAGCCGAAGGTAAAATACTCGCTCCCATTTTAAATAGCCATCGGACTCGGTCACCCTGCACTTCAAAAGTGCCTTTGTCTGTGCTCACACTAAGCTTGTCTATTCGACCACCGGGCAATTTATTTTTAATTTTTATGCTATTAATTTTTGAGAATCTAGAAACACCTTTGGCTTTGGCAGCTGTGAAATTTTGCTTAAATAGTGCCACTAATTCTTGAGTTTTAAACTGCTTGGTCCATTGATTATAAGAGGATTCTTGACACCAAGCTTTTCCATTTTGATCCAAGTCGGGCTTTGCTTTTAAAAATCCTTTGGGTTTTTGGCCCCATGCTTCTATGGACTCAGTGTGACCGCTGCAAGTAGAATGGTAATACGCTTGGATAAACTCCCCTTCAAAAAACATCACCTCCCCTTTTGTTTGGTTGATAGCAGCTTCTGTTAAAGGAGTCGAAGAAGCAAGCCCTTGATAAACTTGATCTCTGGTATCGGCGTAAACATCGAATTGCAAAGCATCTCGACTGTTAAAATGACTGTAAGCATAGGTTCTGGCGGCCACAGCTTGGGCTTTTAGGGCATCGAAACGCGACGAATCCAGTGTGCCTATTTCATAAGGAACCACTCCATACAAATAAGATTCGACATCCACCACATTGATTGCGGTGACTAGGTTATTTTGAAGCAAAAACACAAAGTAACCGTGATAGCGAAAACGATGCAAGTCTTTTTTAGAAGTAGAAAGAGACATTGAAGAAGAATCTTGGGGGTAAAATTCTACCATATCTTCTAAAACTTCGTGTTTGTCAGACTTTAATAAAATTTTTCCTTTTTGGACCTGCACTGTGATGGTGTCTGTGCCATTGAACAAGAATAATTTTGGAACTTGAACAAAAAGCCCCACTCGGATAGGTCTATCCAAGTCCGCTGGGATTGGTTTTTGAAGGACTTCTTCGAAATGAGGAAGTGCAATAGGAGTAAAAGATGAAGCCCATGTACTGACAATAAAAACAAAAAGTAGAATCAAAAGCGATTGAAGCTTCATGACCAAAACAACTTACCTTTTTGCCATCTTTTTTAGCTTCGATTGATTTAAGATACGGTCGGATTGAGAGATTTTGTCTACAAAAAGCACCCCATCTAAATGATCCACCTCGTGTTGCACACAACGAGCCAATAAACCCTCTACGCCTCTCATTTCTTGAGCCTCACCATGTTCATCGGTATAGCGGACTTTGATAGTAGAAGGTCGCTCTACATTACAAAAAACATCGGGAATAGATAAGCAGCCTTCTTCGTAGGCTACAAGTTCAGAAGATTCTTCGGGCTCCCAAGAAGGGTTAAACATAATGTGTGGCTCTCTCTCGTCGGTTTCATCGGGATGAGTAATGTCTATAACCACTAGACGAATATCTTTGCCTATTTGTGGTGCCGCAAGCCCAATGCCTGGAGCCTCGTACATAGCTTCTAGCATTTTTTTGGCTAAATTCACCAATTCAGGAGTGATTTCTTCTACCGGTTTGCACACCTTTCGAAGCACTTCATCTCCATATATTTTAATCTCTAAAGAGTCCATTATTTTGCCTCGGGCTTATCCTCTAAAATTCGAAGAATAGCAGATTTTTCAAAATCTATTTTAGTAGAATCACCAGTTTTAACGGTTATAACCGTATCGCTAATATTAGAAACCACACCCACAATCCCTGCAGCCGTGAGCACCTTGTCACCTTTTTGCAAAGCCTTTCGCATGGCATCCATTTTTTTCATCTCTTTTTGTTTGGGCATAATAAAAAACAAATACATCACCACAAACATCAAAATAAAAGGTAAAAAAGCAGAAATACCACCACTTTGCTGAGCCTCTTCTTGTGCAAAAAGAGGGGCAAAAAACAACAAGGACGCTAAGACTGAAAATTTCATAATAAACCTTTGGGAAGGGGTGGCATGCACCGCAGTAAAACTTAAACAAATGTAGAAAAATACTACCAGATTAAAAGTATAAGAGTGTATTTACACCCTTTTTTTAACAAAAACAAACAAAACGCCAGAAATTCACAAAAATCAAGCAAAAGAATGGTTACTCCAGTGTGCCCTAAAAAGCCTCTCCATCAAACGACACCAAAGAAAATGATATCGTTTAAAATGCAAGGATCAGCTTTTTATGCCTTAATGTAGCTGTTGATTAAGAGCATCTAAAATTGATTTTAATCGATACCCCGCGAAATAATCATAACTAAGTTTTAGTAAAAAAAGCTTATTATTAAAATTCGGAATTTCCGAATTTCTTTATGCTTGTCATTTTTTCCTTGAATTGTACCGTGTGGAGTGGTATGTCGGAAATACCGACACCCCAGCTCTTCTTCTAATTCAGCTTTTTTAAAGACATTGCAATAAATTTTATTATAGTTGTACGGTTTTTGCAGAAATGTGAATGTTCAAAATAAATGGCTGTGTCAATAATGGTACGGTTTTTGCAGGTTTTTTCTCGCGATTTCACATGCTTTTTAGTTTCGTTTTTTGGGAAGATTTCTGTTTGTGATGGCACAGTTTTGTGCTATGGAGTCGGGTCTTTTTGTTTTTGGAGTAATTCTCTGGCAGTATGGGTATCTTTTTGTATTTGTGAGACCAAGCTGTGGAGGGAGTCGAATTTTTGTTCGGGTCTCAAGAAGTGATGCAAGTCAATGTGCAGACGAGAGTGATAAATGTCTTCTGAAAAGTCTAAAAGATGAGCTTCGATAGCCATTGTTTGGTTTTCGATGGAGGGTTGGATGCCAATGTTGACTACTGTTTTGAATCGCCTTTGGTCTTGTAATGTGGCTTCTCCGGCATAGACTCCAAAGCGAGGGATTAGTTTGAAGGCTTCGGTCTGTAAGTTTGCAGTGGGAAACCCAAGTTGTCGTCCTAATTGTTTGCCAAGCACCACTTCTCCACTCAGACGATAGGGGCGACCTAAAAAAGAGTTGGCACTGGTAATGTGACCTTTGGCAAGTTCTTCTCGAATGAGTGAAGAGCTGACTAGCTTGTTGTGATGGTAAAAGGCTTGCATTTGATAGACGGCTAAGTTTGGAAAGGCCTGGACTATGGATTCAAAATCCCCTTTGCCTTTGCTGCCCATTTTGTGATCGTGTCCAAATACAAATAGGCTGGCATTGAATGCTTTTTTAAGGTTTTGTTCTAAGAATGTTTCAAAGGATTTTTGAGTGAGAGCGTGGGTAAAAGGAATGCTTGCAAAAGACAAGCCAAAGCTTTCTATAAATTCTTTTTTTTCTAGGCTGGTGGTGAGCAATGGCGGTTTGCCGGGTGCACCTAATAGGTAGCGAGTGTGTGGTTCAAAACTCACAATCATAGGTTTTAAGCCCGCGTCTTGTGCTTTTTGTTTTAAGAAAGTGAAGAGTTTTTGGTGCCCCAAGTGACAACCATCGAAATTACCTGTGGCTATGGCTCGATTCATGGCGTAGAACCTATGAATAATTTAGGAGAAATTCGACCTGGTTCAAAACGGCTTAAAGAAATCACTTCACCATCGGCTGCTTTTAAGAATACATGAGAATCTGGACCTAAGTTTTCTACAGCAGATTTCCAAGGGATCCAATTTCCGTTGCGGATGATTTTGCTTTGTTCACTAGAGAGTTCTAAAACAGGAAAATCTAAAACTTGATCTGGGGATAGTAAGTGCTCTACTCCGATTTCTTCGGTAAAGTGTGCTTTTTCTAGAGGAATGTTTCCTATTTGCGTGCGAGTGATGTTAGAGACTACTCCCAATGTACCCAAAGCTTCTCCTATGTCTCGACACAAGGAACGGATATATGTCCCCTTGGAGCAATGACATTTTATGTCAAAAGAAGAGTAGGCTGTGCCAGAGGCATTCAAAGGAACTTCTGGGTTTTCTTGGATTATTTCTAATTCATAGATGTGTACTGGTCTTGATTTTAAATCAAAAGCCTTGCCTTGTAAAGTTAAATCAGAAGCTCGAACTCCATTGACTTTGACGGCACTATAATTGGGAGGAATTTGTGTGATAGCCCCTCTAAATTGATCTAAAACTATGTCTAGTTGATCTTTAGAGATAGAGGTGGAAGTGTCTTGTTTTATTAAAGGACCATCCCATTCTAGAGTTTCTGTGCTATAGCCCAAATGCAAGCGAAAGGTGTAAAATTTATCGGAGGATTCTATATATGGTAATAAGCGAGTGGCCCTTTGAACACCTGCTACAATTAAACCCGAGGCTCTTAAGTCTAGTGTGCCTGCATGCCCCACCCTTTTGGTTTTAAAAATCCTCTTGAGTGGGAATAATGCGTTAAAAGAAGTGAGGCCTGCTGGTTTATGTAATAATACAAAACCCGAAGATTTCAATCCAGTTCACCTTTGTTTTTTAAATCATGGAGTATAGATTCTATGCGATGAGCGTGCTCTAAGTTTTCATCTAAGATAAACTGCAATTCTGGGATTTTACGGATCTTGATGCCTTTTCCAAGGAATTGACGGATAAATCCAGCAGAGTTTCTAAGTCCAATTAAAGTGTCTTGTTTTTCTTTGTCAGAACCCAATACAGAAACCATGATCTTGGCATAGCTAAGGTCTTCGGTGATATCCACTCGGTGGATGGTGGCAAAGCCTACTCGAGGGTCTTTAAGCCCTTTTTGTAAGAGTTTGCTAATTTCTATTTTAAAAAGTTCACCTAAACGATCCGTTCTACGAGTCATTTTAAGCCTCTTCCTTTTTATTTTCCTTGGCTTCTGCTTTGGCTTCTTCTGCTTTTTTCTTTTCTAAAGCTATTTTTTCATCTCGAGCCACATCTTCAAGAGTCCTTGCAATTTTAATGTCTTTAAAGAACATTAAAGTATCACCTTCTTGAATGTTTTCATAACCTCGAAGTCCAATACCACATTCAAATCCACGAGCTACGGTTTTCACATCGTCTTTGTGGCGTTTTAGAGATTGTACTTCGGTAAGGCCTAGCTCTACACCATCACGATACACATGAACTCGGCTACTCCTGTTGACTTCACCACTGGTGACCATACAGCCAGCAATCAAGCCGATTTTTGGAATCTTAAAGACTTCACGAATCTCTGCTTCACCAATGATTTCTTCGCGTAAGGTAGGTTTAAGAAGACCTTCAACAGCATTTTTAATATCTTCGATACAGTCATAAATCACACGATAGGTTTTGATTTCGACCCCTTCTTTTTCTGCCATTTCTCGAATAGAATAAGAAGGCATCAAGTGGAAGGCCACTATGATTGCATTGGCAGAAGATGCTAATAAAACATCTGAATCTGTGATAGCTCCCACAGCTTTTCGAATAATGTTGATTTTGACTTCACTATTGGTAAGAGCTTCTAAACTAGCCGCCAAGGCTTCGGTAGACCCACCGACATCGGCTTTGACAATGATATTGAGCTCAGAGACCTTGCCATCTTTGACACCTTCGTACACATTTTCCAAAGACATCGTTTTACGGGCTCTCAAGTCTCTTTCTCGAGCCGCCATTCTACGGTTAGAGGCAATTTCTCTTGCTGATTTTTCGTCTTCGACTACAATCAAGTCGTCTCCAGCTTGAGGGGTACCATCAAAACCAAGCACCTGACATGGAGTAGAAGGGCCGGCTTCTTTTCGAACTTGGCCTCGTTCGTCGAACATAGCACGAACACGCCCCGAGTAAATACCGCACACAAATGGATCACCCACTTTGAGCGTTCCACTTTGAATTAAAATGGTGGCTGTAGAACCTTTACCCACATCTAACTTAGACTCTATCACAGCACCGCGAGCGCGTGAATCTGGGTTGGCTTTGAGCTCTAAAACTTCGGCTTCTAGAGCAAGGGTTTCTAACAAGGTGTCCATGCCTTGACCCGTTCTTGCAGACACTTCTATAGAGCTCACATCTCCTCCCCATTGAGAGACTTCCACCCCTCTTTCGGCTAATTGAGCACGAATTTTATCGGGATTAGCGGTGGGCAAATCGACTTTGGTAATAGCCACCACAATAGGCACTTTTTCGCGACGAGCAAGCTCTATGGACTCTACTGTTTGAGGCATCACCATGGAATCTGCAGCCACTACAAGGACGATAACATCGGTGACTTGTGAACCGCGAGCACGCATAGCACTAAAGGCTTCGTGACCTGGAGTGTCCAAAAATGTGACCTTCCCTTCTTTGGTAGAGACTTCGTATGCACCAATATGCTGAGTAATTCCACCAGATTCACCGACCACTACATTGGCTTTTCGAATCCAGTCTAATAAAGAGGTTTTACCATGATCCACATGCCCCATCACAGTCACTACAGGGTGTCTTGGTTTTAAGTTTTCAGAAGATTCTTCTTCTAATCCAAGCATTTCTTCTTCGTATTCTTCCATGAGTTTTGCTTCAAAACCAAATTCATCGGCAAGGATTTGAATACTCTCGAAATCTAAGCGAGCGTTAATAGTGACCATTAACCCCATTTCCATGCATTTAGCAATCACACGAGCAGGCATTTGCTCCATGAGACCGGCCAATTCACCAACAGTAATAAAATCTGATGTTTTGAGAATTTTCTTTTCTACAGCACCATCTGCTTCTGCATGTTCTTTACGATATACTTTTTTAACTGGGTGTTTTGAAAGAGAAGCCATCACACGACTTACATTTTGACGGACTGCCTCTTGTTGTTCCTTTTGTCTTTCTTCTTTATTGACAGTAGGAATATTTCGTTTTTTATCATTTCTGCGACCACCTGCAGGTTTGTGCCCTGTTCTGGCTGTGGTGGCTACTAAATCGGCTCCTTTTGGGGAGGCTCCAAAGGCTTCTTGCATAGAACCGCTAGAAAAACCTTGACGAGCGGGACCACCCGTAGTATAAGGGCGTTTTTGAGTGGTGGTAGGCTTTGAACCAGGAGTGTGAGGCCTTGCTGTGGAACCAGAGAAAGAACCCGTATAACCTTGTTTATTATTAGGAGATCGCCTTGAATTATTGTGATTGCGGCGTTGTTTGGAGCGTTCTTGCTCTTGTTGTTTGGATTTTTCGATACGAGCTAAAATATCTGCATCGGGTTTAAAAACTTGAGCCTTCATAGCAGGCACTTTTAGTGGCCTGTTGCCAAGTAAAGGTGTGCTGTCTTTAGAAGTTTTTTCTGTAGTTTCAGGTAATTTCTTTGCAGCTTCTTTTGTAAAATTGTCGGGAGTTTTTTCTTCTCTAGTGGCTTCAACTTCTTTCTTTTTTATTTGAACTGCATCTGTTGTTTTGATATTTGTTTCCACTGGTTTTGAAGTCTCTACAGATTTTTTATCTAAAGCAACTTCTTTTTTTGAAGTAATGGATTCTTTAGTGACTTCATTTGGCTTCTTTTCAAGTTTTGCTTCTTCTTTAAGCACTGGTTCTACTTGTTTTTTGGGAATGTTTTCTTCTATGGGCTTTGGAGTTTTAACCACTGGAGAATCTTTTTCTTTAGTCTTTTCTAAAGCTTTTTCAGAAACTTTTATTTTTGAAGCAGCTTCTGTTTTTGTGGTGTTTCTTCGAGTGATAGAAACCTTCACACCTTTGATTGTAGAAATCTTTTTTGACTTCTCTTTTTTCTTTTCTTTTCGAGGAGAAGATTCTTGGTCAAAAGTTTTAGCATCTTTTACAAGGTGCCTAGAATTAGACTTTGCTTTTTCTGCTTCGACAAGTTTTTCAATTGATTTAAAACTTTCAAGAGGAATAAGAGAAACATGGGATCGAACTTCCACATTAGCTTCTCTTAACAGGCGTACCACAAAAGCACTTTCGACTCCGTGATTTTCTGCCCACTCTTTGGGTCTAATTGTTTTTGACTTTTGTTCTTCTGCGTTATTCATCTATATTTTGACTCCAATTGGCTTTTTTAAGCCTCAGTCCCTTCTGTCGTTTCAGTTTCTGTATCGACAGTGATTTCATTTTCTACTTCGACTGCTGTTTCGTTTTCTGTATCTATTGTTAATTCACTTTCAATTTCAACCGTTGTTTCAGTTTCTGTATCAACCGTTGTTTCACCTTCTATGTCCATAGAAAGTGCTTCTATATTTAGACTATTTTGAGTGCCTAATATCCTTTCTTTTAACTCATCACCTTTTTCGGACCACTCTTTTTCGCCAAAGATATCTAAACTGCGTTCTACCAATTCAGAGGCTAAACGAATATTTTGTCCGTTACGACCTATGGCTTGTGCCAAGTCTTCATCTGCAACCACTATGACTATGCGGTTAGAATCACGAACTTCTATCATTTTTACGATATTGGCTGGGGCAAGAGCACGACGAATATAGGTTTCTAAATCAAAGTTCCAGTGAACAATATCGATCCTTTCGTTGGCGAGTTCTCTCACAATAGCTTGCACTCTCGAGCCCTTCATGCCCACACAAGCACCTACGGGGTCAATCCGTTCGTCTCTGGAGTACACTGCAATTTTGGCTCTATAACCTGGTGCTCTGGAAACACCTTTGATTTCTATAATGCCTTCGTATATTTCTGGTACTTCTTGTTTGAATAATTCTTTTAGAAACAAGCCACTTGCCCTAGATAAGACTATTTGATTGCTAGCCTTTGAAGAGGTGCTACCTACATTGAGTATCACCGCTTTTACAGAGCTTCCTTGAAAAAACCGTTCCTTTGGTATTTGTTCTTTTACTGGAAGGATAGCTTCTATTTGTCGGCCAATAGAGACGAGCACATTTTTATTTTCGATTCGAAGCACTTCTCCACTCACCATAGTGCCAATACGACTACGATAGGTTTCATAGATTTTGTCGCACTCGGCCATATGTATAAGATTGATTAAAGACTGTTTTGCTGTTTGAATGGCTTGACGACCAAAAGCAGAGGCAGGCACCTCCATTTCTAGTACATCACCTGGTTGAGCATCTTCATTAAATTCTTGGGCTTCTTCGAGTAACATGTAGTTTTCATCAAATTCACGCACTTCGTCTGCGGTCATATCCAAGTCATAATCTGGATAATCTTCGACCACTTCTACGCGTAAAAAGACTCGAATTTCATTGGTTTCTGTATCGATGTCGACTTCAATTTTCTTGTGTATTTGAAGGTATTTACGAGCGGCAGAGATAAGAGCGTCTTTTAACGCATTGATAATAATATCATCGTCTAGGTTTTTATCGTCAACCAACGCTCTTAATGCACTTATTAAATTTAAATCTGGTTCTTTTTTCATAGTAAGCCTTATCAAAATTGAATGTCTATCTTTGCAGAGAGGATCTCCATTCGAGGCACCTCTACTTCTTCTGCATTATGTAATAACTGAAGCACAATGCTTTGTTCGTTCACACTTTTTAAAAGTCCTGTCAACGGTTTTCCCGTGCTTCGAGTGACTCGTAAATTTTTCTCTATATTTCTAATAAAATCTTGGGTGGACTTCAAAGGACGGTCTAAACCTGGAGAAGAAACTTCGAGTGTGTATGGACCTGCAATAATTTCTTCGTCTTCGTCTAGACTTTCGGAAAGCATACGACTCAACTTGGCGCAGTCTTGAATGCTTACACCACCAGATTTATCTATATAAATTCTAAACACTCGTCGCTTTCCTGCTTGAAATGAATCTATTTCTACTAGATCCACTTCGATGCTTTGACAAGCTTCTTGTATTAGAGAATTGAAGACCTCTCGATTTTCCAAAAAAACCTCATAAAAGAAAGGCTCGCTCTTCATGAACGACCTTCACCACTACAAATAGAGAAAATTTTAACGATTAGTGCAAGACAATTTCAAAAAAAAGCTGCTTTTAAGCCTTAATTTTGAAAAATATCGAACTTAGTGCCTCAAAATCGATTTTATTTTCACTATTTATGCTTCTATTATTTTTTTTTATTCATTTTTCTCTAATTATACTGTTTTTTTTTCAACTTAAGGGTTTAACCGGTAAGACACATAAAAATAAAAAACATGATTAAAACTTTGTTCCCTCTGCAAATACTGAAGCAATTCCCACTAGTGAAGTCTTGCCTAAACTTCCATGGCCACTGCGCGTGGAAGCTTTGATGTTGACTGCCGCTCCATCCACTCTGTGATTTCAAATGCCAAACGCCCTGTTTATTTTTGTGGAAAAAACCGTAGATTTCGATGCTTTTAGTTTTATGTTTTTTTTACTTTTAAAAGCCCTTTATGATAGAAGTCTCACACACGCCTGGCTTGCTGCTAAAGTTCTACTTTATTTTATTAAAGGAGTCAAATCCATCACTATTTTTTCTGAAAAAAGCTATCTTGTATTATATGTTTAGCTCTATTTTAATTGTACTCATTTCTATTTTTGGTTTGGGACTTTCTGTTTTTTATTTAAAGAAAAACTTAATCCGTATCGCTCTAAAAAATAAAAGTATCGATAAACCAGCTCAAAAGGTGTTGAATTACCCCCTAACGCTCTTGTGGTATGGGTATTTGATTGCATTTTTTATCGGTTTGACGCTGAATAATCTTGTTTTTAAATAGTTTCACTGCAAAATAACTGTTTAAAGTTTTTGAGTGGCTTCTTTGGCCTTCACTTGCTCCCATAAGGCATCTAATTCTTGAAGACTTTTAGATTTCATATCGTGATTGGCAAGCAATTCTACTTGTCGGAATCGAGATTCAAACTTAGAGTTTGCACGCATCATGGCGGTGAGAGCATGGACTTGATGGTGCCGTCCCCAATTGATTAAAGAAAACAATATATCGCCAAATTCTTCTTCTAATTTTTCTTTATTTGGGTTTGGGGCTTGCATTTCTTGTTTAAATTCATTAATTTCTTCTAATACTTTGCTAAATACAGGTTCACTGTGGTTCCAGTCAAAACCCACTTTGGCTGCCCTTCGTTGCAATTCGAATGCCCGTGCCAATGGTGCTAAGCTCTTGCTGACTTTGTCCATTGTAGAGTGAGTCGATTTTTTTATATTGTTTTTTTCGGAGGCTTTGATGCGATCCCATTCACGGATGACCGCACTTGAATCTTTGGCTGTCCCTGTTCCAAAAACATGGGGGTGGCGACGGACTAATTTTTCTGCTATCCCCTGTATGACTTGGTTTATGTCGAAATCACCTTGTTCACTGGCTACTTGGGCGTTGAACACCACTTGTAAAAGTATATCTCCAAGTTCTTCACACATGTTTTCTTTGTCGTTTGCTTGGGCTGCATCAATATATTCAAAGGTTTCTTCTATCAAATACGGGAGTAAAGAGTGAAGGTCTTGTTCTTGATCCCAAGGGCACCCATCTGGAGATCGTAAACGCTTCATTATATCTAATAAGTCTTGAAAGGAGTATTGCATGTGTTATAAAGATACTAAATCTAAAGAAATCTTAGCTGAAAATTTTCCTGATATTTTAAAAAAATCTAAGTTTTGTCCGTCAAAATTGTATGTGAAAGGAATGGAACTAAGCCAGGATATGGTGGGAGTGGCTATGGTAGGTACCAGAAGACCAAGTCCAAGTGCTCCTTTGCTTTGTGATCTATTGGTGAAAAGTTTAATGGGTACAAAGGCGGTGGTGATTTCTGGATTGGCTCCTGGAATTGACTCTTTTTGTCACAACGCTGCACTAAAATATAAGATTCCTACCATTGCTGTGATGGGTCAAGGGCTAGAGACTTTAATTTCTGGTTCTAGAGGCGATTTGGCCAATCAAATATTAAAAGAGGGTGGCTCTTTAATAAGCGCTTTTGAAGACCAGGTGACTGCAGCAAAATGGACTTTCCCTCTGCGAAACAAAATCATCGCTGGGCTTGCTCATGCTACTATTGTGGTCGAAAGTAAAATAAAAGGAGGAGCCCTTTTGACCGCAGAACATGTTTTAAAAGACAATCGACTGCTTTTAAGTGTGCCTGGAGATTTTAATCGAGAAACAGCAGCAGGGTGTAATGCACTGCTAAAAACTGGAAAAGCAAAGGCCCTTTTTGACCCCAGCGATTTTGCCCTCTATGCAGGGTTAAGTACAAAAAATGATGAAAAAAATATAGAGTTTTCAAAAAGACATCTGAATCTATCCAAAGAAGCTCAAGAACTTTGGAAGGAGTCCAGTGCTTTTACTTTCACTTTAGATGAGCTTCAAGAAAAATTTTCGTTTAAAGCACATTTACTTTTAGCTATATTAACAGAATTAGAAATCGCAGGTGTGGTCCACTCTAATGATTTTATAAGGTACCATTTTGCTAAATGGTGATAAAGACAATTTAATATCGATTTTATGGAGAAATTTTGACAAAAAAGAGAACATTGATTATTCTACTAGTCTCATTCGTTATCATTTTTGTCGTTCTTCGACTGTTTATAGATAAAACGAGTGTTAAAAATCAAATGCAACTTAAAAAACAAGTGCAGCTTTTGGAGCTGCAAGTGGACTCTCTTCAAAACGAGCTGGATGTGCAAATGGAAATCAATCAAAAACTTAAAGAAGATACTTTTTATTTAGAAAGCTTGATTCGTACACAATATGGGATGAGTAAAAAAGGAGAGACACCCATACAATTTATAGGTTTCTAGTGGAACGCACCCATTAATAATAAAACATCAATTTCAGCTAATTTTACTTCTATTTGTGCCTGGATAAGAGCTTTAAAACTTTGATTCCATCTGTTTTGATTTTCTCTAAATTCAAAAGCTGTGCTGACACCTTGTTCAAACTGCTCTTTGGCAAGCTGGATAATTTCTTCTGATAGCTCTAGATTAGATTTAGCTAGGCTTTCGTTTTGAAGTGCTTGAATGTGTGCATTGATGGCATCAAAGACTTGGGCTTTAAGCTTTAATTTTATGTTTTCTACTTTGTATCCTGCACTTCGTTCTTGAATTTTTGCATTTTCACTCCCACTTTGATCGGCAAGGCCATTGAACAAATTCCACTTTAAATAGGCCCCTATTTGTAAGTTGTTAGACTTAGATTCTGCTGGATTCGACACATTTGCCTCTGATGCAGTGTAATTCCAAGAGCCTGTCAAATCAATTTTAGGGTACAAATTAGAATTTGCTTGAGAACGCTTTAACTGTGCTTGTTTTTGTTCAGCTAAGGCGGCTTGAAGGTCTAAGTTTTTTTGTAAAGAGGATTGATATACGCTTTCTGCCCCACTTTCTGTAAGCCAAATGGGAGATTTATCGAGATGGATGGAATCTATTAAGTGGTAGTTTTTGGAGAGAGAGACTCCCCCAAGCTCTGTTTCTAACAAAAGCCATTTTTTTTGAAGCTCTATGAATACATTTTGTACTTGAGCACTGTCTGTGGCATAATCCATTTGTGCACTTAGATAATCTAAACGAGTGCTGACTCCAGATTCGTATCTTAATTTAACTAGGTTTAAACGAGATGCAGAGACTTCTAAATTTTCTTTGGCTATTCTATAAGATTCTTGAGCTAAAAACAATGAATAATAGGCTATTAAAACAGATTTAATGACTCGATTTTTTTCGGTGTTTAAAAGCAGAGTTTGGTGTGTAGTCTTAGCTTGACTGAGTTGATAAGCATTCCAAGAAGCAAAGCCATCAAAAATTCTATAGTTAAGAGCCAAAGAAAGCCTATCTTGTACCGAAAGGTCCCCTATATACTCATTATACACACTGGCTTGAGTCCAGGATTTTTGGTCACCATAAGAATAAAGCCTAGAAGCTGTAAAATCTAAAGTAGGGAGTAGTGCATTAGAACCCAAAGAGCTGGAGTTTTGTGCCTGTTTCACTTGGTCTTCTGCAATTAAAATAGAGTGATTTTTGGATAAAGCTATTTGAAGGGCTGTTTCTGGGGTTAAAAGCTCAGAAGCATGTACCGGAGTAGAAAAACCTAAGAAAAGACTTGCGAAAAGCAGTGGTAAGATAAAGCCCGCCATTTTAGAGGCATCAAATGTTTTTTTCTCTATTTTGCCTGCAAAATAAGAGTAGGCTGCAGGGACCACAAATAAAGTTAAAATAGTCGCAAATGAAAGCCCACCTACAATCGCAACTCCCATAGAAACTCGACTGGGTGTTCCTGTCATGATGAGTGGTACAGAACCTAAAACGGTAGAAAAACTGGTCATTAAAATGGGCCTAAAACGCCGTTCAGCAGCCAAACGAGCCGCCTCAGTGCGGTCACAACCTGTGTTTTCGGCAATTTGATTGGCAAATTCTACAATTAAAATGCCATTTTTTGTCACGAGTCCAATCAATAAAATCAAGGCAATTTCACTGAATACATTGAGAGTAATATCAAACAAATAAAGCGAGAGCAATGCCCCCACCAAAGCCAATGGTACTGTAAATAAAGTCACGAATGGAGATCTAAAACTTTCGAACTGCCCCGCCAACACCAAAAACACAAAAGCGATGGCGAGTAAAAATGTCAAAAGAAGCCCAGAAGAACTTTCTTCGTATTCTTTGGATGTCCCTGCTAATTCTGTAGAAACATTGGGGTATTCTTGAAGGACTTTTGCAGCAATATTTCTCATGGCTTGCACTCCATCTCCAACAGTTTTACCCTTGACCAAACCAGCAGAAATAGTGGCTGAACTGAATCGATTGTATCGAGGGAGTGCCGGAGCCGCTGCTTTTTCTTTGAGCTCTACAAAATTATCTAAAGAAAGCATTTCTCCACTTGAATTTTTAACAGATAATGTTCGCACTAAATCTGGTGAGCCACGATATTGTAAACCAACCGCTCCTACCACATCGTACTGGCGACCATTCATATAGAAATCACCGTATTTTCGGTCTCCAAGAGCAAGCTCTACAGCCGAAGCGATATCTGCCACATAAACCCCGGATTCCCTGGCTTTATTTCTTAAAATTTCAATGTGAAGTTCTGGTTTGGTGAATTTTAAATCCGAGTTCACCACAGAAAAAGTAGGGTCTTTTTGAGCTTCTTCTAAAAAAGCTGGGACCAATTCTCTCAAGACCTCAATGCTTGGGGCTTGCAGCACAAAGTCCACTGGCATCCCTCCCCTTTGCGTCGATAAACTTTGTGGCTCTATCACCATCATGCGTACATCAGGGTAGTTTCTAGCCATCCCTTGCACTTCTCTGGCTATATCGCTTTGAGAGCGTCTTTGATCTGCATTTTCATTTAAAATCACTCGAATCGTTGCTGTGTTTCCATTGGCTCCAGCAGTGATCTCTTCATAATCGTCGGGGTGGAGTGTAGTCGTGATATCATCGACAATGGCCTCTGTCAAACTACGAGTTTTGGCTATCCCTAAACCTTCGGGGAGGGCTAAGCGAGCCATAAAAAAGCCACGATCTTCGAGAGGGGCCATTTCTTGTGGTAGTACTTTAAAAAACACAAAAGCCAGTGCAAATAAAAGAAAAAGAATGGGAAACATTAAAAAACGGACTTTTAAAAAAGATTTTAGTAATCTAGAGTATATGTTATTCAAAAACACAAAGAAGGGTTCTGTGGCATTAAACAATCGACCTTTCTTTTGTTTTCTTAGAAATTTAGAACAAAGCATAGGAGACAAAGTAAAAGCAATCACAGTCGAGATAAACACAGAACCAATCATAATGGCTACAAATTCTCTAAATAAAAGCCCTGTAGTCCCCCCCAAAGTCAGCATGGGTACAAACACTGCCATTAAAACCACAGAAGTGGCAATCACAGCAAAGAAAATTTCATTGGTTCCAGCCACAGCAGCCTGTTTAGGAGACATTTTGTTTTCAATTTTATGGTATATATTTTCGACTATCACAATGGCGTCATCGACCACTAAACCAATAGCGAGCACCATCGCTAGCAGTGTTAAAACATTAATAGAAAAACCAAACATATAGAGCACAAAAAAAGAGCCCACAATAGAGATTGGGATCACAATCATAGGGATAAAGGTGGTTCGGGTTTCTCTTAAAAACGCAAAAATCACAAGCACCACCAAAATAAAGGCTATGACCAAAGTAACCAGCACCTCTTTGATAGAGGCACGAATGTTTTTAGTAGCATCCATCCCTCGAATGATTTGAACATCTTCAGGGAGCTCTCGCCGAATATCTTCAAGTCGTTTGTAATAGTCATCGGCAATCTCTACATGGTTAGAACCTGGTTGTGGAATCAAAGCGATAGTGATTACATTTTTACCATTTCGCTTCCACCCTGTGCGAGGATCTTGAGGCTCATAATGTATAGAAGCAACATCCTCTAATCGAATCACTCCTGCTGTTGTTTTTTTAACTGCAATATCCAAAAAATCAGAAGGTTTTTGAAAACGCCCCAGTGTTCGAATAGACAAATCCACCGATTCTCCTTCTATTCTTCCTGCTGGCAACTCTAAGTTTTCTTTGGCCAACGCAGCAGAAATATCCGAGGCCGTGATTTGCATCGATTGCATTTTAATTGGGTCTAACCACAAACGAACTACAGGCCGTTTTTCTCCCCAAATCACCACCTCTGAAACTCCGGTGATCGTCTGCAAGCGTTCTTTGACTTGGTTTCGAGCAATTTCGGAGATTTCCATTGCATCTCGCTTGTCCGATAACAAACTTAACGTTAAAATAGGTTGAGCATCGGCATCGGATTTGGTGATATTAGGTACATCGGCAGCATCTGGAAGACGCCTTTGGACTCGACTCACTCTATCTCGAACATCATTAGCTGCGGTTTCCATATCAAAACCCACTGCAAATTCAACTCTGATTCTAGAGCGACCATCTTGGCTAGTAGAAGTGAGAGTTTTGATTCCAGAAGCACTATTGATAGCCTCTTCTAAAACTTCAGTGACCTCGGCCTCTACCACAGCAGCATTGGCACCAGGGTAGCTAGTAAACACTGTAATCACTGGAGAGTCTACGCTCGGGTATTCACGAACCCCTAAATTACTATAGCCAAAAAAGCCTAGGAGCATCACACCAATGGCAAGCACCGTCATTAAAACAGGACGGCGGACTGAAACCTGAGCTAAACTCACTTTATCACCTCATAATTCATGGGGCTTCGAAGTTCTTTTATTTGCACTTGGGCACCGGGTCGCATAGACATCATCCCCGATACAATCACTGTATCTCCTAACTCTAAACCCTCTGTCACTACCACAGAAATCGGAGTCCTAAGGCCTGTTTTCACATATCGAATTTCGGCTTTTCCTGATTTTGCTAAAAACACATAAGGGCCTTTATCGTCCAAAGTCAAAGCTTCTACGGGTATATTAAACACTTTTTGCTCTTGATTTTGTGCAAAAGTAATATCCACCTCTACAAAAGAACCTGCTAAAAACTTTAGATCTTTATTGATAAGTTCAGCATAAAACTCTCTGCTTCGAGCGGTAGCAGACAACACAGGATTCAGCACCATCACAGTAGCCTCTGCAGAAATACCGCGTTCCGAGTCTGTCACAGTGACCTTAGAATCTTTTTCTAAGTGACTGGCGTAGCGTTGCGGGAGCAAAAAAGATACCTTTAACTTTTGAACATTAGACAACCTCGCCACACTTGTGCCTGCCGTCATCCACTCTCCTGCAGAAACTTTTAACATCCCAATAGAGCCAGAAAAAGGAGCCCTTATTTCGGTCTTTTTTATTTGAGCTAAAATCAAATCATAAGAAGCTTCGGCTGCAAGCGTATTCGCCAAAGCCAATTCTAGCTCTGCTTGACTCACTCCATCTTTTTCAAAAAGGTTTTTGGTACGAGTTTCTTTTTGCTTGGCAAGCTCCAAAGCAGCCTTGGCCTGTTTCAATTGGGCCTGCAAATCATCATCATTTATTTTAGCAATCAAAGCTCCTTTTTTAATAAAAGCACCATCTTTAACATATAAACCACGCAGTTGTCCTGTAGTCTCTGCTTTGAGCTCCACATCTTCAAATGGAATTAAATTTCCAGCCACCTTAGAGGAGTGCACTGCTTTAGTGGGGCTCGCCAAATAGGCTTCCACTATAATTTTAGGGGCACCCAAAGACCCTTTGGATTTGGAATCTTTAGGAGTTTCAGAAGAACAAGACACCCATAACGCAGCAGTTAAAAACACAAATAAATAGCTTTTCAATTTCATAATGACAGAAAATACAAAAAACACAAAAAAAGAAAAGAGAAAGAAGCACTATATTGATAATTTTAAAAACCTAATGAGCATCAAGCCAGTTCGAGGCATACCCCACAGATGCTATCAAAGGCACAGAAAGTGTCATTGCAGACTCCATCTCTTCTTTTACAATCGTTGATAATTTTTCAATCTCTTCCAGAGGACACTCAAACAACAACTCATCGTGCACTTGCAACATCATTTTTAATGGCAGATTTTCTTTTTGAATTCGCTCATGTATAGAAATCATAGCCAGTTTAATCAAATCTGCAGCACTCCCTTGGACTGGAGTATTCACCGCCATCCTCTCAGCCATTTGTCTTTCTGTCCTGTCACTGGAATCTATCCCTGGAATATAACGCCTACGACCAGTAATGGTAGTCACAAAACCATTGGTGCGAGCAAAGTCAATGGTATCATCTATAAAGCGTTGCACTCCTTGATACAAAGAAAAATACCCATCTATAAACTCTTTGGCTAAACTCATGCTAATCTTCAAATCCCTTGACAACCTAAAGGCGGTCATCCCATAAAGCACTCCAAAATTCACCACTTTAGCATCACGACGCATATCTTCTGTCACGGATTCCATAGCTTTATCAAAAATCACCGAAGCCGTTTGGGCATGAATATCGGCTCCACTATGGTAAGCCTCCATCAATTTTGGGTCTTGACTCAAATGGGCAAGCATTCGCAATTCAATTTGAGAATAATCCACCGATAACAACACATTTTCTTTATTTGAACTAATAAAGGAAGCCCTTATTTTTTTACCTGCGGTCGATCGAATGGGGATGTTTTGTAAATTAGGTTCTCGACTAGAAAGCCTTCCAGTAGCGGTCCCCCACTGCAAAAAACTAGTATGTAAACGATTGGTTTCTTTGTTCACAAGCTTAGGGAGCACAGAAACATAAGTGCTCAATAGCTTTTTAACCTCTCGGTATTCAATAATAGCAAAAATAATAGGGTGAGGGGCAATAGTTCTAAGTTCTTCTAAAACACTGCTATCGGTACTACGGCCCGTGGCTGTCTTTTTGATTACAGGCAAAGCCAAATCATCGAAAAGCACCTCAGAAAGCTGTTTAGGAGAAGCAATATTAAATTCTTTACCAGAAGCCAACTCAAAAATTTCTTTTTCTAGTGAGTTCAACTGCAGGTCCATCTCTTTTGACAATTGATTCAAACCAGCTACATCAATAGACACCCCTTTTTGTTCCATAGAGAGCAAGACCTTTAAAAAAGGCATCTCTTGATTTAAAAAGAAAGGCATATAATCTCTTTCATCGAGCTTAGGCTTCAAATACTCCCACAAACGAAAAGTAAAAAGAGCATCTTCAGCACCATAAACAAAAGCCTCAGCCACGGGCACTCGACTAAAAGAAATCTGATTTTTACCACGACCAATCAAAGATTCTATGGTAATCATCTCATGTTTCAAATAACGGTGGACTTGTTGATTCAAAGAAAGGCCTATTTCACCAGGAGAAAGCATCCAAGAAGCAATCAATGCATCTAAAACAGTTGCATGAGCCTTTAAATCAAAAGCCCTACTCAGCACATGCAAATCAAACTTAGCATTATAAAATAACCACTCAATATTCGTAGAACTCCACAAATCTCGAAACCAGTTTTTCACCAATTCAAAATCAAAATTACCATGCTTTAAGCCTAATTCATCGGTGTGTCCTAAAGGGATATAATATGCTTTTGACACATGAACACACAAAGACAAACCCACTAAATTTGCAGTCATAGGAGAACGAGAATCCGTTTCTGTATCCACGGCAATGAATGTTTTTGAACTCAAATCTGCTTGAAGTTCGCTCCATTTCTCCATAGAATCCACCAAAACATAATCGATATCTTCTTGGACTTCTTTTGCAATCTCTTCATCTCTATCACAAATAGGTTTTAACAATCGAATCAAACTTTTAAGCTCGTGAGTCTCAAAAAGCTCTATTAAATCAGAATTACAAAGCCCTTTATACTCTAACTGTTCTAAAGAGCCAGAAAAACCTCTTGTGCTTTGCAAAGTCACCAATTCTCGAGATAAAAAAGCATTTTCTTTGTGCAGCATTAAATTTTCTTTAAGTTTTTTTTGCGGGATTTTATCTAAGTTTTCATACAAGTCATCGATACTTTTAAAATCTTTTAAAAGCTGAGTCGCCGTCTTTGGCCCCACTTTGGGCACCCCGGGAATATTATCCGAAGCATCTCCCATCAAAGCCAAATAATCTCTCATTTGTGAAGGAGGCACACCATATTTTTCAAGCACTTCATTTGGCCCAAAATCTATCCCATCGGCTCCTTTTTCTAAATGGAACAAATGGATAGTCTCACTCACAATTTGAGCCATATCTTTATCTTTAGAGATAATAAAAACCTCATCAAAGCCTGCTTTTTCTGCAGCCACAGCCACACTCGCCATCAAATCGTCGGCCTCAAAACCTGGCTCCGAAATCACAGCCAGTCCACTGAGCCTCAAAGACTCCTCTAAAAGAGGCAACTGCAGCTCCATCTCTTCTGGTTTAGGCCCTCGATTCGCTTTATAATCTGGGTACAAATCATGTCGAAAGTTTGGCCCCTTTGAATCACAAACCACAGCAAAATGGCTAGGCTGGTGCTCATTTAAAATTCGAAGCAAAGCCCCCCAATAACCATGCACCATAGAAACTTGAAGGCCTTTTGAATTGATCAAAGGGTTTTTAGAATACGCATAGAACATCCGAAACGCAAGAGCAAATGAATCGAGCAAAAATAATCGTTTTTTTAACATACTCACAAAGTAGCAAATAAAAAAACACAAAAACTATAAAACTAAAAATCAAGCCACTCTAAAACCTCCACACCTAAAAAAAACTCATTTATAAATACATAAAAAATAAAGTCTTTTACGGATGAAGTTCCAGAAGCGCCTGGCTTTTAAGAAATAAAAACATTTAATACTATAATAAATTACCATTACTTTTTCATAATACACACAAATTTCAAGAAA
>JAAYJH010000026.1 GCA_012523035.1 Fibrobacter sp.
AGTGACGATTGGCAGTGGTGTACTCTAAATGAGAAGTGTTAATGGTAATACCACGAGTTTTTTCTTCGGGTGCATTGTCAATTTCATCGTATTTCTTTGCAGCGGCAAGACCTTTGGCGGCCAAAGTAGTTGCAATTGCTGCAGTGAGCGTTGTTTTACCATGGTCCACATGACCGATGGTGCCTATGTTGCAGTGGGGTTTGCTGCGATCAAATTTTTCTTTTGCCATGTTAGCCTCCGAATAAATGAAGCCCAGATCGAGAATTGAACCCGAGACCTCGTCCTTACCAAGGAAGTGCTCTACCACTGAGCTACCTGGGCATTTTTGCCAATACTGGCAAAAATAAATCTGGGTAGGAGTGGTTTCGAACCACTGTAGACGATAGTCAGCGGATTTACAGTCCGCCCCCTTTAACCACTCGGGCACCTACCCTTTAAAGCCAAAGATAGGACTCGAACCTACAACCGGCTGATTACAAATCAGCTGCTCTACCAGTTGAGCTACTTTGGCAATAACTCCAGAAAAAATCCTCAGAGTGTGCCAAATGTAGAAAGGGTCTATACCTTTTGTCAATATAAAACAAGGACTTATACGAAAAAAACTTTTTTTTCTACGAAAAAACCAGCTTTTGCGTTGAAACCATGTTGGTAGATTGTTAGTTTGTGTTTAGGTTTTTTTTAAAAAGCTTTTTTTCACATTATCTTTTATTTTTAACTAGCTTTCATTTGAGGTGTTTTTATGCTTAAAAGTCCATTATCTCATGTTGCTATTATAGAAGTTCGCTATGCAGAAACCGATGCTATGGGAGTAGTACATCACTCAGTCTATCCAATTTGGTTTGAACAATCTCGAACAGAAATTATGCGGATAAACAATTGCCCTTATCATCTTTTAGAAAAAAAAGGCTTTTTTACACCAGTTATAGACTTGAGTGTAAAATACAAACAATCTTGTCACTATGGCGATTTTGCTCATGTTAAAGTTTCTCTAAGTAGATTAGACAGACTTAGAGTTCAATTTTCTTATGAAATTTTTGTGAAGGATCAACTGTGCGTCACAGGAACCACTACTCATGTTTTTTTGAAAGGAAAAACCCTTGTTCGAAAAGCACCAGAAATTTTTGAAAGTGTTTTTTTCCCTTCTCTATAATATAAGGCAACAGTTTTAAATAATGATCATGGATTCTAACTTACAAAACATCCCATTGGCAGAAAGGCTTCGACCTAATTCTTTAGATGAATTTTTAGGACAAAACAAAATCATTGGCCCCACTACCTTATTAAGAAAAAGTATAGAAAACGATTCGATTCCAAGTATGATTTTTTGGGGCCCTCCCGGTTGCGGAAAAACTTCTTTAGCTCATGTTATCAAGTCCACTTCTAAGAAAAACTTTGTGTCTCTTTCTGCAGTGTCTAGTGGAGTGCGAGAAATAAAAAGCGTATTAGAAGTTGCTCAAAATCCTTTGCAATTTTCACAGGGCACCATCTTATTTATCGACGAAATTCATCGATTTAACAAAGCACAGCAAGACGCCTTATTGGGTGCTGTAGAAAATGGAACCGTTACCTTGATAGGGGCTACTACCGAAAACCCTGGTTTTGAAGTCAATAAAGCTCTGCTTTCACGCTGCCAACTCCTTTTATTTGCACCTCTTTCAAAAGAAGATTTAAAGTCTTTGTTTTTTTCTGCTTTAAAAACACACCCGCGAGGGCTTTTAAAAAAGAATCTAGAAGTTTCAGAAGCAGTTGCCGAGAAATTAGCCCAACAAGCAGACGGAGATGCTCGTTACCTTTTGAATCAACTGGAGTGGTTAGTCGAAAACATAACTGGAGAAACACATTTAGATCTGGAACATTTAGAAAAAATAGAATACACAAAACCCCTCCGTTACGATAAATCTGGAGAAGAACATTACAATTTAATTTCTGTTTTTCACAAATCTATTCGGGGAAGCGATCCAGACGCAGCACTCTATTGGTTACACCGAATGCTACAAGGTGGAGAAGACCCCCGTTATATTTTACGCAGAATGATTCGCATTTCTATGGAAGATATTGGGCTTGCCGACCCCAATGCACTACTTTTAGCCAATGCTGCACGCGAAACTTATGATTTTTTAGGAAACCCAGAAGGCCTTTTAGCTCTAGATGAGCTAGCTGTTTATTTATCTTTAGCACCTAAAAGCAATAGCATAGAATTAGCCCATCTCAAAGCAAGTCAAATGGTAAAAAAAACGGGAAATCTCCCCGTACCCAAAGCCTTTAGAAACCCTGTAACCTCTGTTGGCAAACAATTAGGCTATGGAAAAGATTATAAGTATGATCATCATTATAAGGGAGCTTATTCTGGTCAAGATCATTTACCCAGTGCCCTTTTAGGAACTAGTATTTACGAAGCAACTCCATATGGAAAAGAAAAAAAATATGGAGAAAGATTAAAGTTTTTAAAAGAAGAGGCTAAAAAAATGTCTGCCAATACTGAAAATGAGGCTGTCATAACACACCTACCACCTAATTGAAGAGAAATAATGAAGTTATTCTTTAATTTTCTATATTTTTTCAAATAAAAAACAAGTGAATCATATTTTTAAGCCTTTTTCCCTTAAATTTACTTATTTTCAAGGAAACCATTTCAGGAGAATTTTATGAAAAACCATATATTTATCGCCGCATTATTATTTTTAGCAGTTCAATCTTTTGCTATTATCGGTATTGGTGGTCATTATGCACCTAGCTTAGGTACTAAATTAAAAGCTTCTAAAGAAAAAATCAAAACTTTTGAAGTCAATGGAGAAAAAGTTGGAGATGTCTTTTATGATCAAAAAGGCTTTTCTGGCATGCAGGGTTTTGGTTTTAAATTATGGATAGACTTGCTCCCTTTTATCGATGTTGAGGCAACCTATAATATACAATGGGGTTCTTACAATGCCGATTTAATTATAAATCAAGGTGATACAGAAAAAATTCAGCCCTTAGAAATCGAACTCAGTGGTGTTCCTTTTGGCAAAGCCACTCCAAAATATGTCGCCATGAATGGAGACCTTTCAATCACCTACCCCATTACCTTTATCCCTATACTTCGTCCATATGTAGGTGGAGGTCTAACTTATTACCTAAACACTCCCGTCCTAGATAAAAAGTTCGTTTCTCAATTTATGAAAAAATCGGGCGATCTTTTATTGAACAATGAAAATGGCTTGGACCCTAAAAAAAGTGCCGATTTAGCCACCGCTCTTGCCAAAGAAATTGCTAAAGAAGGCTTGAATAAAAGTATAGGGGGACACTTATTGGTAGGGATGCGCGCTAAACTTCCTGTGATCCCTTTAGCTGCATATGCTAATGCAAAATACTATTTAGGTGGAGATTTTCATAAAGATATAGACTATGGCCGATTTGTTTTTGAATTAGGTGCTGCATTCGCTATTTAAAAACCAATCACTTTTTAATGTAAAAATGGAATAAAAATGAATAACGATAAAACTAAAGTTAAAATTTTAATTGTAGAAGATGAGATGGCCATTGCAGAAGGTTTAATTGACATTTGTGAGCTCAATGGCTATCAAGTGAAACATGTCATCGATGGAGAAACGGCTTTAACCGAAGCTCTTTCGGGTGCCTATGGATTAGTCCTTTTGGATCTAATGTTACCTGGATTAGACGGCTTTAGTGTGTGCGACCGTATTCGCGAAAAAGACAAAGATTTACCTATCATTATCCTTTCTGCCAAAGATTCGGATAAAGATATTATTGATGGATTAAAATATGGTGCAGATGACTATATTCCCAAACCTTTTTCTGTGCCCATGCTGCTTGCACGAATTGAAGCAGTGCTTCGTCGAAGTCGAATCAACTTAGAAGTCGATGGAAAAATGATTTCAGGAAACTTAAAAATTTACTTCAAAGAGTACATGGGAACTCGTGGAGATCAAAACTTAGTTTTTACTCGTAAAGAAATAGAAATTTTAGAGTATTTATGGATCAATCGATCTCGTATAGTATCCAGAGCCGAATTATTACAGAAAGTGTGGGGTTACGATAACGCCGAAACGGTCAACACTCGTACTGTGGATTTACATATTATAAAACTACGAAAAAAAATCGAAGATAACCCTGCAAAACCTAAACGATTACTTACATTCAGAGGAGAGGGATACCAATTACGATCTTCTAACGAATGAAAAGAATAAGAATCACATTTTTCCTTATTTTTGTGGCAATCGCACTGCCAGTTTTAGTGTTATTGGTTAAATCTTATTCTCAAGTAAAAACAGGAGTCTTATACGCCTACCAAGAGCATGCTTTTTTAGTTTTACAAATGTTAAATCAAAAAATTTACGATGATTTATCTGTAGAAGAACAACGCTCTTATTCTGAATATCGATTTATCAGAGCTGTTCCTGTGATTGGAGGAGAAGAAATCACTCTATCTAAATTAGCAGGCTTTCCGATTAAAAGTCATTACAGTGGTATGATTGGTCATTTTCAGTTAGAACCAGACGGTACTTTAAAAACGCCAGTACTTCCTGATGGGGTTTTAGAAAGTATTGCCATTGCGGACAGAGAAAATAGAGAGGCTGTTCGAGATAGCATTCAAAAAATTCTTTTGCAGCTTGGACTACGAAACGATGGTCGTTTTAGAACCCCCGTCGAAAGAAACCCCTCCGAAGGGATATTAAATAAAATCTACAAGCAAAACTTGAAGTACGACAAAAAAAACATTTTAGATTCTAACAATGCTCTTGCTAATGCTGTGAAATTCACAAGTCGTTACGAGCAAAGTTCTGCCAAAGAAACTTTTATATTCGATGTAGAGTCCGCTAAAATAAGAAAAATAACAGACACCAAAAACACGATTCCTCAAGATGACAATACCGAAAACGAAAGCCCTGAAATTATGGAAGTCGAAATAGAACCTTTCCAGGCCATTTTTAATCATCAGTTCATAGTTTTTTACAGGCATATTTGGAGGAATAACGAACCTTTTATACAAGGATTTGTAGTGAATCTTGCTACTTATCTAGGTAGCTTGATTAGA
Source organism: Fibrobacter sp. (assembly GCA_012523035.1). GTDB lineage: Bacteria > Fibrobacterota > Fibrobacteria > Fibrobacterales > Fibrobacteraceae > JAAYJH01. The sequence goes on from JAAYJH010000026.1 coordinate 5,036, forward strand.
AATGATGTCGTTTTTAATCTTCAAGATCAAACCACGACTATTGAATTTGGATCTAAAAGCCGACCTTTTGTAATTTTTGGAAAAATAGATAAACAAAAATCGTCTATACTTTCGATGCCATTGCAAGCCCCTCTTGGTGACATGTTTTTCACTATGTATTTAACACCCGACGAAAAATTCAATGCCGAAAGCATGGTGGTTTTGTTAGGATTTTTAATGTTTGCAGTTTTAGCAGGTGGTTTAATCGCTATCTATAGGCTCACCGAAAGTCAACTCACTTTAGCTAATAAAAAACAAGATTTGATTTCTGCTGTGAGTCATGAGTTTAAAACGCCCCTTACTGCTATTCATATGTACATTCAAATGCTACAAACTTCTATTTTCTCTAATAATATCGAAAAAAGAGATCGTTATTTTTATCACCTCAATAACGAAACTAGTCGCCTGACTCGACTTATTCAAAATGTGCTTAATTTATCTAAATTGAATAAAAACCAATGGAGTGTACAACTTAAAAAAGAAAATCCTAAAAATATCCTGAATGATTTTATCGCACTTTATAGCACCAATATCGAAAAGCAAGGCTTTGATATTACAGTGACCATGGACACCTGTGAACATCAAATCTTATTGGATCGAGATATTATCATGCAAATTTTAATGAATTTGATTGACAACTCTTTAAAGTTTGCTAAAACTGCAGAATACAAAATGATTGTTTTAGAACTTCGAGTAGATGCTAACGAAATTTTCTTTGTCGTTCGAGACTATGGTCCTGGTATCCCCAAGAAAGAGCTTTCCAAAGTGTTTGATGATTTCTACCGAATTGAAAACGAAATGACCAGAAAAACTAGTGGCACAGGAATCGGACTTTCAATGGTAAAAAAGTTAGCTTCTTTAACTAAAATGAAAATTGTGATCGAAAATGCTTATCCAGGGCTTAGAACAAAGGTTATCTTTCCACCTATTTCTCTCTAAGCTCATAAAAACTACCTTTATTGTTTTAAGTTTATTAAATTATAGCCTATGACTCCTCATGATATTATTTCTAAACCCGAAAAATACGATTTATCTATAGAAACCGTTGGCACGGCAACCTTACAATCCCCTATGATAGGGATGCGATTCACCCAAGATTCCGATAAAGTTAGTCTTTGTACTAGCGCACAAAAAATAGAATCCATTGTAAAAGCAGGGGTGCCACTACCGGCTTTAGAAGCTGCAGGTCCTAGAGAAAAAATTTATCACGACCCTCACTGGACTAGAGCTGCTATTGTTACTTGTGGTGGATTATGCCCTGGATTAAATAATGTAATCAAAGGTTTAGTTCAAGTTTTATGGTTTGATTATGGAGTTCAAAATATATTTGGTATTCCTTATGGCTACCGAGGACTAAACCCTGAATATGGTTATTCTCCAATAGTCTTAAACCCCGAAGTCGTAGATGCAATCCAAGATGATGGCGGTACAATTTTAGGGAGTTCTCGCGGACAACAAGACGAAACTATAATGGTCGATACCTTAATGCGACTCAATATAAATGTATTGTTTTGTATCGGCGGCGACGGCACTCTCAGAGGAGCAAGGGCTATTGTCAACGAAATCAAAAAACATAAACAGCCTATTTCAGTGATTGGTATTCCCAAAACTATCGATAACGACTTAAACTTAGTGGATAGAACTTTTGGCTTTGAAACTGCAGTACTGAGTGCCACAGGTGTTATCACTAGTGCCCATAATGAGGCAAACGGAGCATTCAATGGTCTAGGGCTAGTTAAATTAATGGGTCGTGATTCTGGATTTATTGCCGCCTATGCATCTCTAGCCACGACTGTGGTAAACTTTTGTCTAATACCCGAAGTACCCTTTGAATTAGAGGGAGAACACGGCCTTTTAAAAGCTTTAGAAAACCGATATTCTATCGGAAAGACTCATGCTGTGATGGTGGTTGCCGAAGGAGCTGGACAACATTTATTTAAAGACCAATCCAATAAAAAAGATGCCAGTGGAAATCTATTAAATCAAGATATTGGCGACTTTCTTAGTGAAAAGATAGAAGCTCATTTCAAAAAGATTGGTCGAGAAGTCAATATTAAATATTTTGACCCTAGCTACACCGTCAGGAGCATCCCCGCCAAAGGCACAGACGCTATTTTTTGCTTTCAACTAGCAGAAAATGCAGTCCATGCTGCAATGGCTGGAAAAACGAATATGGTGGTAGGTAGTATGAACAACCAATTCACTCATGTTCCTATTGACTATACTATCAAAGAAAGAAGAAAAGTGGACCCCAAAAGCCCTCTTTGGCATGCTGTATTAGGGGCAACAAGACAACAAGATTACTTTTCTGGGAAAAGAAAAAAATAAAGTTTTTATAGCTAAAATCATCTTTAAAATTTATAAATTTGGATCACTATGTTAAAAAAAGAAGAAAAAATACTAATTCGCACTGCATTAATGGAATATCGAAACCTTCTTTTCAAAACCTTTCATGGAGAAGAAGAGGAGAAAGTTCAAATTGCAAAAGTCAACAAACTTCTACAAACTTGGAAAATTTGATTTTTCATGCAAACTCGGGTAGCATTTTTTTTGCTCCTGTTTTTATGGGGTTTAGGTGAATCCAATCAGAATCTTTTGATTGCAGATTCTTGTTATTTTAGGCGTGCAGATAATGCATTTGGAGACAAGGCGAACATTGTCTTAATCCAAAAAATGGTCCAGTCTTACAAAGACGCATTGAAAGACACTAGTGTTCACGAAAAAGCATCATTAGGTCTCCTAAAGTCTTACTACTTTATGATTCGTTTTGCTAGCCCAAACACTAAAAATCAAAGAAAAGAACTCATTAAAACAGCCAAAGATTTTGCTCATATTTCACACGAGCACTACCCAAAAAACATAGAAATTACCAAACTCTACCTGATTTTACTTTCTATCTGGGGTGCCGAAACCAACCCATTAATTGCTATCAAACAAGGTGTTGCAAAAAAAGTTCGAGATCTAGCCGATAGCATTCAAGACTATCAAGCTTTAGGACGGACTCACCAACTATTACCTTATATTCCTTTAATTTTACCATGGCCAGATAAAAAACTAGCCGATAAATACTTACAATTGGCCTTAAAAAAAGACCCTAAAGACCCTTACAATTACTTTTTTTTAGCTGAACTTCGATTCAATCAAGAGCGATATGCCGAAGCAGAGAACTTAATAAAAAAAGGGCTTAGTCTAGGAGTCAGGACTGAATATTTTTTAGAAGACAAACGAGGTCGGTGGGAGCTAAAAGAACTGCAAAAAAAAGTGAATTATAAAAAAAACAATAACTTTCACTAATATGGACAAGTTTTCTCTTTGATGGACTGTGCTTGGATAGCCGTCAAAGCAATTGTATAAATAATATCATCTACAAATGCTCCTCGAGAAAGATCATTCACAGGACGAGCTAAACCTTGAAGCATTGGTCCTATACAAATAACATTGGCTGCTGATCGTTGTACTGCTTTATAAGTAATATTGCCCGCACTCAGATTAGGGAATACAATCACACTTGCTTTACCTGCTACAGCACTGTGTGGAGCTTTGATTTTTGCCACACTTTCATCGGTAGCCGAGTCATATTGGAGTGGCCCATCAATCACGATATCAGGACGCACAGACCTCACTAAACTGGTTGCTTCTACCACTAAATCCACATCTTCGCCATGTCCAGAAGTCCCCGTACTATAGGTTAGCATAGCTACTTTAGTAGGGAGATTAAAAGACTTTGCAGTATCGTGACATTGAATAGCTATACTGGCTAATTCAGAAGAATTTGGCTTTTGATTAATAGCACAATCACCATAAACTAAAATTTGTGTCGGAAGACAAATAAAAAACGAAGAACTAATAGATTTCACCCCTGGCTGGGTTTTAATTACTTGTAATGCTGGCCGCACAGTATCTGCGGTAGAGTGCACCGCCCCGCTCACCAAACCATCTACTTCTGCCATTTTAAGCATCATAGTGCCTACCCAAATTGGACTCTGTAAAAGCTCTTTGGCCATTTCTACAGTCATCCCCTTGTGCTTTCGAATTTCTACCAAGGGCTCTACAAATCGTTCTCGAAGTTCATCGGTTAAAGCAATCACTTCAAGTCCAGGAGGAAGATCTAAGCCTTGCAACTTGGCAATGCCTTCAATTTCTATTCTATCACCAAGCAAAACAGGAAGGGCTATTTTTCGTTCATAAACCATAATAGCAGCTTTTATAGTACGCACCTCGTTCCCTTCTGGAAGTACAATTCGCATGAGCTCTGTACCTGCTTGTCGCATCAAGTTTGCTCTAAACTCTGGTTGTGTAATATGATGCTCTGTCTTTATTTCACGAATTTGCTTCATCAAAATAGCATCTAACTCGATTTTATCTGAAGTTGCATAGGCCAAAACTGGAACAAAACTTGTCTTAAAGGCTAATCTTAAAGGCTCTTTTGTAATTTCTTCTACCCCAGTAATAACACAACTGGCCACTTGGACCTTGAGCTCAAAATAATCTTGTGCTTCTATCTCTACTTCGCTTTTAACAACCATAGGAGTTTTTTGCAGTGCAGAAGAGACTAAAATCACAGAGGCATTTAAAGCTTGAGCAATGATTTCATTTAATTTTTTGCTACGAAAAGGAAATTCATTGGCAGAAATCCCCTCTACCACCACTACTTTTTGATCTAAAGCCACATCCATAAATAGAGTCACTAACTGCTCCATGAGCACGCTAGCATTTCCAGAAGAAAGAAGGGTTTGTACCCTCTCTTGTGAAATCGATCCCGAGTCAGAACCAATCGGTTTAAAGTAAACTGTTTTTGGTTCTTGTTTGGATACAAAATTAAAAAATGATTCCGCTATTTTTGCTGTATCCACATGGGTGCCCGTAGGAGCTATTATATACACTTTTCTCATTTTAATGCCTGCCTTAAAAACATAAACACAAAATAGATTATATTATCTTACAAATGGTCACTTCTTATTGTTAAAATCTTTTTACATAACAACGCTCTTTTCAAGCCAAAATCGCCGTTTTTAAGTTTTCTAAAAAGCTCTTTTTATCAATTTATAATTTATATTTTAAAAAAGAGTGTTTTAGAAATAGAACAACACTTTAAAATACATTTTTTAATAATAATGTGTTTTTATTGTTTTATTTAAGAAACTCTGTTAGTGTACACTTACCGCAGTTCATGTGGATTGCATTCAATTTGCGTTTGTATTGGTATTAAATGCATTAAAGGTGGATAGGATGCGTAAAAAGCCCTCGTCTTGTCTAGTATTTTTTTTATGGATCACTGTGCAAACTATTTTTGCGCAGCCTTATACTATTCATATACAATCTCCTTGGAAATCCAATGACACACACTCATTTGAAGCTGGGCGTTTCACTGAAAACAAAACTTATTTAATGGAATCCAATGGCAATCACTGGCACACGGTAGTGATCACCGCTGCAAAAATAGAACAAGAATATTCCACCACTACGCTAACTTTGAAAATGGGAGACAGCACCTGGAGTGAAACCCCTCGTTTACGCGACTTTACTGCACTAGGAGATGAGGTTTGGGTTTATATCGACAACACTGGAAGTTTTTCTGTAAAGCCTTCTGGACCTTGGTCTGTGTGGTTTAAAAGTCCTTGGGGAAACAAAATCATCCCTAATTTAATTTATGCCTCTGATACCATAGCTATGATTCCGGGAGCCAACAAAAGTGATTATTGCGGATGGTTTTCTTATACATTTTCTGAACCAGCAGAATTTATGCCTATTTATTTTCAAATGCCTGGCTCCAATTTAAACTTTCCAAATACTAACGAGGCAATCGATATAGGAAAATTCATCTCCAATGGAAGCACCGTTTATATCGACGCCTTTGCAACCGAAGACTTTATGGACACCGTTCGCACCAGTAAAGGAGAGTGTTTTGACGATCGTTATAGCTTTCATTTATACTGGACTGGTAATAGTGAAGTGAAACTGAGTGCAGGTCCCGACATTTCAGAAACTAATATACACCACCAAAGTGGTATGGATGATTGGTTTTCTTACAATGCAAGTAGCATCGGTTCTGGAAACAGCACCCTCACTTTGACTATTCGAGACTACTCTACAAATGAAACCCAAACATACACAAGCACACAATCCTTAAATGAGATTTTCCCCGATGGCTATTTTGACGCTTGGCTTCGCATTGAAAAAGGAGTCATTACATTTACAAATACCCCCATCTATCAAAAGTACATTCGATTTTTAAATCCATGGTCCAACACCTCACCACAATTGATCATTCAAAACGATACTCTTCACATGAAACCCGTCAAAAACTACTGTGGATGGTTTGAGGCAAGCTTTCAAGGCTCTATCGACGACTTTGAATTTCTTTTTAAACAATCCATTGGTACTGGAGTCTATTCTGCTCAGGGGCTTCAAGATGGCTTTCCAATTTCTTTAGGAAATTATTTTTTAAGTGGAGACACCATTTGGATAAAACCTAGCCCTTATCCCAACGGCACCCCTGATTTCTCCACTTCTTTTCCCAATATTTTAGGTGATTGTCCAATCAAAACACTGGCAGTCATGATGTTTGATTGGTACGATGGTTCTAACCCAGACGGGCCTTATGGCTACATAGCACAAGGAGTTCCTCAATATGGAACTGGAACTGACGAAGATTTTGGTAAAGACGGTTGTGAAGAGGGTACCTCCGGTGCTAACGGTGCCACTCAAGGGATGGTCGAAAAACGGCTTGGTCCCAATGGAGTTCCTGTTCGTAGTGCAAACTTCCCCGAATCCAAGTGTAAAAATGCAAAGCACTTAAACAATTGGTTTTTACCCGAAACTTTAACTGTAAAAAACAACATCGCCTATACCAATGCCACTTGTCGAGACATCACTTTAGAGCTTGATAAAGACGGGCTTTGGAAGGGTCAAAAAGACGACAGCAGTCCCGAAGGAGGCTTTTTTCTCTTAGATGATTTTAAGTTTTTAGATTCAGCCGAAACTATCCCTAACCCTAAATTTGATTGGGCAAGCGGCCACGACGATAAAAACCATAATTTTGGTTTAACCATGAAAGCCATTGCTGAATTTGAATATGTAAAAGGCCAGTATTTTGAATTTAATGGCGACGATGATGTGTGGGTTTTTATTAACAACAAATTAGTTGTCGATATTGGCGGCCAACACAATAAAGTTTTTGGAGCGGTTGATTTAGACACCTTAGGTTTAACACCTGGAGAGATCTACCCTTTCCATATATTTTATGCAGAACGAAAACGATACAAGTCTAATTTTATGATGCGAACTTCTATAGATTTACGCACTGAAAGGACTTACTTTCCCACCGATGTTTCTACCTCTACCGATATTATTCGGTATGAAATATGGCAAGTGCTTCGAGAAGAAACATTACTTTGTAATTTTTCTGGAATGGAAGAAAAACAAAAAACAGAAGCCCCTTCTGTGTTTAATCTTTCTGGAGGCAACTTAGCTTTAGGAGGAGTAGAACTTAAAGAAGGTGCACATTATGGGGGTATTCTTATTGATCCTGGAATGGCCGGTTTTACTGTCGACACCAGCTTAATAAGGATAGACCGTTCATTGGCTCCTGGCACTTATCGACTCAGCTTTCACCTTCAAACCGATCCATCTCTTTCTGGAGAAATTTGGTTTACTGTTGCAGATTACCCGCGCCCCTCTATTTCTTTTGCCGATTCACTATGGGCTCTACTCTCTACCGACACCTCCACTGTTGGTGAGTGGGCAAATACGCTGTACCCTATCCGAGTTCGGATATTAGAAGAGAACTGTAATGATTGTGACGGGAAAGTTTATCTGAAAAGCTCTAATCCTAACTTAAAATTCTTAGACTTCCTTGGAAATAATTTAACAGAGGCCTATATACAAGATGGACAACTGTTATTTTGGATTTTAGCCACTGAATCTATCGAAGACGCTAGCATACAAATTTATGGAGACTTTTATTCGAACACTCTTTTATGGAAAGACATAAGCCTTAAAGAGCCTCCGGTGCCTTTATTGGATTATGCAGAAATGCACGATCGAAATGGAGACGGAATTGCAGATAGTTTGTACTTGAAATACACCAAAGCCCTTCTTGACAAGCACTTCCCTGATTCTTTGTCGTGGCGTTTTGGAGATTCTGTGTTTCATTTTCTAAATAAAAATGATTTAAAATCGGTTATTTATGATGATTCCTCTTTTGCTATCACCAGTGAATCTGGTTTTACTAAAAATGTGTTCACAGGTCTTGATACTGCAGCTTATTTTGGTTTTTCTATCACCCATTTCACTTATTACCCCGATAATGAAGAAAAGGTCGTCTTTGATATATCTGGTCAAATAATAGATCGAGTAGGCCCTATCATTTTGTCGGCTATTGTTAAAAAACAAAAAGGAGGCGTCACTTCTTTAAACTTAGTTTTTAGTGAAGCCCTCCAAAAAGAAGACTTGCAACTTTTCTCTGATTTATTCTCTTACAAATTTTGGCGTGATGGAGAAAAAAATCCAACTGCAATGCAACCTATTTCTGCCCATATGCCTTCTCTAAATCGCATTGAACTTTTATTTCTAGAAAATTCAGATACTGCTGTCCCTATGGTTGGTGATAGCGTGCGATTCACTCCAGGAGTAGCTAGTGATTTGAGTGGAACACACCCACACGAATTAAACCCTTGGGTTCGCATTGTGGGTGATCAAGAAACCAAAATCGGAGCGACTCAAATTATTTCTCTAAACCCAAACGACACTAGGATAACCAGTGACTCCACTGTGACACCTTACTTGATTGCTAAAACTTTAACAAAAAAAGAAATCATTGCCACTTATGGCTCTCATGGACACATTATAGGTATTGATTTAGTAGAAGTCCTAAACGGCCTAATAGCCGATGGAGACACTTCTTTAACTATTGATTCCCTTAGTATTGTTTACGAAACTTTCTATTTTTCTAATCTAGGTCAATATATTAATTCTGCCAAAGGATCCATCACCTGCTCTGACTCTGTTTATAATGGTGATTGTAGAGCCAACAAAGGCGACATCTTTTTGGCTTGGAATATGAAAAGTACTCTAGATCGATGGGTGGGCAGTGGAGCTTATATTGCTCGTGTCTCTATTAAAATTAAAGCTAGACAAAAAGTACTCATGAGTAACACAGAAAACTTTATTTGGGGCGTACAACGAGTCAATAACTCCAAACATTTAATAAATTAAACTAAAACCAAAGATAATTATGTGTGTTTTACTTCAAGTCTTTTTGTTAAAATAAAGGTTTATTGTGTTTTAAAGTTTTTTTTATGATTAAAAGGTGTTTTATAGCTTTTTATTTTGTCAATAGATTCTTTAAAGTATATATTTATAAGAGTAAGAAACATTATGTGGATGTGCGCATATTAGGACTTAAAAGGAGTTCGTGTGTTATGTTAAAAAAAGCTTTGATTCTTTTAAGCTTATGTATAGGGGTTGGGACTCTTGCTGCTCAAGAAACTAAAACTATTTGGTTCAAAAGTCCGTGGGGAAATAAAACTTTACCAAGGATCGTTTTAGGTAATGATACATTTTTGATGGAAGTCCCTACAGAGAGAAGTCACTGTGGGTGGTTCTATTATACATACACTAGCTCCACAAGCTTTCTTCCAGTTTATTTTATTAAACCCGAATCCAATGTAAGTTTTCCAACAGAAGGGACTCTGGATTTATCTTCAATATTAACTGAAAATAATGCTGTTTATATCGATGGCTTAAACACCTCCTCCCCTCCAAGCGCCACTATGGGCACTCCAGGCACTTGTTTTGATGCCACTTATACCATTCATTTTTATTGGTCAGAAACTGGTACCCCTTATGTTTCTGCAGGTACAGCCATCCCTTCTACGGCAATGCGAAGTGATGCTCGTTTGGCAAATTGGTATTATCATGATTTAAGCTCATTAACTAACAATAATTTACTCATTTCCACCGCTGCACGAAATTCGGGTAGAAACCCTGTCCTTACCGATTACAACCCACGAAACACTTTAAATTTGACCCAACTGTTTCCACCAGGAATCTACGATGTATGGCTTATCCCTACAGGTAATGGAAACTTTAGTATTTCTTACTCTCCAGTCTCCAATAAAGTGATTCGATTTATGAATCCTTGGAGTAACACTTCCCCCACTATGATTTACAATGAGACTAGTTTTCCTATGTCGCCTGTCAATAACTATTGTGGATGGTTTCAAGCCAATTTACAAGCTTCTGATGACAATGTGCTTGTTTATTTCAAACAAACTTTAGGGACAGAGGTATTCAGTGGCGATGGCTTAGTTATTGGTCTTCCTTTTTCTTTGGACAGTGCTTTAGCTTTGACTGACACCGTATGGATACTCCCCACCCCTATCCCTTCTGGTCCACCGGTGATTCACTCCAGATACCCCAATGTGTTGGGAGATTGTCCGGTTAAAAACTTAGCCATTATGTTGATCGACTGGTACGATGGTTCTACTCGTTCAGGTCGTAATGGCTATGAAAATAGAGGAGGCGTTCAATTTGGAACAGGAGTAAATCAAAACTTTGGAAGTAGCGGTTGCCAAAACGGAACTCCTGGAGACGACGGAATCACCAAAGGAATGGTCGAAAAAACACTGGGGCCTAATGGAGTACCTGTAAGGAGTGCTCAATTCCCAGAAACTCATTGTTCTAACGCCTCACACTTAAATGAATGGTTTATCCCTGTGCTTGTTGCCGAACAAAATGGAGTGCAATACTTTAATGCTGTGTGCAAAGACTTAGAACTTTCCTTAGACGAAAAGGGAATGTGGTTTGCTCAAATTGATGACAATAGTTCTAATGGTGGCTTCTTTTTACTAGACGATTTTAGATACTTAGACGATGCCAATACTATTGAAAACCCTTATTATGACTCTGCCAATGGGAACAGGGGTTATCACAATTTCGGTTTTGTTATGAAAGCTGTAGCCGAGTTTGAATATGTGAGAGGCCAATATTTTGAATTTAACGGGGATGATGATGTCTGGGTATTTATCAATAACCAACTGGTGGTAGATATTGGAGGACAACATGGGAAAAAGTTCGGTTCTGTTGATTTAGATACTCTGGGTTTAATCGAAGGTAAAACCTATCCGTTCCATATTTTCTATGCAGAAAGAAAGGTGACACAATCTAACTTTATGATGCGTACTTCTATTAACTTACGCACCGAACGATCTTATTTTCCTATTGATGTCTCCAAAGACCCTTCTGTAATTCAATACCAAATTTGGCAAATCACAAGAGAACAATCTCTTTCTTGTGATTTTTCTGGAATGTCTGCCAAAGACACCATGCCTGCTCCTTCTAACTTTACTTTATTTGGAGGCAATTTACCCATTGAGGGGGTGAGCCTTAACGAAGGGGTAAATTATGGGGGAGTAATTATTGAAAATGGTTTTACGGGATTTCAAGTGGACACCAACTCCATTCACACCAACCGTTCTTTGCCTCCTGGAACCTACCGACTAGTCTTTAGTATGCGAGGAGACGCCACTCTCACTGGAGAAGTCTGGTTCACAGTCTCTGAATACCCAAGGCCATCCCTTAGCTTTGCGGATTCAAACTGGGCCATCATTTCTCCGGACACTTCTACCATAGGTGAATGGGCAAACAAAATGTATCCTGTTTACATCCGAATTTTAGAAGAAAACTGCAAAAACTGTGACAACATTTTACACTTGGGTTCTTCTAATCAAAATTTAATTTTTATGGATGCTCAAGGCAATACCATTAACAGTGTGCTTTTGGTCGATGGTAAAGCAGTCTTTTATGTTTTTGCTACTCAAGAGGTAAAAGGTGCAGCCATCCAAGTTTCTAATAATGCATTTGCCAATACTCCCACTTGGTACGACATCGACCTCATTATGCCTCCTGTTCCACAACTCGAATTTGCAGAAATGCACGACCGAAATGGAGATGGCATTGGTGATAGTTTGTTTTTGCTTTATAGCAAGTCTCTTAAGGGCAATGACTTTCCAGACTCTTTATTTTGGTCTTTTGGAGACAGTATCAAGCACAAGCTAGAAAAAAAAGAATTGCAAGCCATTGCCTTAGATGATCGTTCTTTTGCTCTAGTTTCTAACACTGGCTTCACCAAAAGTGTGTTCACTGGAGACATAAAAAACCCCTATTTTGGCTTGGCTACGACTTGGTTCACCTTTACTCCAGAAGCCGCTCAAGAACCTATTTTATTTGACTTAGACGGGCAAATTAAAGACCGTATTGGTCCTATCATTTTATCGGCCTCTTTGAGTCAAAAATCGGGAGGAGTTGTTTCACTCTCCCTAACCTTTAGTGAAGCCTTACAAAAAGGAGACGAGGCTTTATTCAGTTCTTTATTTGAATACAAATTCTGGAGAGAAGGACAATTGAACCCCTCTTCCATGATTCCCGTTTCTGGAGCAGCTAAAAATTTATATCGATATGATATTGTATTTATTGCAAAAGAAGGTACAGAAGTTCCTGCAGTGGGCGATAGTATTCGTTTCACTCCTGGAGTTGGAACTGACTTGAGTGAAAACCACCCTCATTTACAAAACCCTTGGGTTCGAATTGTGGGTGATTTGAATGCCAGTATTGATGCCACTATATTTTTACCACTGGATCCAAAAACAGCCCCTACCGAAAACTCTCCCATTATCACTACTCACTTGGTAGATAAAGATAAAAAAGCAAAAGATTTAGCAAATGAATATGGAAGGCACGGCCATATTATAGACTTTGACATGCCTGGTCTTTTAGAAAATCTCTGGGCAGAAGGCGACACATCGGCTACAGCCGAAACGGTCAAATTAGTCTATGAAATACACTACTTCTCTTCTCTTGGGCATTTTGTGAACACTACTTCTGGGACCATCGCATGCTCCGACGAAGTCTTTAATGGAAATTGCCTCACTAATCCCGGGAACATGTTCCTCGCTTGGAATATGAGAAGTCATCAAGGAAGACTAGTAGGAGCAGGAGTCTATATCGCTAGATTACAGGTTAAAATATTATCTGGTAAACGCGTAGTTTCTAGAAAAGCAAAAGATTATTTGTGGGGAGTTCAACGCGTTAAATCTAGTGGAATAATAAAGTAAAGTTACTCCTTATCTTCACTACTTATATCAAAACAAGGCTCTTCACTGGCCTTGTTTTTTTTATAGAAAGCAATTTTAAACAGTGAAGGCATTTTTTGAACACTCCCTATTCGCACCAATCATTCTCCCCCCAAAATTCCTTTGGAGTCATCGCCATAGCTACAAGGGAGATTAAAGCTCTTTATACACCATTGCGAATTTAATTAGCTATGTAGTTTTTCTTTTTTTTTGCAAAAAAATGCAATTTCATCATTTAAAGTTTTTTTCAAGTCGATTATTTAAACTTATCATCATATCTATGTGTGTTTTTTGATTTGGTAGCACAAACTACCTCGACTAATCCCCAAAAAATCTGCCGCTCTAGTTTTATTATTATCGTAAAGCTCTAGTGCTTCTTCGATATCATCCCATCTTATAGGTTTAGAACGCACTCTTTCGGCCTTAGGTGAGACATTAAATCCACTTTCTTCTTCTAATATATACTTAAGCTTTTGGCCATAAGGTTTTAATAAATAATACCTTTCTAAAATATTTTTTAATTGTCGCACATTGCCAGGCCATTCATAACTTTGTAAAGTATTTAACTCGGACTCAGTCAAGTCTGTATTCATATATTCAAAGCCTTCTGTGTTTTCTTGTATTTGGGTCCAAAGTTCTTTTGCTATTGTCTTTAACTCACTTTCTCGTTCTCTCAAAGCTGGAATTTTAATAGGAAACACATGCAATCGAAAAAACAAATCTTCTCTAAAACTTTTTTGCAAAACCAACTCTTTAAGATTTCGGTGCGTTGCACAAACCAGTCTAAAATCCACCGGGACACTATGGGCTGCTCCTATCGGCAAAACAGCTTTCTCTTGAATAACCCTTAACAATCGACTTTGCAAGTCTAAAGGCATTTCTCCTATTTCATCTAAAAATAAAGTCCCTAAATGGGCAGAACGAACTAAACCCTTATGATCTTGCATTGAGCCTGTATAGACTCCTTTTTTGGAGCCTTCTAGTAAATTCTCTATCAGATTTTTTGCTAAAGCTCCACAATTCACAGCTATAAAGGGCCCTCTCGCTCTACGACTCTGAGCGTGCAAAGCTCTTGCTGCGACCTCTTTACCTGTACCTGATTCTCCGTAAAACAGCACAGGAACACTTGATTTTGAAGCTATTTTGATAAGCTTTTTAAAATTGTTATGCATCATTCACCTTCACTTAGACTTTTTACAAAACTTTAAAACATTTCTTATCTTGATTAACGATAATCCCCTTTTACTTTTCTAGTTTATTATTATTTTTACATTATTGGCTTTTATTTTACATTTCACAAAAGTCATATTGCCCTTTCAAAAGGAAACCATATGTCCAAAAGAATCGTATGCAAATTTGGTGGCAGTTCCGTAGCGGATGCCAAGCAATTCAAAAAGGTTAAATCTATTACTGATGCTAACCCTGCCCGAAAAATTATAGTTGTTTCTGCTCCTGGGAAGCGAAGCCCAGAAGAGACAAAACTCACGGATCTTTTTTACAGTGCATACGATTTAGCAAAAAAAAGCTTGGACTATTCAGAACCTTGGAATATGATTAGCCAAAGATTTTCTGAAATCGCTCAAGAGTTAAACTTATCCAACGCCATCAACACAGAATTAGAGCAAATCAACCTACAATTAAAAGACAAATCAGAGACACTCAGTAGTGATTATTTAGCGAGTCGCGGAGAATATTTAAATGCAATTTTAATCGCAGAATACCTAGATGCAGAATTTATCGACGCATTTCCTATTATTTCTTTTGACGACAAATATCGAATTTCTCCAAATACTTACAACAACATAGCCAAAGCCATAGAAGATGAAAGCAAAGTCTATGTGATCCCTGGTTTTTATGGATCAGACTTACACGGGCAAATCAAAACCTTCTCTCGTGGAGGCTCAGACATTACTGGAGCCATTTTGGCAAATGCAATTGACGCGGCTCTTTACGAAAACTGGACAGATGTTTCTGGAATGCTCATGGCAGACCCTAGAATAGTAAAAGATCCAAAACCCATTGAATATATCAGTTACAGAGAAATTCGAGAATTAGCCTATTCTGGTGCGAGTGTGCTTCACGACGAATCTATATCTCCATGCAGAGCCAAAAACATCCCCATCAACATCAAAAACACAAACAAACCCGAAGATTACGGCACCATCATTGGACCTACCCCTCAAAGCAGCAAGCACCCAATCACTGGAGTTGCTGGTCGAAAGGGATTCTCTATGATATACATTGAAAAGACCATGATGAACAAAGAAATTGGATTTGGTCGTCGTGTTTTGGCAATCCTTGAATACGAAGGTCTTTCTTACGAACTATCCCCAAGTGCCATCGACTCCATGAACATTGTGGTCGATTCCAAAGAACTTTACGCAGTCCAAGAAAGCGTTTTAGAAAACATCACTCAGCAAATGCGTCCTGATCAACTTAAAGTCTTCACAGGGATTAGCCTCATTGCCACTGTAGGGCACGGAATGACCGATAAAATTGGAGTCGCAGCAACACTTTTCAATGCACTTGCAGACAACTCTATCAATGTCCGTATCATTGACCAGGGCTCCTCACAAATAAACATCATCATAGGGGTTTCTGAGTCCGAGACCGAAAGAGCCATCCAATCCATCTACAAAGCTTTTATAAATTAAAGGCAAATTTATTTTACAAAGAAGAGCTCTAATGAAAGGGCTCTTTTTTATTTTGGGCGTTCCCCGCCACACCTAAAAACAGCATTTTATACAACTGGCGGGTCGGGTGTTTTGCTCCAATCTTTTTGTTATTTAAACCACATAAAGAAAAAAAGATTTCCACTACACCCCCTAACGCAACGCATATTTTACACCTTTTTCATAAAAACACCTGGATGTATAGAAGAATTTAACCAAGAAAATGGCACTACAAAATGTCGATTCAGAATTAATCAAATTGTAGATTATCATCCATAAATACTAAGTTCTTTAGCTTTATATTATTAAAATTTGAAATCAAAAGTGTCCATTTTTTGGAATGCACTCCTTATTCACACAGTCGTCCCACTATTCTGGCACGCATTTATGCGTGCCAGAAAGGCAGGGATGCGTGTCCAAAAATACTGTTAATCTCTAAGTACTAATAACTTCCTACTTACAAGTTCCCACTTAAAAAAGCCAGGCGCTTCTGAGACTTCAAACAAAAAAAGAAGCACAAAAGTACTTCTTTTATGAGATTTATTAATACTTTTGATCAAGTGTTAAAAATATCTATGATTTCTTCGTTTTGGGGGTCATAAAAAGAAAATTGATTGATATAAGCTTTGTCATCTTCTATTAAATTAATTTTGATGCGATGTTTATATTCTAAATAGTTAAACATACGACCCATGTCTTGACAAAAAACATCGACCATCGGTGTGCTCAAGACCAGGCTCACTTCTTTGTGTTTTAGTTTTTTGCGTATGCGAGCAAGTGATCTGTCTATGATTGAAAGTGTGGTTTCTAGACTGTAGATATGGCCACAACCTTTGCAAACAGGGCACTCTTCTGTTTTTTCTGTCATTAAATTGGCCCGAACTCTTTTGCGAGTGACTTCCATGAGCCCAAACTGACTGATAGGGGTGGTGCTAGTGGGAGCTTTGTCACGACGAAGTTGTTTTCGAAATTCATTGTACACTATTTCTTTGTCTTCTTCGTTATCCATGTCTATAAAATCAATAACGATCAAGCCACCTACATCTCGAAGTCTTAGTTGTTTTGCAATTTCTTGACAGGCATCTATATTGGTTTCACGAATGAGCTCGGATTGGTCTTTTCCATATATTTTTGGACCTGTATTGATGTCTATGGATACTAAGGCTTCTGTTTGTTCAATGATTAAGTTGCCACCTTTAGAAAGAGGCACCACCCTTGCTAAAGACTTAGAGTACTCGTCTTCTATTTTAAAATATTCAAACAAACTTTCTGGAGAACTCCATAATTTTAGTTTGTTTAGCTTGTCTGAGGATAAGATTTTTAAGTATTCTGTAATGGCCAAGAACTCTTCTCGGTCATCAATGTATACATAATCTGTATTGTCACTAAAATACTCACGAATGGTTTGTTTTATGGAATCGGACTCTTGATAAATACAAGTTTCAGGCTCTTGTACTTCAAAATTATATTTTGTTGCTTCCCATTTAGCTTCTAATTCTCTCATTTGTTTGGTGATTTCTAATTCTGATTCAAGAAGCCCATTGGTCCTAACGATATAACCAACATCTTTGGCTTTGAGTCTGCGAATGGCTCTTCTAAATTCTCGACGACGCCCTATATCTCGTTCTTTTTTTGAAACACCGATAAAATTAGTTCCAGGCATGCATACTAAAAATCGACCTGCAAAACTCAAGTGGGTGGTGAGTCTTGCCCCTTTGGTGCTAATGGGTTCTTTGACCACTTGCACCATAATTTCTTGGCCTTCTTGTAAAATTTCGTCGATAGAAAGCTCTTCTTCGCCCCCTTCGTCGTCTTCTGAATCTCCAAATTCTCGACGCAGTGAAGCGTTTCGGTCGATGGCATCTTCTTGATGTAAAAATCCTGCTTTTTCTAAACCAATGTCTATGAATGCAGCTTTTAAAGCGGGTAAAACTTTTTGAACAACACCTTTATAAATATTACCTAATACTCGATTAGAAGAAACTCCTTCCACAACAAGTTCAGCTAATTCACCATCTTCGATAATGGCAATTCGTTTTTCATATGGTGTCTTACTAATCAAAATACCGCGTTTTGAATATTTAGTGGACATAAAACTCCTAAAAAGAAAATCTTTTAATAAAATACTTCTAAAAGTAAGACTGATTCAAAGAGATACTATCGTCTTTAATCCTAAAAAAGTGGACTAAAAGTATATTATCTATCATTTTATAAAATAAACTTTAATGG
>JAAYJH010000027.1 GCA_012523035.1 Fibrobacter sp.
AACACTTCCGCTGGGTCGGGCTGTATTTTTGGGCTAACCAGTTAGCTCCAAAAACGGAGCCTTGCTCACTAATAAACAAAGCGATTAACACCACGCCAGTCTCCGCCCGTACGGGTCACCATCCCTCTCGCCATCGCTGAAATATATCCCTTTACTACGCATAAAGAAAATATAGGTTATTATGGAGGGATAGGGACAAAAAACTTTTCAAAAATAGCGTAAAAAGGAGTCTCCACTTTACCGATTTTAGCCAATAAAAATCGACTTTTTTAAGCAAATATCAACACCAAAGTTGATGCTGCGGAGAGATGTTTTAAGAAGAATAAAGGACGGGGCACCGAAAATGTTGTTCATTTCTAAATACTTTTTAGTTCACCCGTCCATTTCATATGGATTGCCACGGGCAAAGCCCGTCAACGAGCAAAAGTTCTCGCCATGAGGAGAAGGGGCATTCATCTTGAAAAAAGCCAGGCGTGTGTGAGACTTCAAAATCATTGTTCTATATCTTTATTTGATTTCGAGTAGGTTTTTGAGTAAGTTGCTTGTGTTTTTGATTCAAAGAGCGGTTATATTTTAAATAAAATTCAGAAAAGCTAAAAGTATTTTATATTTGCTTTATGATTGACTACCAACTCATCCCCAGCCCCTGCTATCTGTTAGAAGAGTCTAAATTAAGACGAAATCTAGAGCTTTTAGATTATGTGCAAAAAAAGAGTGATACCAAAATAATTGTTGCTCTAAAAGGTTATAGTATGTGGAGTACCTTCCCTATTATTGCTGAGTACTTGCCTGGAGCTACTGCTTCTAGTTTAAACGAAGCACTCTTAGCAAAGAACGAAATGAAAAAAGAAGTCCACCTTTATGCACCATTATTTGAAGATCATGAGATCGATGAAATCCTCAGTCTGGCAAATCACATCAGTTTTAATAGTTTTTCTCAATGGAAACGATTCAAAGAAAAAACGCTCGCCGCTAAAGTTAGTCCTGGTTTAAGGGTGAATCCAGAGTATTCTAGCGTGAGCACAGATCTTTATAATCCATGCGGACGCTTTTCTCGTCTTGGTATCACCTTAAAAGAGTTCGATGAAAACAAATTGGAAGGGATTGAAGGTTTGCATTTTCACGCGCTTTGTGAAGAAAATGTAGATGCTTTGGAAAAAGTTTTAGAAGCTTTTGAAAGTAAATTCTCTAAGTGGATACCTCAAATGAAGTGGGTGAATTTTGGAGGCGGTCACCATATTACTCGTGAAGATTATAATGTAGAAAGGCTGATTCAAATATTAATAGATTTTAAGAAACGATACCCACAAACACAAGTAATCCTAGAGCCAGGAGAGGCTGTGGGCTGGCAAACAGGGGATTTAATCGCTACAGTTGGAGATATTGTCAAAAATGAAATGGATATTGCGATTCTCAATATTTCTGTGAGTGCTCATATGCCTGATTGTTTAGAAATGCCTTATCGACCCGAAGTTCAAAACGCTGCTTTGCCAAACGAAAAAACTTATACTTATCGCTTGGCTGGAAACACTTGTTTAGCTGGAGATGTGATTGGAGACTATTCTTTTGATAAAGCTCTACAAGTCGGGGATAGAATTGTTTTTAAAGATATGATTCATTATACTATGGTCAAAACCACTTTTTTTAATGGAGTTCGACACCCAAATATTGGTATTTGGACTCAAGACAATCAATTTCGGTGGGTTCGTCAATTCACTTATGAACAATTTCGCGACAAACTATGATTACGAATAGTGAAATAGAAACTTTTGAGTTTGCTAAAGAGTTTTCTAAAAAATTAATTGTGGGAGATGTGATCGCTATTGCGGGCAATTTAGGAGCAGGAAAAACTATTTTTTCAAAGGGAATCTGTGAAGGATTGGGTTACAGAGGCCTTGTAAATTCTCCAACTTACACTATTGTTCACGAATACCCCCATAGTCCCCCCATTTACCACTTGGACTTGTATCGTTTAACAGAACATAGTAGTTTAGATGAAATTGGTTTTGACCAATACTATTTTAAACAAGGGATCACACTGATTGAATGGCCCGAACGCCTTGGAAAAGGAGTGATTGAACTTAGTTATTGGGTGCAAATCCAACACTCCATTGACGAACAAAGAGAAATTAGGGTGTTGACGAAGGATTTTCCTCGTTAGGAATCGCTGCTTGAATAGCGGCCCATAAAGCATGGGCTTTTTCCCACTCTGTCCATTGACTTATGAAATCTTCTTCTAAAAACAACAAAGGTTTTTGTATTTTGTCCATGGATTTAAAAGCTTCTAATGAATCACCTTGATTGAAACTGATTTCTACTAGGTGAAAAACATCCACTTGAGCAGCCCTTAAATCGGTAATATACCCTAACCTTTCTTGACGGACTAATTCCATTGAGTCAGTGACATAAGACAAGCTCCAAGTTTTTTCGTAGCATGCTTCACTAGATAAATAGTCTTTTGCTTCAAATAAAAGATTGCATTCGGTGAACTGCTTTAATCCCTTCTTTTTAACATTTTGGAAATAATAATAGCCGCCTGTAATTAAAGCCGCAATGACTAAAAGAAAAACAGCGTCTTGCCAACTCATAAAACGAGTAGGTTCCGGGGTTTTAACCTCATCACTATCCTCGTCTTCAAGAGGGGTTTTGTTCATAAAATTCATAAAGCTAATCATAAGCTTAATATAGTTTTTTGAATTTCAAAAAAAGGAAAAATAATCACAAAATTGAAAAAACTTGTGCATACAAGTAGATTTGCTTTAATAAACTTGCAAAACCATTGGCTCTTGTAGGAGAAAGACCCACATTCAAGCCTATTTCTTGAAAAAAATCTGGTGATGAGCTCAAAATATCTTGAGGTTTTTCTCCGTTATAAATTTTTAATGCTAAAGCTCCTAAGCCACGACTGATTAGGGGGGAATCACTTCCACTTTCTGTGTCCATATAAAAGTATAAAAGCCCTTCTTTAAACTCGGGTATTAAATACATACGAGCTGCACAACCTTGAACCAAAAACTTTTCTTCGAATAGAGAGGAGTCTATGGACGGGTGCTCTTTGGATAATTTCATTAAATACTTCCATTTATCGTCTGGATTTTGAAAAGCACTAAAAACTTTTTGTATTTCTGCTTGGTTATTTTTTATAGACATAATTTACCTAATAAAAGATCGCATTTTCCATATGAGACTGGGAGTGGATATTAAAACAGCGATTACAATTCTAAATAATGATGTTTTTTCTCTAGAAAGACGACTTAAACGATGTGTCGCTTTATTGAATTGCTTGTCCGTGACTTTTGAGAAAACTCTTTTTGCTTTATAAAGCCGCATATGCTCTTTACCCAAAGCTTTCATCCATAAATCAAGGTAGTTTTTTTCAATTTTTTGTCGATTTTCAAATGAGTCTTCGGACATCCATCTCAACACACAATCACTCAATAACTCCGCATTTAACATAGACTCTACTATGCCAGAACGACTGATTGGGTTGACCACACTAGCAGAATCACCCACTTTAAAATAACCATTTCTTGCTATGGCTTTTTTGGATTGCCCACAGGCAATCATCCCTCCAAAAACACCTTTTATTTTTGCATTTGGATAATCTTTTGAAATGAATCTTTCTAGTTGCTTTTTTAGAGAGTGTGTTTTTGGAGCATCGCGACCCAAAACTAAACCGATATTCACCTGATTATGGTCGCGTGGAAAAAGCCAAGCATAGCCACCTGGAAATTCAGAACCAAAAAACAATTCAATATGTTCTTTGCTATGCTCTACACCTTCTACTATTGCAAAAATAGCCGACTCCAAATCGATATTGCCAGCCTCTAAACCCGCCAATTCTGGCACACTCTTTGAAAGCTTAGCTCCAGCACCTGTTGCATCTATAAGCACTGTTGTTCTGATGTCTAAAGCTTCTCCATCTCTTTTTACAGACAAGTTCCATTGTCCGTTAGGCTCATAGTTAAGCTTTGTACATTGGGTGTTGAAGTGAGACAAGACTCCTATGTCTGTAGCAGCATCCGCTATGTCTTTATGAAAAAGTGGTCTATTTAAAATCACACCACAATCTTTACTATAAAACTCTGCTCGTTTTCGACTTGGAGATGTAAAGTAAATTCCAGAAATAGACTGTCTCACCCACTTTTTTTTTGGTTCCCACAATTTAGAAAGACGATCCAAAGAAACAGCTTCAGCACAAAAAGCAGGCTCTGTCCAAGGCTCTTTTTTATCTAATAGTAAAACTTTATATATTCCTCTAGATTTTTTTTGAATTTCATAAGCAGCCTTTAAACCAGCTGGTCCAGCACCACAAATCACAATGTCATATTGCAAAATCTTAATTTTATCCATAATATTTGAATATTAGCTTTTATTTTGAATGTTTTTTTCTTTTAGGTAGTTCTTTTTTATTTTTTTTAATTATTTTAGACTTATCTGTTTTTTGATTATTCTTCTCCAAAGGAATCACTACATGAATAAGAACATTCCATTTATTTTCAAGTTTTGTCTTTTACTTGTCACTACAATGACTTTAAACTCTTTTGCACAAGAATCTGATTGGCGAAATCAAGACATTAGAGTTTCTTTTAGAGACAAACGCATTGATAACTTTAGATTCGATAATGCGCGTGCAGTCAAAGGAATCACTGACTTTCAACGATCCACAGGAGACAAGCCTTCCTTTGCTAAAGCAAGTCTTGTGGATGTTAATTTTCAAAATGCCGTTATATCCAATGCTAACTTCACTAACGCAGATTTAACTGGGGCTACACTCAGTGGAGCTGACATTAGAAACACTTCTTTTAAAGGGGCAAACATGCAAAATGCAAATTTGTATCGTGCCACTTTGTTAGAAAGCTCATTCCCTAAAACCAACTTGCAAGGGGCACGCCTAGATGCTATGAAGGTTTCTGACCGTGCTAATTTTAGCAACTCTAATTTAGCCAATGCTTCTTTAACCGATATGGATTTAACTAAAGCCACTTTTAAAGGTTCTAATTTGACCAATGCTACTTTTGCTCGTTCACTGATGGGAGAGGCTAACTTATCCAAAACCACTGTAGAAAACACTAACTTTTCTGGGTGTAACTTAATTAGTGCCTCGTTTAGTGGTGTTTATCTTAAAAATGTAAATTTTTCAAGAGCAGGTCTTTCAAAAACCAAATTCAATGGTGCTAAATTTGATAATGTAAATTTCAATTCTGCAGACCTTTCTTTAACTACATTTAATAAAACAGACTTCTCTAGGTCTCAGATAGAAAAAGCTTCCTTTGCTCAAGCCACACTCAAAAAAATGAATTTTAACAACCAAAATTTAACCGGTGTCATTTTTGATAAAGGTAGAATTTTAGGTAGTTCTTTTGAAAGCACAAAACTCACAGGAGCTTCTTTTTTTGATACAGAAGTGAATAAAGTAGTTTTTCAAAAAGCAGATTTATCAAAATCTGTCTTTGACGGGGCTTATATTCGAAAAAACATCTTTGATTTTGCTGACCTCACTAAAGCAAATTTCTCTAACTCAACTATAGAAATGACAGACTTTACTAGTGCTCAAGCTTCTGGTGCTAATTTTTCTGGAGCTACCCTTAGAAAGGTAAACTTTAGAAACACTAATCTACAAGGAGCTCGTTTTAACGCCGACACCAAAATGGAAGAAGTAGACTTTTCGGGTGCTAATCTTTCTGGAGCAAAAATCGAACGATTTACAGCAAAGAAAGTCATATACGATGCAAACACTAAATTCCCAAGTGGCTTTGAACCTCGTCAATACGGCTTCACACGACCAGGTGAAAAAGCTGCCTCTGTTGTGGTATCACCACAGACTCCTGTCACCTCTAAAACAGCTATTCAATCGAACGAACAGTCTCAACCTACGAAACGAAGAAAAAAACGAGCAGCTCCGGTTCAATAACTTTCAAAAACAGCCGTCTTGGCTGTTTTTTTTATCATTTTTTTTAATACTCATTAAAAAGTGATGTGCTATATTTTTATCTCGCCACTATTCTCTCTACTTTTAGTAAGTAAATTTTGTTGTTTTTTAATATGTCTGAGTTTAAATGATCAATGCAATTACAAAAAATCTAAATATATGCATTGAACTTGTCGATACACACTCTTTATGTTCTACTAAAAAAAACCTTTTTATAATTAAAAATTGGTATCTTTTTTAATCATAAACTTTTTCAATTTTCCATCCCCATGAGTTTGTTCAGTGAAAGGAGTATTTAAAATGTCCAACAAAAAAAATAAGATAGAATACATTTGTGAAAACTGCAAAATGTCTTTTTCTAAATGGGTTGGAAAGTGCCCTCACTGTAACTCTTGGGATTCACTCAAAGAACACGAAATAGAAACTCCTAATGAATCCAGAGGCCTGGGCGGAAAAAATGTTAGCTCTAAACCCACTCCTCTCCATAGTATTCACACCGAAGACACCAAGCGATTGAGTTCTGCTAACTCCGAATTTGACAGGACCCTAGGGGGAGGACTAGCCCCTGGCTCGCTCATTTTAATAGGGGGTGATCCAGGTATCGGTAAATCCACTCTAGTTTTGCAGACACTGGCACTCATGTCTGCAGCTCAAGTAAAAACCTTGTATGTGAGTGGCGAAGAAAGTGCGGTTCAAGTCAAAATTAGGAGTGAAAGATTGCAAGTGTCTGGTAGTGACATGCTATTGATGTGTGAGACAGATTTACAAAAAATCTTAAAAGAAGCAAAAAAAGTAAAACCTCAAGTGATGGTGATCGACTCTATTCAAACTGTTTATAAATCAGAACTTCCTGGGACTCCCGGGAGCATCACGCAGCTTCGAGAAAGCACATTAGAGTTAATGATTTATGCTAAAAACAGTAATTGCATTACTATTTTAGTGGGACATGTGACCAAAGATGGTCAAATTGCAGGGCCTCGTATTTTGGAACACATGGTGGATACGGTAGCTTATTTTGAAGGCGATAGAAATCATCAATATCGAATACTAAGGACTATTAAAAATCGATTTGGAGCCACCGACGAAATCGGTGTTTTTGAGATGACTTCCAAAGGTTTAGAGGCGG
>JAAYJH010000028.1 GCA_012523035.1 Fibrobacter sp.
AGAGTCAGATACACTACCACTGGCATATCCCATAAGTCCGCCAACATAAGTTTTTCCTACGACACTTTCTTTCACAGAACTTCGATAAAGAGATCCACTAAAATTACCTATGAGTCCTCCAACATAATTTCGACCTGTTACTTTGATTTCACTATGCACATTAGATACACTCCCACCTTCGGCATACCCAATAAGTGCTCCAACAGTGTCCTTTGCTGTGACACGACCTACAAGTACCTCTAAATTGCTAATTTGAACACCAGATGTATATCCAAAAAGACCTACCGAAGTTTTTGTGGTATCGTTAATGTAAAGCCCATAAATTTTACGATTTTTCTTTCCTGCGATACCATCAAACTCACCTTTAAATGGACGAGAACTGTTCCCAATTGGGATCCACTCCCTTCTTGGAATACTTGCCCATGTGCCAGCTACGGCACCTGCTGTATCATTTAAGAAAATGTCTGCCCCCAAAGTGATTGTTTTACCCAAAAAATCAGAATGTCCTTCATTTACTAAGTGTGCAAGCCCAGCCAACTGCTCTGCTGTAATCAAATTATACGCTTGAGCACTCTCTTGATACCACGACACATCTACAGAACCATCCCAAATAACGGGAGATGCACTCACAAATCCAGTATATATAATACACGCCAAAATTATTTTATATAACTTATTCATTAAATTTGTCCTCTATACTGAAGTGCTTCACTTTTTTTAACAGAAAACTTGACTCTTAGTTAATGTTTTTCCTATGCAACTCTTTCGAACTGGACTCTTCCAAAATATACATCCGATGGTGTGTTCCTGTCAAGAGAAGAATCTTCGCGGATGTCGTTGTATCTACTGATATATTCACCTAAACCCTTTCTGCATTCGACGACTGTTTCATAGCCTTTCAAGTAAACATCCTCATACTTGAGCTTTCGCCAGAATCTTTCTACAAAAATATTGTCGAAGGCTCGGCCTTTGCCGTCCATACTCAGTCTAGTTGAACAAAGCTCAGCGTTGAAAATATTCGTGAACTGCTCCGAAGTGAATTGGCATCCCTGATCCGTGTTAAAAACTTCGGGCCAGCCGTATTTTTCAATAGCTTCGCAAGTACATTCTTCGCAGAAGTCCGTACTCAGAGTTGTCGAAAGTCGAAAGCTCAGAATACGCCTGCTATACCAGTCGATGACTGCAGTCAGCTAAGCAAATCCGTTTCGCAACTTGATATAGGTAATGTCAGTACTCCGGACTTGATTTACATGATTTATGACAACATTGCGAAGGAGATAGGCATACTTTTTGTGCTGAGCGTTTGGGGCAGAGAGAAAAGGCTTTGGCGCAAGTGATGCAATCTCCATAATATTCATCATGCTTCGAATCAGCCTGCGTCCTGCCTTGATTCCAAATCTTCGTAGGAGCGACGATTGTGGTGAACGCTGACCTGCCGCAGGGTTTTCTGTGTACAGTTCATCAATGTGTTGCATCAGTAAGAGCTTGAACTCCGATACTTTTGGTTTATAGTAGTAGACATTGCGGCTAATGCTGAGTAGTTCACATTGTTTCTTGATATCGCGACTCTTTTGATTGATATCGACCATGTCCACTCTTAGAGAAATTTTAAGTTTTTTTTAAAAGTCAATGTCCATTTCCTTCTCGCCGATAACATTATGAAGAACATCACACTCCTTTTCGAGGCGTTCAATTTCCTTTTTCTCATTTTTGGGACCACTGAAAACGGAGCTTGCATTCTGGAGAAAGTATGCCTTCCATTGACTGATTTGATTTGGATGGACTTCGAATTCGGTGGAGAGTTCTGCAAGGGTTTTATCTTCTTGAAGAGTTGCAAGTACGATCTTTGTCTTGAATATATCATCAAGAACTCTACGGGTCCTCTGAGATGTTTTAGTGATGCTTTTGCGGCTGCTAGCTGGTTTTGTGTTGTTATTTTTCATTTTTTTCAATTCCTGTGTAGTTAAATTTAGCTTTTACTTTTAAACTAAGGGATCAAACTTTTCTGTCTTAAATTATTAAGTCACTATAGTTTTTAGAATATTGTTTTTTGTATTTCATTTAAAAGCCAGGCGTGTGTGAGACTTCAATCATTATTTTTATATTTTTAATGTGATCATTTATTTCTATTTTTTATTGGAGTGAAGATGAATTTTGATAAACAACTCCAGGGTATATTAAAAGATATTAAAGACTCTGGTGTGACTCCACACCTTTTGGTGCATTCTTGTTGTGCTCCTTGTAGTACTTATGTGCTTGAGTATTTGTCTCCTTATTTTAATATTTCGGTGTATTATTACAACCCCAATATCACCCCAAAAAAAGAGTATGAACAGCGACTGCTCGAGGTGAAACATTTTGTGAAAAACTTTAATTCTCCTAATTCTATAGTCTTGATTGAATCGGAGTATAATCCTAAAGTGTTTTTTTTGAGTGTGAAAGGTTTAGAAAAAGAGCCCGAAGGAGGTGCTAGGTGCACTGAATGTTTTAAACTTCGTTTGTCAGAAGCGGCCAAAAAAGCACAAGAAATAGGTGCAGATTATTTTGTTTCTACTTTGACCATTAGCCCCATGAAAAACGCCCCTTTATTGAATCAAATTGCAGAAGAGTGCAGTGCAATTTATAAGGTTCAAAATTTAGTTTCTGACTTTAAGAAGCAAAATGGTTACAAACGCTCTGTGGAACTTTCGAAGGAGTTTGATTTGTATAGGCAAGATTATTGTGGTTGTGTGTTTTCTAAATATGAAAAAAAGTTTATGGATAAGAAATAAAGGGTGTTTTCTATGATGAGTTCTATTCTCGGTTTTGTTTTTTTTATGCCTATTTGGATTGTTTATTTGCTTTTTTTATTAGGAAGACCTGTGGGAGACTATATATTAGGAGGGCGTTATTTGAAGCTCCCTAAGCAAGCTAAACCAGCCTTTTTTACTGCTTTTGTGATGCAAAGTGTGATGCTTGTGGTGTTGTTGCAAATAGGTGAACTGATCCCCTTTTTTATTCCTGTTTTTTTGACTCGAGTTTTAGCTTATTTTTTTGCTGTTTATTTGCTCTACAATGCCTTGATTTCATTTTTTTCTGTCAGTGAAAAAGAGAAGAAAAGAATTGCTCCCCTTTATTTGCTTAGTTCTATTTGTTTTTGGGTGACTTTGTTAATTTAGTTTTTTATAGTGATTTATTTTATTGAGTTTTTATGAAATTTTTACCGATTACTTATGCAGAAGTTCAAGAAAGAGGCTGGAGTGAAGTGGATGTGGTTTTGGTCACCGCCGATGCCTATGTGGACCACCCTTCTTTTGGACACGCTGTTATTGCAAGGTTAATGGAACACCATGGTTTTAAAGTGGCTATTTTGCCGCAGCCCAATTGGCGAGACGACCTACGAGATTTTAAAAAATTTGGAAAGCCAAAACACTTTTTTGCTATTTCTAGTGGTATGGATAGTATGGTCAATCACTATACTGCGGCCAAAAGGTTGAGGAGTAACGACGCTTATACACCTGGTGGAAGCACTGGATTTAGACCGGATTATGCTAGTTATGTGTATGCTAAAATTTTAAAAGATCTATTCCCCGACACCCCTATTATTTCTGGAGGATTAGAGTCTAGCTTGCGTCGTTTCACTCACTACGACTATTGGCAAGATTCACTAAAACCTAGTATATTAGCCGAGGCTCCCATTGATTTGTTGGTCTATGGCATGGGTGAAAAACCACTGAAAGAAATTATCCGCCTTTTGCAAAGAGGAGTGCCTTTTTCTAGTCTCACCACTATACCTCAAACAGCTTATTTGGCCGATCTTGAATCTATAAAGCCACATAAAAAATGGGAAGATTTGATTTTGCTTTCACACGAGCAATGTGCTTCTAGCAAGCAAAAACAATTGCAAAATTTTAAGAAAATTGAACGAGAAACTAATAAGATGTTCCCCATGCGTTTGATACAAGGCGTTCAAGATAAAGCTGTGGTTGTGAACCCTCCATACCCTCCATTGTCTAGTGAAGAGCTAGATGAAACTTATGAATACCCTTATATGCGTACCCCTCACCCTAAGTATAAAAAGAGAGGGGATATTCCTGCGTATGAAATGATCAAACACTCTATCAATATTCATAGGGGATGTTTTGGTGGTTGTAGTTTTTGTGCTATCAACGCACACCAAGGGAAATTTGTGGTGAGTCGTTCTTCTAAAAGTGTTTTAAAAGAATTGGAACAAGTGACTCAACTGCCTTCTTTTACAGGCACCATCACCGACTTAGGAGGCCCCTCTGCTAATACTTATAAAATGCAAGGTTTTGATCTCAATCTGTGTGCCAAATGCACAAGACCAAGTTGCTTATTTCCAGAGATTTGTAAAAACCTCAACACGAACCATCAAGATTTATTAGAACTCTATGAACAAGTTCAAAAACACCCCAAAGTCAAGCATTTATTTATTGGGAGTGGTGTTCGTTATGATATTTTGCTTCAAAACACTCTCGATCAGGATATTTTAAAAAGTCACAAAGCATATACCAAAGCCCTCATTCAAAATCATGTGAGCGGACGCTTAAAAGTGGCCCCAGAACACACTTCCGATGCTATTTTAAAACTCATTCGAAAGCCGTCTTTTTCTTTGTTTTATCAATTCAAAACTCTTTTTGAAAAAGAAAGTGCCGCTGTCAATAAAAACCAGCAAATCATTCCTTATTTTATTTCGAGTTTGCCCGGCTCCACAGAAAAAGAGATGGCCCAGTTGGCTTTGGAGACCAAAAGTTTAGGTTTCAAATTAGAGCAAGTTCAAGATTTTACCCCTACTCCAATGAATATGGCAACAGAAATGTTTTATGCAGAAATGAATGAGCAAGGAAAACCCCTTTTTGTGGCTAAAACTCCTCTCGAAAAAAAGAATCAACGACGCTTTTTCTTTTGGTATTTGCCCGAAAATAAAGCCTGGATAAAACGAAGTTTAGAGAAATTAAAATTAGTGGATATAGCAAACTCTTTGCTCCAAAAAAACACCCCGCCTATCCATAATCACCACAAGAAAAAAACAAGGCGAAATCCACCGCAATAAGAAAATCGAAATGAGGAAGAGCAAACCTTACTCTTCGCTGTCTGTCTCATATGAATCGCGTGTACTCAGATGAAATGCCTTGCGAAAACCGTGCCAAGAATG
>JAAYJH010000029.1 GCA_012523035.1 Fibrobacter sp.
CCCATGCCCCTGCAGTGGTCTATCTAGCATATACCTCAATAATATCCAGCGATAGATCACTTTTTTATTTTAAAACAAAGCCTACAAAAAACATCTATTCTCATGTTTTTCTATCTAGAATAAAACAACTTAAATTAAAATCTTTTATTTATTGAAGTTTCAGAAGCGCCTGGCTCTCACAACAAAAGCACACCAACATTTAACCATAGAAATCGACCTCCACCTTAATGACTGGGGAGCAAAAACACAATAATGCTGAGATGTGCTACACTGAGCCTGTGGAAGTGCGTGCCTGGAATCTTGTTCATCTCTAAGTGCTAAAGGCTTCCAACTTCCAGCTTAAAAAAGCCAGGCGTGTGTGAGACTTCATAAAAATAAAGTGATATTCAAAAATTCGAAGTCTAATTTTTTTTGCTAGTTTTTTTTATTTACTAGATTATTGAAATGCGTTTGTTTGTATTTTTGATCCTTTTTACATTTTCTCTTCTTTTTTCTCAAGATTTGTGTCCTAAACCTTGGATTCAAGAAGATTTGCATATTCATTTTGAAGGGTTTTTTATAAATCAAAAAAACTCTCGTGTGCACATTGATGTTTCTTGGAAGCACAAGCTTTTGGAGCCCGATTCTTTTTTAGTTTATTTGTCTTCAAAAAAATCATTTTTGTTTGTCACCAGTCCAGAACAACGCTATTTAATGATTCAGCCCGAAAATGTGAAACGACAACTTGCCACACACCACCTTAAAGAAAATATAGGGGAGACTCCACTCCACTGGGATGATCTAGAATTGCTTGCCAATGCAGAATTTTTGTGTGCGGATTCATCTGAAAAAAACAAGTATGTTTTAAGGACCGCTTTCTCGCAAACTTGGTATTCTTTGCAATTGGATTCTTTGAAATTCCCCGCAGGACTCACTATGAGAGGGGCCAAAAACTCTAAACGAGAGGTGTATTTTTATGCTTGGAAAAAATACGGTGAAACACCTTTAGCGTCTATGATAAAAATAGAAGCCGATTCCTATTCTGGTGTCCTTTGGATTCATTCTATTTACAAAAAAGCTCCCTTGGATCCTCTCAAAGAGAACTTAAAAAAATCTGTGAAAAATCTAATTTTCTTTCCTAAGGCTCGACGAAAGGTCAAATCGCCGTTGATATTCCAACTGGACTAAACTTTGTTGAATGAAATCTCCGTTGTAGGTGTTCTTTTGAGTGCGCGCCCACATGCCCAAATGCAAATTAAAAAAATGCTTGTCGTTCGAGGAGGCGTACTGAAGCCCCGCTAATAAAAGACCATAAGATAAAGATTTTTTCAGTTCACTGCCATTTTTAGATTTTGAAAGTCCAGTCATATACCAGTGTGCAGAGTGCGAAAAGCCCCAGATTTTATTGAGCTTCCATAAATTATGATAGTGTAGTTCAATGATATAGTCTCTGCTAAATACAGGAATGTTTCGATTGTAGTCATAGCTTTTTGAATCACTTTTTGTCTGGATATCTATGAGAGAAAAGTACAAGGCTAAATCAATGAATAGTTTTTTTTGGTAAATATAATGAGTGGCCAGCTCAAAATTAAAGGATTGTGAAAAATCCATTTTAGAAGCCTTAGATTGCCAAATTTTGTCAAAAATATAGTTTGAATTCCAAGTGTCAGCTATGGACTTATTATTAGTGGAATCCACTAATAGCATTTCTACATTCGAGTTAAAATATAAATAACTGGAATACACAAATCGAAGCTCCAAATTAGGATTTACCGGAAATGGACTCAGCCCCAAACCCAACAAAAACCCACCGTGTGTAGGGCTTAAATATGTTTCTCCCAATAAACGCAAGTAAATAGCTTTTGCTTCTACCAACTCTCCATATAAAAGATTTTCTCCCAAACTTTCTATCCAATGATAGCGGAGTGAAACTTTTGACTGAGGGAACCACTGCCCCTGTTTTAATGAGGTGTTGCCCAATGTTCCCCAAGAAAGGTTTGCTCCATAATTCAAAGGAAGCTCTGCACCTCCTCTATGTTCTATAGCCCAACCCATAGAAAAACTCATAAAAATAAGGACTAATATCGAATATCTCACCCCGTTTAAAAGTTTTCTTTGGAGTAAAAGAAAAAACGAGCTTAAACTTGAATTAGTCAGTGCAATCATATAAATCCTTTTATTTTTAGTTCATCTAAAGGGGATTTATCCTTAAAAATAATAGATTTTAATAAACTTTGAGTTTTATAAATCATAATAAACAAAATTTTCAATTCAATTTCTAAAAACCTAGCTTTTTTAAAGATAAAAGAGCAAAAAAAAGTTAACATTGTTTTTTTTGATACGATTATTGAGAATAAATTATAAAATAAGTAAGAAGTCTGGATAGAATTTTCTAATATTCTAGCATCTTTATGTTTTAAGGAGTCATTATGAAAAATTTTAAATGGGTCTTATTTGGAATCTCTGCTTTGTTGCTGTTAGGGTGTAGTAGTCGATATTCTTCACCAATACTAATCGAACGCGGCGAAGGTCGAAAGGAATACGAGAGAGAGTACTTTGTGATTAAAGAAAGTATGGGTATTGAGAAACGACTCAAAGATGTGTTTAAACAAGGTTATATAGAAGAAGGTATGACTACCGATATGGTGAATTTGCTTTGGGGACCACCAGATAGAGAAACCAACGATGGCTTGATCTGGGAGTATTACACCCGCGAAGGTGAACTTATCACAAGACTTTTGTGGAAAAGGCCAGAAGTGAGCCGCCTCAAAGGCTACGAAGAAGAATTAGTTTTGCAATCTATTGAGGGAGACCGTTATGGTGGGTCTCCAGCTCCGACTTCAACTTCTTATTCTAATTATTAATCCTTTCTCTTTTAAGATTTTTTTTATAAATACGCCCTTTTTTGCGGCGTATTTTTCTAAGTTTGTCATAGTTTAATTATTTAAAGGAATGAATCATGCGCCAATTTATTATTGCCGGAAACTGGAAAATGAACCTCTCTGTAGATCAAAGCGTTGCTTTAGCTAAAGATATTGTTGAAATTTCCAAAGAAATTAAGAAAACAAGCATCGTCATTGCCCCTACCTACCTTGCTTTATCCAAAGTAGCCGATGTTATAAAAGGCAGCAATGTGAAGCTAGCTTGCCAAGATATCCACTGGCAAGATCAAGGGGCCTTTACTGGTAAAGTGTCCATCGATATGGTTAAAGATTTGGGTGTAGAATATGTGATCATTGGTCATTCCGAACAAAGACAATATTTTGGTGAAACCAATGAAACGGTAAACTTAAAAGTTAAAAAGACCTTGAGTGCTGGTTTGACCCCTATTATTTGTATTGGTGAGACTTTAGATGAAAGGAACGGTGGCAATCTAGAGTCTGTTTTATCTGCACAAATCAAAGGGGCCTACCAAGACATTTCAAAAGAAGAGGCTCTAAACACTGTGATTGCTTACGAACCCGTGTGGGCCATTGGCACCGGTGTTGTGGCTACAGACGAGCAAGCCCAAGATACACAAGCTTTTGTACGCTCTGTGCTTCAAGATATTTACGGTGAAGAAGTCGCTAGTGCCCTTCGCATTCAATACGGTGGATCTATGAAACCAGACAATGCCGCAGGTCTTTTGGGTCAAAAAGATATTGATGGTGGACTTATTGGTGGTGCCGCCTTGAAAGCAGATTCCTTTTTTGCTATCATTTCTGCTGCTGAAGCCCAATCAAAATAGAGGTATTCAAAATGTCCACAATTTTCTGGATCGGAATCGTTCTTCATGTATTTCTCTGCTTGTTTTTGGTTTTGTTGGTTTTGCTCCAAAACGATAAAATGGGTGGTTTAGCTGGCCTAGGAGGCATGACTTCTCAGTCTGCTTTTTCTACTGCTGGAGCAGCTACTTTTATTCAAAAGCTCACTCGCAGTGTGGCTATTTTGTTTTTTGTGGTGGTTTTAGCCCTAGGTTATTTCGCAACTCAGCAAAATAGGGAGCCTGTGGGTTCCGAGCTTAGAAAAGCGACTGAATCTTCGAATGTAGAGAATACGGTAATTCCACAGTTGCCAGGAGCTATTCCTGCTGGAGCTGTCCCCAATGCTTCTCCTACAGAAAACTCTGTAGAAAGCCCCTTGGAAACACCCGAATTCTAAACTATATTTGTGAAAATTCTGCGGTCGTGGTGGAATTGGTAGACACGCTAGCTTGAGGTGCTAGTGAGAGCAATCTCATGACAGTTCAAGTCTGTCCGACCGCACTGAAAACTCCAATCTGATTGGAGTTTTTTCTTTTTTAAAGGGATGGAGCTTCTATGACAGTCTAATTCTTTTTATCGTGATTTTCATTTAGATTATGGACTGATGTTTTCAAATTTTTAATACTCCACCTTTTGATTTCGTTTTAATTCAAGACTTCATGATTGCCAAAAATTGACAGGACTATTTTAAGACTCTTTTTTGAAGTCAAATGTATAAATGTAGTGCTAACTTCACCATTTAATGTTTATTTTTAATGCAACTACTGTTTTTATGGATCCACCTACAGAATAAACAAGCCGTATCTATGATATATTTGAAGCCAGGCGCTTCTGAAACTTCAAATCACTCTTTTTTTTTCTTAAAGAAATCAATGCTTCACCAAACGATGCACCGAACGATCTATTGAAATGAGATAAAGTCCTGCTCTTAAATTTTGCAAGTTTATTTCTGTGCTCCCCTGCTCTTTCGTGTTCAAAATCGCTCTGTATTGGAGTTGCCCTCTAAGGTCGTGGATTTGTACTTGAATTGGTTTTGAATGAGACTTAAAGTAAAGTAAGAGTTTTGAGTTTTCTATTCTCCAATGATATTCTTTAAAGTTTGGACTGTGCAGCTTCACCGGTGGGATTCCAGGGTCTTCTGTATTGCTAGAGGCTTCGAAAACTGTTTCGGAAGACCACGCACTCCATTTTAGATTTTTATCGCGATACCGTACACGCCAAGCATAGGTTTTGGATTCTATTAAGGGGTCTTCGATGCTCAAAGCCCGAAGATTGATGCCTTTGTTTAAATCAATTGGAGTGTAACTGGGTGCCCCTGTAGATGAAAATATGTTTTCGTAATCCCTTAAAATGCTTACAATGGGAGCGGAGTAATCTCCTGGTTTTTCTGTGAGCTGAAACTCTGAACTCATCAGTTCATCTGGACCTTGATATTCACTCGCGATCAAAGTGGGTTTTAATGCTCCCAATATCTTGGGGCTTAGTGCTTCTGGCGTTTCGGGAGCGGCTTGTGTCTTTTTTCCGTAAAAGTAGTCTTGTAAAAATGGTTCCGTGTTTTTTCTGTCAGAGACCCCTAAACTGTAGACTTTGACTTCGTATGTTTTGCTTTCTATGTCCACTTCTAAAATGGCAAAATGAGAACCTTCTATGCTTCTGTGAGTTTGAGCCCAATCAGTGGCATCGGAGTTTTCTGTCCAATAATCAAGCCAGCCTCCTGCTGGGCCTAAGATAAGCGTTCTAAAATCTGTGCCGTGTTCGGATTGTATCACCCCTCTTTCGTAAGCATGCGTGTGACCATGACTGGCCATCACCACTTTTGGATAGCGAGCTAAAAGTGGATAAACGGTGTTTTGCATCCATTTATTGTTGGCGTCTTGCCACATTTCACTTTTTCCTGGGTGGTGAGCATTGATAAACACAAAATCTATGGTGCTTTCTGCTTCTGCTTCTATTAGTTTAGCTTCTAACCAATCTGTCTGTTTTTCATCTGTATTTGTTTCTGAATTTAAGGTGATAAATAAACTGTTTGCAAGCCTAAAAGAATAGTATTTTTTGTTTAATTGAGGGTCCAAAGGGTATGCCGAAAATTCATCGTATTTTAAAAATTGATAATACAGGTCTGGAGGCGAAGTGTATAAATCATGGTTTCCCATGCTAGTCATAAAAGGAACATGAGCTGCCAATGGCGATATAAAAGACCCATAAAATAGCAACAACTCATCCATAGAAGCATTTTGGAACACATCTCCATTGTTAATAATACAATGTACTTTTTGATACCATTCTTCTCCATACAAGTCTTGAAAAGTGTGTATCATGGCTTTTAAAACTTCACCAGCATTTCGATCGGCCCCAATGTGAATGTCGCTGTTCATGGCTATGACTAGTTTTCCGCTAGACTCTGGTGCCGTACTGAAAGCCAGTACTTTAGAAGAGTCGGTACCACTCACCACTTGATAGTAATAAGTGCTTGCTGGGTCTAGGTTTTCTAATTTAACACTATGCAAGCCCTTTGTCTTGACTTTTTCAAAGCTGGTCGTTTTAGAAAAACTCAAAGCTTCAGGGTTTTTGCCATAATTTACTTTTCCAGTGCCATGATCCGATAAATAACTAATATACATGGAGCTCGAGGTAGGGCTTTGTAAAAAAGGTTTTAATTTAGGCTCTGTATTGAAACCCCCTAAGTCTTCAACTTCTTTGTTGCTAAGTGCCCTATCCCAAATTACAATCGAAGAAAGGACCACTCCTGTGTGTTCTGCATTGTCATCCGCAAAAAAATAAAAGGCGTTGTTTACAGGGAGAGCAAATCGACCATCTATTCCTTGTCCCTTTTGACTCACTTCCATACTTCCATCAAAAAATAACTTCCAAGCTCCAGTGTTTGGATCGTTGTCGCATACATAAACCAAACGAATCCACTCTTCTGGAACCAAAGTTCTAGAGCTGTATGTGGTAGCCCCTAAACCCACTCTTCCACTTGGATCTATAAAAAGATCAGCATCATCTCCTTTTGGATTGGTGTTTGTTTGTAATAAACTATTATAGACCCCTATAGCCGAGACTTTCAAATCCATTAAAATAGTGTATTGATTGACCTTGCTACCGCCCCCATTTGCTTTTAATTGAGGATTCACCTTTAAATAAAAATCACTTTGTTTTGCCGGAGTAATCACAGCACCGTCTGTGTCAGAGAAACCCTTTGTCCATGTTAAAGAACCAGAGATTTCAAGAGGATTTTTGTGTTGGGAGCTGTCTAAACCCAAATTAGAAGAAACATCAAAAGCATAATAAGCTTTGATGTCGCTCCAATCTGCCATTTTAAAAGAAGTCTTGCCAAAAGAAAAAACAGCCAATGATAAAAAGCAAAAAGAAAAGAGCTTATGTGACATAAGACCTCTAAGTACAAAAGACCAGACCAATTTTACTCCACTCTTTTAGATATAGATTATTTAAGTTTTCTATGCAATAGGAATTTAATGCTCTTGGCAAGCTAAAAACAAAGCTTTAAGCCGTTTGAACAAAAAACTCTGGCTGTATCGAAAGCACTGCCCTTGCCCAAGGGAATCTTGCTTTGACAAGCTCTAAATCATTCCCATCATAAATGATTTTGGCGGTCCCTTTGATATGAAAACCCGCCCCTTTATGGTGCAAACCATCGACTTCGTGACTGCCAAGAGACATTTGGATCTGTTCGTTTACTGCCAAATTCGCCTCAGTGGTTTTCATGCCCCCTACGGGGTTTAAGAAACGATTGTCTGGAGTGACTATCAAATAACTATTCCAAGTGTTTACCATATGAACAGCTTCTTTGTTTTGAGTCACGATTGCGACGACACCTTCGTGTCTGAGAATTTCTAATACTTTTTTTGGAATCATAATAACCATAATATTATAAAACACATTTTGAAAAGACTAGTATATATTACATGAAAATACATTTTTTAGCTTTTTAAATAAATTTTCTTTTATTTCACAGTTTTTCTATATTTTTTAAATGAAAAGAGGTTTTTATGATTAGAGTTGGTATCGTAGGGTACGGAAATTTAGGAAAGGGTGTAGAATTAGCGATTCAAAATGCCCCAGACATCCAGTTATTAGCACTTTTTACTAGGAGAAAGCCTAACCAAGTTGAAACTATATACAATACTCCTGTTTTTCACTTAGACGATATAGAAGACTGGAAAGAAAAAATAGATGTTTTAATTTTATGCGGTGGAAGTGCTTCTGATTTGCCAGAAATGACCCCCAATTTAGCACAAAACTTTAATGTAGTCGATAGTTTTGATAACCATTCTCAAATTCCAGAGCATTTTAACAGAGTAGATGCAATGGCTCAAAAAGGAAATCGAATTGCTCTTATATCTGGAGGTTGGGACCCTGGCTTGTTTTCATTGAATAGACTTTTTGGAGAGGCTATTTTACCTCAAGGAAAAAGCTATACTTTTTGGGGTAAAGGCGTTAGTCAAGGCCATTCCGATGCTATACGGCGTGTGCCGGGCGTGCGTTTGGCAAAACAATACACCATCCCCAACGAAGAAGCTTTAGAAACCGTGAGGCAAGGGCAAAACCCCACACTCTCTACTAGTGATAAGCACCTTCGAGACTGTTATGTGGTGCTAGAACAAAACGCTGACCCTCACGAGGTAGAAATCGCTATCAAAAGCATGCCAAATTATTTTGCTGATTATAAAACCACTGTGCATTTTATTGATGAAGCTGAATTTAATAACAAACACACTTCTATGGCACACGGAGGTTATGTTTTTAGAACTGCCCACACCGGTTTTTCTCAAGAGCACCAGCAAGTGATTGAGTACCACATAAAGTTAGATTCTAATCCAGAGTTCACAGGGAGTGTTTTAGTGGCTTATGCTAGAGCTATTTACAAAATGCACCGACAAGGCTCTATTGGTTGTAAAACTGTTTTAGATGTACCTCCTGGTCTTTTAAGCGAAAAATCTCCAGAAACTTTACGAGCCTCTTTACTTTAATTTGTTTGGATTTTTATGTTAAACTTTAAGCGTATTGAACTTAGCGACAAAAAGCTAATTGAATCTTATTTTTCAAAATCGAATGTGCAATTGTGTGATTATTCTTTTTCTAATTTATTTTTATGGAGCTCTCTCTATGGGATTGAGTGGGCAGAAGCCAAAGGTTTTTTAATCATTCGATACTATTACGAAAACAGTTATAATCGTTTTTATCTGCAGCCTATTGGAAAATCCTCTATAAAAAACATTTTAGACTTGCTCTTAAACGAATCCAAAAAAGAAAAAGCTCCTCTCCGTTTTGCTGCCCTATCTGAATCTTTTTTAAAAGAAATCAAAAAACACCCTCAATTTCCTGCTCTTTTTAGCTTGAATAACCGCGACTACTCTAATTATGTTTATTCTGCCACTGCTTTAAGTACATTGTCGGGCAAAGCTTTGCATTCTAAAAAAAATCACATCAATAAATTCCAAAGGCTCTACAGCGATTTCTCTAGCCGCCCACTAGACGCCAATGATGCTCATTTGGCACTGGCTCTTTTTGATAACTGGGAAAAACACAAAGAACATTCAATAGAATTTGATATAGAAAGAAAGTCTTTAAAACATATTTTTTCTAATTATCAAGCACTTAAACTTAAAGGATTGTTGCTATTAGTAGATAACGAACCCATTGCTTTTACACTAGGATCAGAATTAAACAAAGACACTTTTTGTATCCATATCGAAAAAGCAAATATTGCTTACCACGGGTCCTTTGCCATGATCAATTACTTAATGGCAAATACTTTAGTAAAAAAATATAAGTTCATCAATCGAGAAGAAGATCTAGGGATAGAAAACCTCAGAAAAGCTAAACTTTCTTATAAACCAGAACTTTTAGCCCCTCATTATCAAGCTATAGAGCTAAATTCTGTAGAAGCTGCAGTGTGGGATTTATGGAAAACTTGTTTTGGAGACAGTGATGAATTTATTTTCTCTTATTTGTCGTTTTATTCCACTTCAAAAACACGAGTTTTAATTTTTGAAAAAAAAGATTTAGTGGCTATGTTTCACCTGCATTTTTTTAAAAGCTCATGGTCAAACAAAGTTGCCTACTTATATGGATTAGGAACCGCTCCAATACATCGAGGCAAAGGATTTGCTTCTCAAGTCATTCAAAAAAGCCTTGAAAAAGCAAAACAACAAGGGGCCTTGGTGGCGTGGGTGATCCAAGCAAATAAAGATTTTAACCGTTGGCAAACCCAGTTCGACTTCAGTCCATTTGGGGATAAAACCCTAAGTTTTCAAAGTCCAAACCAATTTGATTTTGGAGGAGACACTGTGAATGATTGGGGACTTTGTCGAATTTTAAACCCCAAAGAATATTTAGAAATTTATTACCGACAGCACCCTTTAACACAAGTTTGTTTTTATTATCAAGACCCTCTTTTTGAAGAGCTGAATGGTTATTACAAAATAGATCCAAGTGGTGTTCATTTTAAGGCCCAAGCCTGTTTAAAAAAACATATCTTGAAATCTCAAGATTTATTACGATTATTTCCTTTAAAAAATGGTACTGACTTAGAATTCATATTGCCCAAAAGCAAAAATAAATCTAAAGTTTAAAAAGGAGTCTTTATGAAAGCATACATTTTAAAATCACACTGGGTTCTTTTCCTTTTATTCATTTATGCGTGCCATCCTGGGGCCAACACCAAAACTAAATTAGCCTCTACTTCTATAGAAATTGCAGCCTTTACTCCCAGTTTTGAATTTCCAACAGCAAAAGCCAGCTATTACATTGAATCCACACAAAATCTAAAAAAAGATGGTGTTGCCTCTATTTCTAAGATCGATTTTACTTTGTATAGATTTGCACACCTTGCCTACAGAAAAGAAAATAAGCTCTTTGACACTCAAAGTCTAGATAAAAAATTAGACCGTGCCATGCTTGGCAATGATTATCAGAAGATAGAATCTATAGCCGCCCAAATTTTAGAAAAAAACTTCACCGATCTTTCGGCTCATTTTGTGATGTCTTATGCCATGATGCAAAGTGGCAAAGATGGTAGTTTGCACCTAGAAATTTACAAGAGTTTATTAAACTCTATCCAAGCCTCTGGAGACGGTAAAAGCCCAGCAACAGCCTTTGTTTTAACACAAGAAAAAGAAGCAATGCTTATGGTCAACACTTTAAAACTCAAGCCAAGCACTACTTTTTACGCCAATATGAGTGATCGAAATATAAAAATCATAGAATGTCGTGACGAAGAAGACCAAAGCCATTCCATTTATTTTGACATTAGTCCTATCGCCCAATTTTCTTTTTAGTCGCTTTCTTAATTTCACTAAAAAACTATCTTTTTTTCAATTAATTTTATAGTTTAAAAGTAGTTGATACTTCAAAACTACATGTAAAAACATTCTCTATTTTCTCAGCCAGAGGGTTTTATGAAACACTTCCGTCACGCATTGTTCTTCATTTTATTTGCTTTTTTACTCACTCCTGCAAGTGAACTTTGGTTCAAAGAAATTTATTTTCCACTCGGGAAAATAAAAGTTTATAAACCCGAGGTAGAAACTCTATCTGAAAATTTAATGGAAAGTAGATCGACTGTTATCCTAGAACTTCAAGGGAGCAAGGCTATTTTTGGGGCTGTATGGTTTGAAAGCAGTATTTTAACAGATTTTGATAGCCGAAGCATCACTTTAATGGACGCCGCCATTACCGCCAGCAAATACCCTAACCTCGACAAAAACACTATTGAAACCATTAACCTAGCCATAGAAAACGATGTTCCCAAATGGTCTTTAGAATATTCTTTAGATGAAGTGCTAGCTCGTATCCATTACAAACCAGACTCTGAATTAGATTTACAAAACAATGCCCCACAAATTTTACTCGCCACTGAACCCACGGCATTAATTTTAATCAATGGAAAGCCCATATTCCAAGATCTAGAAAACACCAATTTACAGTTTGTGGTGAACACTCCCTTTTTAATCGTCAAAGATAAATCACAAAATCAATATTACATCAAAGGCGGAAAGTACTGGTATCAATCTGGAGATTTATACAAAGGATACCACTTTGCCAAACAAATTCCAAAAGCATTATTAGAACTAAAGAATGACAAAAACCCAAAAGACACCTCCTCCCAAATCCTTTCTCATTTTATAATCAGCACCGAAGAAACCGAACTGATACAGTCCAACGGCACTCCCGAATTTGCTCCCATCGCCAATACAGGGCTTCTCTACATGAAAAACACCGATAGCGATGTGATTTTAAATATTGAAACTCAAGAATACTTTGTTTTACTCTCGGGCAGGTGGTACAAATCCACAGAGCTCATTTCTGACACTTGGACATTTGTATCTCCAGACTCCCTGCCTAGCGATTTTAAAAATATTGACGAATCCAGCCCTGTTAGCAACCTTAGGGCTCATGTGAGCGGGACCAAAGAAGCAAAAGCAGCTGTTTTAGAAAGCCTGATCCCTCAAACAGCCGAAATACCCAGAACAGAAAGCATAGAAGTTGTTTACGACGGCAAACCCACTTTTAAAAAAATAGAAGGCACCAATTTATTATATGCACTCAATACGGACAAAGATGTTCTATATGTGAACGGCTCTTTTTATGCTTGCGAAAATGCGGTTTGGTACATTAGCAAAAATCCTCAGGGACCTTGGGAGGTTTCTACCCACAGACCCACTGGTGTCGAAGACATTTCTTTACAATACCCCATCCATCGTGTTAAATATGTCTATGTCTATGACTATACTCCAAGCACAGTCGTAGTTGGATATTACCCCCCTTACTATAACAGTTATATTTATCGAGGCACCATTGTTTATGGCTCTGGCTATTATTACAAACCTTGGTACAAAAATCATTATTATGCTTATCCCATGACCTATGGGTATGGAGCCTACTACAGTCCTTATTCTGGTTGGTCTTTTTCTTATGGACTCTCTTATGGTGGATACTATTGGCTCCATCACGACGACTATTTTTATAGAAACTATTACCGTGGTATATGGGGGAATCGTGGGTACCGCTACTACCCAAATAGGCCTTCACACTTAGACTCTCGCCGTGGCTATCACTATAAAAACAAAAAAAACACACAA
This sequence comes from Fibrobacter sp., assembly GCA_012523035.1. GTDB lineage: Bacteria > Fibrobacterota > Fibrobacteria > Fibrobacterales > Fibrobacteraceae > JAAYJH01. The sequence goes on from JAAYJH010000029.1 coordinate 12,827, forward strand.
GTCCATTACAAAGACATTGTAAACACCCCTCGTTATAAAAGAGCATCTAGCAACAATTTATATCAAAACACCAAGCAAATCAAAAAAACTTTGCCAACACGAAACTTAAACACCCCAAAAACTCCTATCCAAACCAACAAAAGCCAAAACACCCATCGGATTCGTTTACAAAGCACCGATCGCCCCAGAAGCAGCTGGCAAGGTGTAAGCCCTAGAGAAAAAACAAATCCACAACCCTTAATCAGCCCCAAAAAAATAAATCCCTTTGAAACTTATACCGAAGATAGGCCCAGACCTCAGCCCAATCGATACGAAGCAAGCCCCAATAAAGAGCCTTTACAAACTTCTCCCCGAGAAAATCCTCGAAACACAGAAAACCCTTCTAATAAAACACAAAGCCCTTCAACACAACGGCCTTCAACACAACGGCCTTCAAATAACACAAAGTCCAGAGAAGCAAGCTCCCCGTCTCCAATCACGGCCCCTCGCATTGATAGAAGAGGGCGATAAATCAATAGTTAAAAAGGAACAGATAGCCTTGTGAAAAAGATAGGAGTGCTTCTGATTATTGAAGTTTCAGAAGCGCCTGGCTTTAAAAACACCTTATTGCATCACGAGCTTTTAATTCCATAATCATTTTTTCGTCCATAACCATAACCCATTGATTCATATTTACAATGGTTCAACACAATTGCTCTATTGTCTACAGCCACTTCCAAGACTTTAAGACTTTCTTTAATAATGTCTATAGAATACGCACCACTACGAATCACTAATAAAGCAAAATCAGAATGTTTTGCCACCCATTGAGCATCGCCATAATAATTCAAAGGAGGAGTATCAATCAAAATAATATCATAAGTCCTTCGAAATTCTTGGATCAGCTGTCCAAACTTTGGGCTAGCCACCAACTCACTAGGAGTGCTCAATCGAGTCCCGGGACCAATATAATCACAACATAAATTTGAAGACTTGGACAGCACATCTTCGATGGAAGTTTGTTTATACATGATATCACTCAAACCTTTTTGCAGCCTTTTCCCTGCGTGTTTTTTTCTCAAATCACAATCAATCAAAAGGACTTTTTTATCGACTAACTGCCTAAACACTACCGCCAAATTAGTACTCACAAAAGATTTACCATCATTTGGAGCAATACCAGCAATCGCGAGCACCTTTCCTCCCGATGCCAAAAAACTAAACTCCAAAGCCGTTCGTAAAGAACGAATCCTTTCGACCGCAATTTCGTTTGGGTGTTCCAAAGCCAAAGCAGTATAAGGAGCTTTTTGTTTTAATTTTATATTAAACTTTGGAATTTTGGAATAAACACTTAGACCCGTTTCTCTTTCTATTAAGCTGGCACTAGAAACACCACGGTTTAAAACGCTATGCTTCAAGAATACAAAGAGTGCACCCAAAAACAAACTCCCCAATAGAGAACCTAGAAGTACAATTTTCTTTTGAGGTTTCACAGGTAGTGCCGATATTTCAGCAAAATCTACAATACGAACATTTCCAAGCTCTCCCACACGAACCACCTTGAGTTGTTGGATATTATTGAGCATCGAAGTATAAAGTCCATTTTGAATAGCCACCTCTTGCTGAAGGCTCATCACATCTTGTTGAGTCGTGGGCAAGTTTTTAACTTTAGCGTTTTCTTTTTTTATCTCTTGTTTCAGCCTCTCTTGCTGTAACAAAATAGCTTGCATCGAGGGGTGATCTTCTTTGTATAAGCGAGCATTTTCTTGAAGCTGTTGCTCTAATGTCAAAAGTTCTTTACTTAAACTCACTTGTCTTTCCAAAGTGACTTTTGCTTCGGCAGACAAATCCACCGTACCTGCATTGTAACGATAATTGGTTAAAGCTTGTTCGGCACTATCCAGTTTTATTTTAACCGATGGCAATTGTTCTTCTAAAAAAGCAAGTGTTTTTTCTGCTTCGGCACTCCGCATTTCTACATTTTGGCGTAAATAAGTATTGGCCACCGTATTTAAAACAGATGCAGCCTTGTCAGGGTAGCGGTGACGATAAGACATCGTGATGATATTCGTTTTTTTGCCATCTTCTGCTACCTTCAATTCCCCTTTTAACAAAGCCACCGTGTTTAACACAGAGCTTTCTCTTAATAAGAACTTTTGCTCTTCTAATACTAACATCTGCTCTACACAAATTGCAAAAGTATCTTTACCTAAAAGCTTTCGATAAGTTTCTCCAACGACTCCCTTTAATAACACATCGCCATTAGAAAGTAAAACTTCAAACTCTTCTGAGTTAAAAGCCCTTGCATAAAACTTTTCTGTTTTAAATAAATCAGGAATCTTAAGGAGCGAAAGGTCCATCCGTCCTTCTTTTTTTAACAAACGATTTTTTACTCCTATTGGAGTCGCTGTATAAATTAAATGCTCTTTTTGAGCCACCGAAGCCAAAACTTTACGGCTTTTAATTAGGCGAATTTCTGCATCTGCTGGGGTATCCATATTAAACAAAGAACCCATTTCGACCATCGCCGAACCTCGTTTACTTGAATCTATCTGAAGCAACACATCACTTTCAAATTCATTGCGAAGCCAAGAGATTAAAAACACACCCACTACTAAACCCAACAACATAAATAAACTCAATAGCTTCCACTCAAACTTAAAAACTTTTAAAAGTTCAAATAAATCAATTTCATCTTCTTGAGATGAATTCAAAACGCCCATATTCTGTAAATTGGGGGGTGAGTTTTTTATCATTTTCAATTCCTATTTTATATCAAAACGCAAGGCTAATAAATATACTTTAACTCTACTTTTAAGAGATAAAATATAAAAAACTTATAACTTTTAATAACTTGTTAAATATAGAACATATTTATTAAAATCTATAAAAAAAGTCAGTGATGAGTCCATTTTTGATGATTACAAAATAGGGCCTGTTTTTAAATTGATTTCTAGCTTAAACACAAATGATAAGCTTGTGACTATTTAGGTTTAAAAATGAATCAAACGCACTTTAATCACTTTAGGGAGGGCATCTAAATTTTTTAAAATAGAAGCATCTACACTTTGCTCTATATCTATTAGATTATAACCAATCTTCCCGTTGCTTTTATTACTAAAGCTTGCAATATTGATGCCTACACTGCCTATCACCTTGGTAATCTCTGCAATCATATTAGGAACATCTTCATTGATCACAATGATACGGCTCTTAATATTAGCATGAGGGTAATCTTCTAAATTAGGAAAATTCACTGAATTTTTGACACTGCCAAATTCTAAATAATCACGGAGTTGCTCTACAGCCATCACCGCACAATTTTCTTCTGCTTCTTCAGTGCTTGCCCCTAAATGCGGTAAACAAATGATTTTTTTGTGTGCAATTTGCTTTGCATCTGGAAAATCACTCACATACGCTTCTAGCTTAGAGTTTTCTAGCAGAGCATAAATAGCATCCATATCCACAATACCGTCTCGAGCAAAATTTAAAATATGAGTTCCTTTAAAAGAGGCTAGATTTTCTGCATTCAAAAGATTTTCTGTAACCCCTTTAATGAAGGGCACATGGATAGTTAAAAAATCTGAACTTGCTATCACTTCATCTAAATTACTCAGCACACTCACGCGATTAGACAAGCTATGCATATTAGAAACACTCGGATATGGCTCGTAAGCAATAGTCTTCATATCTTTCCAGCGAGCATAATTAGCCACCAAAACTCCAATTTTACCAAGCCCTATCACACCGAGAGTTTTTCCTTTGAGCTCTGTACCAGCAAATTTACTTTTGCCTTTTTCTATGATGCTAGACAAGTCAGGTGCAGAAGTGTCTAAGTTTTGTACCCACTCAGCAGCTTGGTGCACATTTCGAACAGCCATTCCAAGTGTGGTCATCACTAATTCTGCTACCGCATTGGCATTAGCTCCAGGAGTATTAAAGACACAAACTCCTTTTGCACTGGCTTTATCTATAGTGATATTATTCACTCCTGCCCCAGCACGAGCCACAGCCAACAGATTTTCAAAAGAATCGGTATCCACCTTAGCACTACGGACTAATAAAGCATCTGGAGAATTTATGCTATCTGAAACTGTATAATTAGAAGCAAATAGATCTAGGCCTTTATCAGCAATTTTATTGAGTACTTTTACTTTAAACATAAGACTTCCTTTTAATTTAGTGGGTTTCGGGCTCTTTCCATAGGCCACGACTCTTGATACACTCCACCAACTCTTCTATAGCATCTTCTTCGGGTATATTTTTTTTGATAGGGGTTTTACCTTCGTAAAGAGTGATTTTTCCTGGTGCTCCGCCAACATAACCAAAATCAGCATCGGCCATCTCACCAGGTCCATTGACAATGCACCCCATGACAGCAATAGAAACATTAGTCAAGTGCCCAAATCGTTCTTTAATTTTTGCCAAGACTTTTTGGATGTCGAACAATGTTCGTCCACAACCAGGACAACTTATAAATTCTGTTTTACTGCGTCTAGCACCAGCTGCTTGCAAAATATCATAAGACAAAGAAGCTGTTTCTTCTCCTTGATTTGTACCTTCAATACAGACTGCGTCTCCAATACCATCTGCCAAAAGACTACCCCAACTTGCAGCCACTCTGATTTTATCGACCCACTGATTGCCTATACTGGCGTATAACAAAATGGGATCTTTTCTTTTGTATTGATCCAAAAGAGAAGCAAGCATACGAACCGCCGGCACAATGTGGTTGCCTGTGTAGCAAAAAATTGAAGGACTAGGATATTGAGTGGGGTCTGCAGCAAAAGAAGCTATGTCCATAGTGCTAGAAAGCTCCACCACTGGAGGTTTTTTTAAGGATCCTAAAGGAAATTCGGGAGCTCTAAGGTTTTTAGTAGGGAGCAAAACTAGTGCTCGTTCACCCACTCGAATTGGATTTTTCCCACCGATTGGGGTCCCTGCAATGGAAATTTCTTCACTTTCACGACGAGAGTAAGAAAAAGGATCTTTTTTCAAATCAGGAATATCAATTTTTGGAATATTGACTAGGCTTGTAGCCTCAATCAAATCACGAGCCACTGGGATTTCTGCAACTGCATCTTCAGTTAAAGAGACTCGAATAGTATCTCCAATACCATCTAATAAAAGGGCTCCAATACCCACAGCTGATTTTAAACGACCATCTTCTCCTTCTCCAGCCTCAGTGACTCCTAAATGAAAAGGGTAAGCCTTAAAATTCTTTTCTTTTAACTTTTGAGCTAAAAGTCTATAAGCTTGGATAGCGACTTTTGGATTAGAGCTTTTCATGCTCACCACCACTCGATCAAAATCGACTTCTTCACAAATACTTAAATATTCAAGAGCACTTTCTACCATTCCATCGACAGTGTCTCCGTATTTATAAAGCATCCTAGGAGACAAAGAACCGTGATTCACCCCAATACGAATAGCTCGGTCATATTTTTTTGCTTCTTCTAAAAAAGGAAGAAAATGTTCTCTAACTTTTTTTTCTCCTTTTTCAAAATTCTCGGCATCTGTAGAAGAATCCGCAAAATTCCCTGGATTGATTCGCACTTTTTCTACCCACTTTAGAGCTTCTAAAGCCGCTTTGGGCTGAAAATGAATGTCAGCAGACAAGGGTGTATTGCAGCCTGTCGCACGAATTCGTTGGACCAACTCTTCTAAGGCCTGAGCATCTGAAAGAGTAGGCACGGTAATTCGAATCAACTTGCAAGAAGCGTTTGCCAAAGCTAAAACTTGACTTAAAGTGTTTTCTATATCTTTTGGCTGCGTTGTAGTCATTGACTGGATTAAAATAGGAGCATTACCACCAATCCAAGCATTTCCCACGCGAACTTTTATTGTATCGCGACGAATCGCATGAAAACGATTGGCCATATACGAATTTACGGTGTTGTTAAGCATAACCTCAATATAGAAAGAATCCAGTTTTTAGTCTTTATTAAAAAAAGAATGCTTTTATTTTTTTTAAAACAATACTACTTATCAATTAAAACGGACTTAAAACGAGCTTAGCTCAGTGCGTTATACATTTTTTATAACTAAACTCGCCAGCGTCATGCCAAATGAAGCCGTCACTGGCATCATACTTCCTAATGTTGAAGTCCCTAAAACTCCAAAAGAACTGGGGCGTTTTTCCTCGCTATAAACTGCCAAAAAATCCCCTTCAAAACCCCGTTTTCTAAGTTCTATTCGCACTAGTTTGCCAAGAGGACAACTTTTAGTTTTCCAAATACTACTCACCCGTATTTGCGTAGGGTCTAGTTTCCAAGCAGCTCCTAAACTAGAATATAAAACACAACCAGCATGATGTGCCTGGATAATTAAGTCTATTTTTGACTGCACCGAATCAATAGCGTCAATCACAACATCGTATTGAGACCAATCAAATTCATTGTTTGTTTCCGATGAATACATTTTTTGCATCACTTGAATGTCCAGATCGGGAGAAATATCTTTAAAACGCTCAGCCAAAACCTGTACTTTGGCTTGTCCCACTGTCGAATGGAGTGCAGGAAGTTGTCTATTGATATTACTTAAACTCACTACATCAAAATCCACCAATGTCAAATGGAGCAGACCAGAACGAACCAAAGCTTCGGCACAAACTCCTCCCACACCTCCTACGCCAAACAATGCAACCCGTTTTTGTTGCAATGCATGAAACTTCTCTGGTCCAAGTAACAACTCTGTTCTTTGAAAAATAGCAGGCATTCACATCTCTTTGATAAAACAACCGTATAAAAAAGCAATTTAAAATCGTTATTATAAGTAAGATACATATCCAAACACTGTATGTACACTCCTCATCCAGTATTGATATTTCATACTAAAAAACCATCACTATCATAAATCATTAAGCCCATAATACAAACAAAAACAAAAAATTTTATTGTTCTTTTTAGTTTTGTCAATTTATCACCTAAATCATTTTAGTATTGTAAAACTATTTTAAATAAAGCCTTTACTATAAATTTAATTATTTCTTTTAAAAAAGCTAATAATAAACTTTATTTTTAGAAATAATCCTTATTTTTTTACAATTAAACAGAGAATCATGATTTATTCTCAAAATACCACCCATATTTTCATTTTATTCATGCCGGCACATAAAAAAAAACCTGCATAAGCAGGTTTCTTGTTCTAATCTTCTTTGGACTCTTCGTCTTCAGAAATCTCTTCGTTCTCATTTTCTGGTGACTTGTCTAGCAAGGCTTTAATAGAAAGTTTCACTTTGCCTTTGGGATCTACTCCCAAACACATCACTGTAACTTCACTACCAACTTGCACTACATCTTCGACTTTTTCAACTCGATAATCCGCAAGTTCAGAAATATGCACCAAGCCATCTCGACCGGGAAGGATTTCTACAAAAGCTCCAAAGGGCTGTATTGTTTTCACCTTGCCTTTATAAATTCGGCCTGCTTCTGGCTCTTCGGTGAGTTCTTCGATCATACGACGACAAATTTCGCCCGCTTTTCCATTAGGAGCAGCTATTTCAATAGTACCATTGTCTTCGATATTGACCTGACATCCAGTTTGAGCTTGCATCCCTTTGATCACAGAGCCACCAGAACCAATAACATCTCGAATTTTATTAGTTGGTATCTGCATTTTGAGCATCACAGGAGCACGATCCGAAAGTTGTTGGCGTGGTTCTGGCAAGCCTAGTTCAGCCATTTTACTTAAAATGTGCAAACGACCTTCTTTAGCTTGTTCCAAAGCTTGTTTCATCAAATCTGGAGTGATTCCTTTGATTTTAATGTCCATTTGAAAGGCTGTAATCCCTTCACTAGTCCCAGTGATTTTAAAATCCATATCACCCAAATGGTCTTCTGTTCCAGTAATATCTGTGAGAATGGCCATTTTGCCACCTTCACTTGCACTACCTTTTTCAGAAATCAAGCCCATAGCAATACCTGCCACTGGTGCTTTGATAGGGACACCTGCATCCATTAAAGATAAGCTGCCACCACAAACAGATGCCATAGAAGAAGAACCATTAGACTCTAAAATTTCTGACACCAAACGAATAGTATAGGGGAAATCTTCGGGGGCCGGTAAAATAGCACTCAAAGAGCGTTCGGCCAAATGTCCATGCCCAATTTCTCGACGAGACAAGCCTAAACGCTTCACTTCACCAACAGAAAAAGGAGGGAAGTTGTAATGAAGCATGTAGCTTTTTGAACCTTCACCTTGTAGACTTTCGTAGCGTTGTTCATCGGACTTGGTACCCAAAGTACACACCACTAAGCCTTGAGTTTCTCCCCTTTGAAAGATTGCAGAGCCATGAGCACTAGGCAAAACATCGAGATCGATTTCGATAGGGCGTACCTCTGTAGTTTTTCGGCCATCGATACGAACACCTTCGTCCAAAATCATTTGACGCATGGCATTCCTTTCAAGTTCTTGAAAATAGGGTTTTACTTTTGCAGCTAGGTCTTCATCTTCACCTACAATAGCAGTCACTCGTTCATGATTAGCCACTTTTTCTAAAAGTGCTGCCATGGCGGGATAGTGCTCGGTTTTAACCATAGGGATATGAAGAGTGTTATTTAGTTCTTCAAAAATAACCTCTCGAATGGCTTCTTTTAAGGACACCTCTGCTTCAGAAAGCTCTGTTATATTTAGAGGCATTTTTTCTTTAGCACATTGATCCACTAACTCTTGTTGAGCTTTGCACAAAGACTTCACCACCTCGTGACCAGCCAAAATAGCCTCGATCATCACATCTTCAGAAACCTCGTATGCACCACCTTCGACCATACAAACAGAGTTCACAGTCCCGGCGACCACAAGGTCTAGATCAGAAATAGCCACTTCTTCGTAGCTAGGGCAGACAATAGGCTTACCATCGACCACAGCGACTCGAACAGCAGCCACTTGTTCTTCGAAAGGAAGTTCTGAAAGGCCTATAGACAGAGAAGCAACGCTGACTCCTAAAAAATCTGGAGCAAACTTTTTATCTGCAGAAAGGGCTTGAACGATCACTTGCACTTCACGAGAAAAGTTTTCGGGAAACATGGGCCTAATGGGTCTGTCGATCACACGAGCGGCAAGGATTTCCTCGTCACTAGGGCGTCCACTCTCTCTTTTTAAATAACCACCAGGCAAGCGACCAGCAGCGTAAGCCTTTTCTTTGTATTCTACCGTTAAAGGAAAAAAGTCTGCATCTTTTTCGGGCCCAAAGCAAACTGTAGAAAGTAAAAAGGCATCGTCCATTTGGACAACAGCAGCACCTGCAGCTTGTTTGGCTAAACGACCAGTTTCAAAGCGTATAGTACGACCATCTGGCAAATTTACCACTACTTCTTTAGGGTCTAACATTTTAGTGTTTTTTGACATCACTTCTCCAAGGGTTAATTAACCGCGAATACCAAGTTCTTTAATTAAAGAACGATACCCCTCAATATCTTGCTTTGCGTAAAACTTGAGCAAGTTTTTTCGTTTGGCTACCATAGCGGTAAGCCCACGAAGAGAGTGAAAATCTTTGCGATGTTGTTTTGCATGCTCTGTCAAATTTTTAATTTTTTCTGTAAGGATTGCGATTTGGACACGAGTAGAACCTGTGTCGTTTTCATTTGCACCGAATTTGGCGGTAAGTTCTTTTGATTTTTCTGTTGTAATGGTAGCCATTTGCTGTCCATTCCTTTTTGGTTATAGTTTTAACAATTACGGATGCTTACGACTCACCCACATACCAACGGCGAATTGGACTGCGAGGCATAAGCAAAATGCAACTTCTAAATTAAATTTAGTAAAAAAAAAGGAAAATTCCTACTGGTCCTTCAATAAAGCCTATTTTATAAGAATTTTAAACAAATCAATCTAAAAAGCGTCTTTTTAGCTCCATTTCCTTCGATAAAACAAAAACATTACCTCGTCAAGCGACACTTTATTGATGAGTTCAAGATAAAAACTGAATCTTAAAAACACTTTTTATAAAAAACTCTATGCTTTGCCAAAAAATACAAGCCAATTTACCCCATTGCTATATCAATCAAAATCTTTTTAAAACTCTAAACCTCTATCGAGAAGTTTTTCAATTCACCTTTTTTATTATAGAAGTCTCACACACGCCTGGCAAACCGCATAAAATCGTCTAATCAAAGATTTAAAACTCAGTTAGAAATAGCCACATCCGACACTGCTAGAGCTGGGACTTTGACTGAAGAAAAAGAATCATTGTAAATGTTTCCAATCCCTACCAATCGTTTCAAAAGATCAAAAAAATTAATATTTAAAGTCAGGTTTTCAACCGCGTGCTTTGGCTTGCCGTTTTCGAACCATATCCCTTGAGCGCCCACACTCATTTCACCACTAATAGCACTACAACCAGAATTTCCTTCTAACTTTAAAACCAAGAAACATTTTGGAAACAAATTAAATAATTCTTCGTTAGAATAATCTCCAGGAGAGACTATTAGATTTTTAAAAGAGGTATTCACACTGCCGCTAAAAGACCTTGAGGCTGCCCCATTAGAAGAGGCATTCTCTTGCAGAGCCGACTCTAAATTATAGAGTTTATTTGTAAATACCCCATCTTCAATGAGTTGAATTTTTTGAGTAGGCACCCCTTCTCCATCAAAAGCTGCTGACGCAGGCAAATCACTTCGAAATGGATCACTCCATAAGTTTAAAAAATCAGGAGCTATTTTTGTATTCCAAGCGTTTTCTAATCGAGACTGACCTTTCTGAATGGTATCAGCAAAAAAGGAAGAACTATACATAGAAAACACAGTCCCCGCCACTCTTTCAGAAAAGACCACTGGAAAACTTCCATTTTTTATTTTGGCTGGACTCAATAACTCTAAAGCCCTTTCTACAGACTGACTAGCCATAAAAGAAGCATCAAAATCTTTCCATTCCAAACCAGATTTCACATAAAAACCCAATTTTTTGATCCCATCTCTTTGAGCTAAGCTCCCCATCCCAGCAGAAACATGGTTTCTAGACCGTGTATAAAAAGCCCCTTCACTATTCGCTATAAAAAAAGAAGAATCCACGCGATCTGCACCTAAATACGGGATGTTTTCTATCTCAGAAGATTGTGCTAAAGCTTTTTGCTCTAAAGCTAGGCAAAAATCAGTCATTTCAGCAAGGCTTAAATTTTGCAGTGCAGGATTGTATAAACCAGGGACATCTTCTAAAGCTTGTGGAGAAGGGAGTTGAATGGGAAGTGCCTCGGTGAAACGAGTGTGAGTGATTGCGTCTTCTAAAGTTTGTTGAAGGGCTTCTTTGCTCAGTCGCTCTGTGTGGGCATAACCCGGAGAGTGATTTTTAAAAACTCGAATACCCAGCCCCACTGATTCTGAGATTTCGGTGTTTTGAAGTTTCCCTTGAAACACAGAAACACTCTCGGAAAGCTGTGTGCTTGCCACAATATCATAGGCATCTGTTTTTTGTCTGGCTAAACTTTGTAAATACAGAATAGCTTCTTCTATTTTCATAAAACCCTCTACTGATTTTTAGCCATTATTTTAAAAGATTCTTGAGCTTTGTCAATAATCGACTCTATAACACTTGAAGTATGGGCGGTGGATAAAAAAGCAGCCTCGTATTGTGAAGGCGGCAAGTAAACACCCCGTTCTAGCATCAAGTGGAAAAACTGAGCGTATTCAGATGCATTCGCAGCTAAAGCAGAGTCTGTGTCCGTCACGGCATTTTTTGAAAAAAAGACGGTGAACATAGAAGCAACTTGATTGACTTGCACCGACACTCCTTCTTTTTGGGCAGCGTTTTTTAAAGACTGTGCTAGATATTGTGTTTTTTCTTGGAGATCATCCCAAGGGTTTAGTTGCTCTAAATGCTCTAGCTGAGAAAGCCCTGCGGCAGTGGCCATAGGATTTCCAGAAAGCGTCCCCGCTTGGTAAACTCCTCCCAAAGGGCTCACCATTTCCATAATTTCTCGAGTCCCCGCATAGGCCGCCAAAGGAAGCCCACCCCCAATAATTTTACCCAATGTAAAAAGATCTGGCTGTACTTGATAAAGCTCGGCGGCACCACCTTTGGCCACTCTAAAACCGGTCATCACTTCATCAAAAATCAACAGGCTTGCATGTTTTTTAGTCAAAGCCCTAAGCCCCTCTAAAAAACCGGGTTTTGGCAAAACAACACCCATGTTTCCGGCAACAGGCTCAACTATCACCGCTGCGATTTCATCGGGGTGGGATTCAAAAATAGACTCCACTGCCTCTAAATGGTTATATGGTGCTACTAAAGTATCTTTTGCTACCCCTGGAGTGACTCCCAAAGAACTAGGCACTCCATGAGTTAAAGCTCCAGAACCGGCTTGGATCAAAAAAGAATCTCCATGTCCGTGATAACAGCCTTTGAATTTCAAGATTTTATTTTTTTTAGTAAAACCTCTAGCTAAGCGGACAGCAGACATCGTGGCTTCTGTGCCCGAGTTGACCAAGCGAATCATATCCATATTAGGGATCATTTTTAAAATTTGCTTTGCTAAATTCACTTCGGCACTAGTGGTCGCTCCATAAGAGAGCCCTTTTTCAAGCTGTTTTTGAAGGGCATGTATTACTTGTGGTGGGCGATGCCCCAAAATAATAGGACCAAAAGACAAAACCAAGTCTATATAGGCTTTACCTTGAATATCATACAAATAGGCTCCTTCGGATCGGTCCATAAAAACAGGTTGTCCACCCACCCCTCCAAAAGCACGAACAGGAGAATTTACACCCCCTGGTATTTTTTCACACGCTTGAAACCACAAATCTTTTTGATTCATAAACTATTCCTATACTTTGATTCTAACATTTTCCAAAAATTAGCAGGGCTTCCTGTCAAAGATTCCAAAGAATCTGCCAAAGACGGCCCCAAAGGCTCTTTTGCTTGGATTAAATCTTCTAAAAACTTTTCTGTAACACCTAAACGAAAAGCAAATTCTTCTCTTGTCATTTTTAAGAATTTCATGCTTTCTAAAATGGTTTCACCTGGAGGTGGGTACTTTCTTTTTTCTTTCATCGCATTATAAAGGGATTCGTTTCCAGCCTTCGACACCAAAGCGGAAATCTCGTTCAACAAACTCCCAAATTACCAGTTTTTTACCACGAAGTACTCTGCTTCGACGGGCTAAACTTTCACGCACCAAAGTGCTTGCCCCTCCATCACTGACAATGCTTGCCAAAGGGCTTCGCAATTCTTTGGCCAAATGAGCTATGAATCCGGCAGACAAAGGCTCATCGGTCTGGTAAATCCTTGAAAAACTATCTCCCAAAAGCAAAATCTCTGAGTTTTTAAAATCGTCTTGATACCTCTTGTTTAAAGAATCTATCACTTGATAAGCATCTACTTTTTGAGAAGGGAAAACCAATAGAGAAGTCATCTCTGCCACATCTCCTAAACGACCTATGGAAACAACTGTATCGGCGTAGTGATGCTCACCTTTTTTAAAACCCATGGAATCTAATTTTTGTGCCACACTTTTGGCGGCCAACATAGCCCCTCGAGGAGTCCAATGGGTATCCATATTTAGATACAAATAATCTGTATGAGTGTCATTTTCTTTGTCTTTTATAAAAAGACTGAACAAATCCACAGTATGGACTCCATTTTGATTTAACTCTAAAAGGAACCGCTTCGAATGGCTAGGCGCTTCTGGAACTTCATAAAAACGAGAAAAAAACTCTGGATATATAGAAGCTTTACTTGGCACCACTACCACTAAAAGCTCTATCCCACGGGCCAAGAGGTCTTTTTGAAAAGCTAAAATCTCACTCACGGGCCTCTCGTCCCCATAAATTAATGGCGGTGGCATCGTCAAATAAGACACATCATTTTTATAAAACAGCCAATCATTACTCCCCAAATACGCTTTTTCTCCAGGATTTTTTAAGGTGTGCCAAAACAAATTTTGAATGAGTGTGCGTGAATTTATAGCGATCTGATTTTCTTTTTCGAGGCGGTCTTCGTAGGCCCTTAAATAACGACTGGTTAAAAATCCATAGCGAGGAAAATAAGAGAAAAACCGTTTCAGAGAAAAAAGATGATGTGCCGAATAAAGTTCAAAAATTAAAGAGTCTATTTCTTGATTTTCTGCAGGTTCATTGTCGTTGTTCAAAAGAGAGTCTAGCTTGTTAAAAGCAAGGTTTACACTAGAAAATGAATCCACCGACACATAGGGATTTGGACTTTGATAGTAGTCACGCCATTGAATAAAAGATTCAAGCACAGAATCTAAAGAAACAGTCTCCTGTTTCTGATACTCCTTCCAGGTTTTATAAAAGCTTTGACTCGATTTGTTTAGACTTTGTTCATATAAATATGGACTTATTAAATTATCTGTAAAAAGATGCACAAAGGGAAAATCTTGCTTGTGTTGGATAGAATAAAACAACTGAAAAGAGCTCGGGACAAAGAGTAGAGCAAAAAACAAAGCTATAACTATATATTTAAAAGACCTTTTCACTCTTCTAACTTTTCTCTTTTACTCTATCAAAAAACTAAGAAAATGAGCTTTATAAGTTTTAATTGGCATCGAGCATTTCTTGTAAAATAGCTCCGCCTTGCAAATACTCATTGGTATTCATACACTTTTTAGTTTCTAACAATTGTTGCAAATGATTTTTTTGTCCTGCTGTGTCACCATTTTCAGCTAGGATCGAACTTGTTTTAAATAAAACTGTGCAGACAATTGATGATTCTGGGTATTGCTTGCTAAAAGCTTTATATAAAGTGAGGGCTTTGTCTTTTTGACCCGCACTTTCTAAGCACTGAGCCATTCCATAAAGAGACTCTTCGGCGTATTCACCTTTTTTACCGGATTCCTCATAAATTTGTTTAAAGGCATCGTATGCTAATTTATGTTCTCCACGCAAATAATCGGACCTAGCAGTGTTAAACATAGCTTCTAACTCTTGAAGTTTTTCTGCTTCTTGCTCAATGCTGTCCAGAGCAATGGTGCCTCCAGCTGTTTGCGTCACCACTACTTTTTTAGAAAGGATTTTGTCTGATTTGCCTATTAGCATCCCCAAAAGATAAAGGATTTCTTCTTGTCTAGAATCCGTGCGTTCGGATTCATCGGCTACTCGGTTAGCCAATATGGTAAGCTCTGCGATCATCCTTCTGTTTATTAAATCTTGAGCCTTAGACAATGAATCTATGACCTTTTCTAAAGAATCTGCCCTCATATGCAGTTCTTCTTTAACATCTTTGCGAACAGCACTACCCACTTCTCGAATTTCTTCTGTTCGAAGTGTAGTAATGTGCGAACAACCAGACACCAACAGTATCAAAAATAAAACTACAGTATATACAATTTTTGGTTTCATAACAAGCCTCCTAGTGGAGTTCAAGAATCTTCTCACAACAACTTAAAGTTAATATTCGATTGCAAGGAACACCCTCACAATCGAATCAACAACAAACAAATTATTTCACATTGACTCTGAAATTAGCCCTACGATTTTTGGCGTATGCTTCTTCGGAGCTTCCTTCTACTTTTGGTTTTTCTTCGCCATAACTGATTGTTTCCATGCGGTCACCAGAAATACCATAAGCACTTAAAAACTCTTTCACTTTGGTGGCGCGTGTGCTACCCAAAGTCATATTATAATCTTCGGTGCCTCGTTCATCTGTATGGCCTTCGACAGTAATCGTGAAACGAGGTTCTTCTGTTAAAATAGCACCCACTTGATTGAGTAGATCCTTTGCTTCGGCGGTAAGCTCAGAACGGTCAAAGTCAAAATACACATCATCGGCCATCAATCTATCCATTAACTCTTGCAGTCTTTTGCGTGCGGCTTCTAAACGAGCGGCTTCAAGAGCATCCAAAGAGTCCTGATTGATTTGAGGTTCTTCTGGGATAGCCACTTCTTCGACTGGGGCAGGTTCTTCTTGAACCACTGGTTCTATCACAGGTTCTGGTTTTTTAGAACACGCTGCGAGCCCTACTGCTATCAGAGTAGCCATTAAAAGTATGTATTTAGATTTCATTTTTTACCTTCCTTGTTTGTTTGTTTATTTGTAAAATACCAAGACCAAGTAGGGGCAGTATTGTCCCCCCCTTTTGTAATACGGGTGACACCACCTCCATCACGACGCATTATATAAATTTGATTGGACCCTGTTCTATCACTAGAGAACACAATCAATGAACCGTCTGGAGACCAGCTAGGCTTTTCATTGTTTCCAGCATTAGAAGTGAGCTGTATTATATCAGAACCGTTGATGTCACAAGTGTAAATATTCATCTTACCCGCGTCCATCGAGGTATATACAATTCGATCCCCTGTGGGAGCCCAAGAGGCCCTTTCATTATAAGCACCCATAAAAGTGACTCGTCGTACATCGGTGCCATCGCTATTCATTTTGTAGATTTGAGGAGAACCACCTCTATCACTTGTAAACAATATCTCTGTGGCGGTAGGGCTCCAAGAAGGACTGGTTTGAGAAGCTTTTAAGTAAGAGACTCGTCTGAGCTTTTTAGTTTCTGGATCCCCCAAATAAAGGTCTGTTTTATCGCCTTCTATTGCCGAAAACAAAATCTCTCCACTTTTAGGATTCACCGCTGGACTGAAGGATTGGCTCAAGCTTGGGAAAAGTCTTTTTTGGGTACCTGTTGCAATATCTTTCATATAAAGTTGAGGTTTACCATTTCTAAAACTGACAAATATGATCCGTTCATTATCGTGACTCCACACAGGCATCATGCTAATGGTTGAGTCTGCTGTCAGTTGTTTTCTATGGAATCCATCATAATCAGCAATCACCACTTGTTTCACTCCAGCCACCTTAGATACCCATGCAATTTGAGTCGAAGCTACCCCGTAAACTCCCCACAATTGGTAAATCACTTTGTCCACAAAGTCGTGGATGGCCTTGCGAGAGTCCATCAAAGAAACCACATAAGTCTCTTCTAGAATTAAATCTTTCGATTTTGTGGCATGGAGATAGCAGCTTATTTTGATTTTATTATTGTGTGTCTTTTTGACCTTGCCTGTCATATAAAACTTAGCTTGAGCACGACTAAACTTTAAAATGTCAAACTTAGGAGCTTGAACAACTTCAAAGCGACCGGATAAATTAAAATCTCTTTTTGCCACTTCGTGGGGTCGTTCTTCGGGCCAATGTAAGGGCTCTCCATTAGGTTCTTCAAAGGGGACAAGACCTATGGGCAATGTTTTAAACACCGATACACTCACATCGACCGCAATCGTATCCACCGCTCCAAAAGAAACAGCGAAGCACAACAATAACGCAAAAGAAAAAAGTTTATTCATGAATACACTCAAAATTATAAAATCAGCTTATAAAAAGCAAATTGAAAATAAAGCACAAATCCTCAATAGAATAAAATACAAAAAAAAATAATACTTTGAGACTTATCTTCTAATTTTACCAAGTTTCTACGGTATTTTCATTATCTATATGTCGAGTGAATGAAACTTCCATTTAAAATATCACACAAATTAAGTGAAGTGCCTGTTGAAGTTTAAACTTTAAAAAGAATAATCTAGCCTCAACGACTCTTTTATCTCCATTCAATTTAGCTGTTCAAATGTTTGGATTTCTAAATCCTGTCTATAAATCCACTATTTTATGGGGCGTGCCTCTGCTTTTGACTCCATAAATAAACAAAAGCAGAGTCGGCGTGCTACGGGCTACCCTCTGGTCGGTGCTTTTAGCACTGCTAGCTCTAGCTAGCACCCTTCGCATGCCTCACGCTTCGTCAAAAGCTGTAAAACTTTATTGAAATCAAAAAATGAAAAGTTAAAATAAGCTCGAAAACTTCTGAAATCGAATGACTTCCTTTCTTTTTTAAGCCCTAACAGTTAAAAATAATGTTCTATTTTTTTTAAAAGCCAGGCGCTTCTGAAACTTCAATCAAAAAAAAATCAATTCCCTAGGTATTCAATTGTAAATATGAGATTGGCATCTGGAGGGATGGGTCCTGCCCCACTGCTGCCATAAGCTAAGCCTGGAGACAAAAGTAAAACTCGTTTTTCTCCGGGGAGCATGCCTTCGACCCCAAGATCCCAACCGCGAATGACCTTCGAAGCTCCCAATGGAAACTCAAAGACTTGTGCTCGGTCCTTGGAACTGTCAAACTTGGTGCCATCTAAAAGCCAACCCGTGTAATGGACTCGCACGCTTTCTCCGACTTTGGCGGGTTCCCCTTCTCCTTCTTTAAGGATGCTGTATCGAAGCCCTTCGGCCCCTTTTTGAAATTGGAGACTGGAGGTGTCAGGGAAAAAGTCCATGCTTTCGGCTATCATTTCGTCACTTTCTACAGAGAGCAAGTGAACTTTGAACAGGAGTGTAGAGTTTGGAGGGATACGACTGAGTGGAGTCGAACCATAGGCCATGGATGGAGCCACTTTTAACCACCGAATGCTGCCCGACGGCACTTTGTTTAAACCTATTTCTAAACCTTTGATGAGCTTGCCACTGCCCAAAATGACTTCCATTGGTTTTCCTTGGTCTTTAGAGCTGTTGAATTTAGAGCCCCCTACAAGCCATCCGGTATGGTGTAACCGGAGGCGTTTGCCTACTTCACTCAAAGGTCCAGAACCCACAGTCTCGTCGTAAACCCAAACGCCAGGACTTAAAAGTTTCCATGAGACTTCTTTTGTTAAAAACTCATCTGGGCTGAGTATTTGTTCTGCATTCACCAGTTCGACTTCAAAAAATAAATCCGATTGAGGCGGAATAGGCCCCATAGAGCGATCTCCATATGCCAGTTGATACGGGATCGATAAGCTTCGGATTTCGCCGAGTTTCATACCCACAATCCCTTTGTCCCAACCTTGGATCACCTGACCAGCCCCGAGTAAAAACTCTAAAGGCTCGTTCCTTTCGTAAGAATCATCAAAAAGTGTGCTGTCACTGAGCCAACCTTTAAAATGAACTTGGATGAGTTGTCCTGATTTGACAGGCTCTCCCACCCCCTCTTTGAGGGTTACAGATTTGTAAGAAAACGCCCATAAAGCGTTAAAAAGCAAAAAGAAGTAGAAAAAAAACAACTTTGACATAAAATCTCCTATCTTCTAAATTAGAAAATACTAGTTTATAAAGTAAAGCTTTAGGAAATTTAAATGGATCTTTCTGTGATTTTGATAATTATATTGATTCTTCTTTTGTCGATTGCATTAGTTGCAATTGGTGCGTATATTATTATAAATTCTGCCGACGAAAAAGAACAAATCACACAACAAATCGATATATCTGGTCAATACGCTGTATTGGTAAAACCCGCCAAAGAATCTTTGAAGTCTGTGAAACCGTCTATAAATGAAATTAAAAACTGGCTTTCTTCACAAAACATTGATGATAAAAACTCACAAAGTCTAATAGAGACTTGGACACATTCATTGAACGAAACCATCAAAACTGTAGACGAAGGAGACCAAAATGGCACTGTGACCTATCGAGTGGTTCCAGGTGAAAAATGCCAGAAATTTTGTTCTTTTATCAATAAAGATAACTATATTACTCGAGAACAAATCCGCAACCACCCCGAAATTTTACCACCCTTTGTTTTGGGTTGTGATTGTAAATTGGTTCCAAAATTTCCTTGGGAAAATCCTGGTAAAGCGGGATGGAAGCCTGTGATTCCTGTAAATGGGGTTTACAAAGTCCCCGATTGGAGAAACATTGCGTAAATCAACTCTTTTTATTTTATTTTTACTGACAAGCTTGTTGTGGGCCAAAGGTTCTGCAATCATCACACTAGAGATGCCTATAGGAGCCAGACAACTTGGTATGGGTGAAACGGGGGCCGCCGTTGCAGACGATGCAGCGAGTCTTTATTATAACCCTGCTGGACTTGCTTTTGGACCACTTGCCGATGAATGGCTCACTTCTTATTATAAGCCTTCTAAATCTGGTCCTTTTTTTACTGCTTTGGCTGCTCGTACTAGGCCTGGTTTTTTTGCTAAAAGCGAACTTTGGGCAGGAACTAATGAAGGTGTGCTTCACTTTAATGGAGATCGTTGGGTGGAATACCATTCCGTGCTTTTAGAGGGCAACACCAAAATCCGTGATGTGGTGCGAGTTTTTGTTGGTTCCGAAAGAGGCTTAGATGAATATACTAGACAAGTTAAAAAATACAATAATGCTGATGAAAATGAAAAGCATTTGGTCGAGGTTCGAATCCCATGGAACTTGTATTTAAAAGATACAGTGACTGCTTTACTCTATGAATCCAGAACAGAAAAACTTTGGGTAGGTACACCCAAAGGCTTGTTTCGTTTTGATGGTAAAACTTGGAAGTCTTTTGAGTCTGAATTTGGAGCCAAAAGAATTACTGCCTTAGACAATCAAGGAGCTAGCTTGTGGATCGGTACTGATGATGGTCTTTTTTTGTACCGAAATGGTCGCTTTGAGCAAAAAGGAGTGGTGCTCCCTAGTCAAAAAATTGAATCTGTGGTGTGGTCCGAAATGCGTAAAGAATTATTTGTGGCGGTTAAAGAAGCGGGAATCGCTAGGCTGATTCCTAAGAAAAACCCCCAAGACAAAGACCGATGGAGTCTTTTTACAGAAGAAGATGGTATTATTGATCTTGAACCTAAAAAACTGGCCGTAGATAGTTCTGGTCATGTTTGGGCTGTGCACAAAAGTGGGCTTTCTCATTTTAATTTAAGAAAATGGGAACAAATCCAATTCGATCATAATGTGGTGCACGATGTTTCTGTAGATAAAAAGGGAGCCATTTGGATTGCAACTCAAAAAGGAGTTTGGAGACACTTACCTGATTATGCCACAGCAAGTGGTAAAAAGGCAGAACTCGAAAGAGAAGTTGGAGAAAAAGAAAATACCAGTAAAGAAGATTGGCACCACTATCACTCTGGAAATGGACTTTCTAGCAACCAAGTTTGGACGGTATTGCCGCAAGGGAACGATGTTTGGTTTAGCACTAACAACGGTGTAGAGCAATACAAAGATGCCGATTATCAAGTGAGCTTTTTTTACGAAAAACTTTTGCCGATTTTAAATATCCCAGACCTTTATCATTTATTTGCTTCTATGACAGTTCCATTGGCAGAATGGGGTACTTTGGGCTTTTTCGTTAATTTTATTTCTTTTGGCTCTACCCTTGTTTCTGATGAGTTTTCTAGCGATGAGCTGGTGGCTTATAATAGTTCCGAAATCGTGGGTGGCTTAAGCTATGGGACACAATTAATCAATCGCTGGGCTTTAGGGGTGAATGTTAAACTTTTTTATTCTGACCTTAGCTCTGGCTCTGCAGGTGAAGAAGCGACCACTTTTGGATACGCCTTTGATGTGGGTTTATTAAAAAAAGATCTTTTTATCAAGCGTTTGAACTTTGCCGCCATCCTTGCCAACATAGGGCCTAGCGTGTATTATGTAGATAAATCTATAGAAGACCCTATCCCTTTGACATGGCGTTTGGGGCTTGCTTACGAGATATTGTCTTCTGTGGACCATCGTCTATTGGTTGCCGCCGATTATAATCGAGAAGCAGTGTTTGACAATGAAAAAGGTCAGCCAGAGCCGTTTTACATCTCTTCTTGGAAATCTATAGTGAAGCCAGAACTAGGGGGTCACGGTTTTACTGCCGCTAAGAACTCATTGTTGCAAGGCGTTTTTAATTTGGGTGCCGAATACACCTATGCTAATACGGTTGCTCTCCGAATGGGCTACCTCTATGACCGTACTGGTAAAAGACAAGAAATGGATTTGGGTTTTGGATTTATGCTCTCCGATGTTTTGCAGTTTAACTTTGCAACCATTAAAGATGTCGGTAATAACGATGGTGTTAGAGACGGACAAATGCGTTTTGGACTTCTTTTTAATTTTTAATTTTATAAAACTTTAAGCCCCCTTTTCGTTTATAAGGATATATGCGATATGTATCCTTGTTTTTTTTATTAAGCACTCAATTTTTATTTGGCCTTCCAAGTACAGAAGAAGTTTTTTGGTGGTGGGATGACGGTTTAATTTCTTATGAAGAACTCGAAGATTTTTTAGAGGCTATTAGTAAAGAAGACACAGAAAGTTTTTGTGATCTTCAACTGGCCTATCTCAATCAAAAGTGTGCTGCTCAGGCAAAAGAAAAAAAATATCGGACTCAATATGCAGAGTTCCATTGGAAAAGTGATATTGACTCCACCGCTCATTTGCAAAATCAAAAGTTTCACTTAAAAATGTTTTATCAACCCTTTCAAATGGACCTTTACTCCGACACTTCCTTTGCTATCACCTATAAAAGAAAGCAAAATCGAGCTGTTTTGGGTGATATTAGCTATAGTTACTTTAAGGCTGGTTTGCCTCTACAAAAACAGAAAGGCTACTTTGGAAGGTATTATATCCATAAAAACTCTATAGCTGCATTTTTAGGTTTTGATCAAAACTTGAGTTTTCAAGTACAATTAGCAAAAAAAGAGAGCCACTTTTATTTTCAATCTTATCGTAATGAAAATAAACACTTTATTCTTTTTCGATACCAACATAAAGTTTTAGATGCGATTTTATTTTATGATTTTTTTCAAAAGTCTCCTTTGGTGCGTTTTAGGTTAAAACAAAGCAAACAAAAAAATACAAATTGGGCTTGGAATGCAGATTTTTATATTCTAGAACAAGCACCGCAAGAATGGCCTCTAAAACTCCCCAAAAGTATCGCTCAATCTTCTTTTTGGTCTGCACAAAACCAAGATTTTTTCTTGTCTATTTTTAAGTTTTCATTCCAAGAAAAATGGCGTTTAGATGTTGAATCTAAAGAACACTTCACTTCGCTCCAAGGGGCTCTCACTATGTATTTTAATGAAGCTATTGTAGAGGGGGCTTTGCAATGTAGGGAAGTTAAAAACAAATGCGAAAAACCACTTATTCGTTTGAAAGCACAAAAAACACACTTTAAAACATTTAAAAGTATCTTAAAAATGCGATTGATGGCTCCTGATTGGTACGAATTAAAGCACCGACCACAAATTATTTTAGGGTTTTCAATGCATCCAGAAAAAGGAGTTTTATTTAAAAACGAATTTATCCTCCCAGAGCAAAATAACACTAAAAAGATTTCATGGAGACAAACCAGTGAATATAAACCAAACAATCATTTTTCATTCCTTTGTTATTTCGAATCTTTTATTTCAAAAACATTTTTTATAGAAGCCTATAGAACCAGTTTATCTTTATCTCTGTATTGGTAAATACTGTTTACTCAAGTATACAATAACAACATAAAGACCTGGTTTTCTGTTTAATTATTATCTAATTTGATTCATACCCAAACACTCCCTGACTCTTCTAAGTTCCCTCCTTTACTTAGAAGAGTCTTTTTCTTTTAAAGACATAAATTATATCTTACAAGATCTGTTTTGTTTTGTTTTTCCCGAAATTCAAGCTTTATTATTCAATTAAACAAATCTTAATCTATAGACTGTAGTAAGTACCTTTTAATTTTTTAAAATTTAGCTAATTTGAAGAGGATTTTACTAAATCAATTCCTCGATTTACAAATCTATAGCTATGGTTGCAAAAGAAGTTTTATTGAAATTTCTTCAAGGCAAATCTGAGAACATTCACTCTTTTTCAAGCGGTAAAAAATGAGAAAATGGCGTATTGATGATTCTAAAGACCTTTATAACATCCGTGGTTGGGGCATCAACTATTTTGATATCAATGAAAAGGGGAATGCCACTGTAAGTCCACTCAAATCAAAAGGTCCAACAATCGATTTGAATGAGCTAGTGCAAGAACTTGCTATACGCGATGTCGCTACCCCCATGCTACTTCGATTTCCAGATATTTTAGACAATCGTATTGAAAAAATAAACGAATGTTTCACCAAATCTATCCATTCTTATGACTTTAAAGGAAGCTATTTTAATGTGTTTCCCATTAAAGTCAACCAGCAAAAAGCGGTTCTAGAAGAAGTGGTGCGTCACGGTAAAAAATTTAATATTGGTTTAGAAGCAGGTTCAAAACCCGAATTACATGCTGTGCTAGCGAATATGGACAATCCAGAAGCCTTGATCATTTGCAACGGCTACAAAGACGAAGATTTTATTGAACTTGCTTTGTTAGCTCAAAAAATGGGAAAAAAAGTGTTTATTGTGGTCGAAAAAATGAATGAACTCCACTTGGTTGTCGAGCTTTCTAGGCGAATCGGAGTGAGACCTAATATAGGAGTTCGTATCAAACTAGCCAGCAATGGTTCAGGAAAGTGGGAGGAATCAGGAGGTTATCATAGTAAATTTGGACTCAATAGCTCTGATCTTTTAGAGGCAGTCGAGTACATTAAAAAAGAAGAAATGTGCGATTGTTTTAAGCTAATTCACTTTCATTTAGGGAGTCAAATCACCAATATTCGTAAAATAAAATCAGGCTTAAGAGAAGCTGCCCAGTTTTATGTTCAATTGAAAACAACCTGCAAAAACTTGGAGTTTGTCGATGTAGGGGGCGGGCTTGGAGTGGATTACGACGGCACCAGAAGTTATAACGCTAGTTCTGTAAATTACTCTATCCAAGAGTACGCTAACGATGTTATCTATTCTATGGCAGAAGCCTGTGATAAAAATGATACACCTCACCCCAATGTGATTGCTGAATCAGGGCGTGCTCTAACGGCACACCACTCTATTTTGATTTTTAATGTGCTTGAAACTGCTGCTCCTGCTTTTTTTAACGAAGAAATCCACGAAATACCCGAAGAATCTCCTGAAATAGTGAGAGACTTGTATAATATTTTCAAAAACCTGAGTTTAAAAAACTTATTAGAATTTTGGCACGATGCCATCCAACTCAATGACGATGCCTTAAATGGATTCAAACTTGGAACAGTCGATTTAGAAACTAGGGCCATGGCAGAACGGTTATTTTGGAGCATCGCTCAAGCTGTAGAACGCTTGTCTCAAAATTTAAGACACCCCCCTTATGAACTACATAGCTTGACACGATTGCTGGCCGAAAAATACTTTGGGAACTTTTCTTTATTCCAAAGTCTTCCAGACAGCTGGGCCATCGACCAAGTTTTTCCTATTATGCCCATCCAACGACTCAACGAAGAGCCCACTATTGAAGCGACTATACAAGACATTTCTTGTGACTCTGATGGCAAAATCGATATGTTTGTCAGAAACGGAGAAATGACTCGCACTTTAGCTTTACATCCTCTTAAAAAAGAAGATCCTTATTTTATTGCTGTTTATTTGGTGGGGGCTTATCAAGAGATTTTAGGAGATTTACACAATCTTTTTGGAGATACCAACGCTGTACACATTGTTTGCGATGGAGACTCGTATAAAATCGAAAAAATCATCGATGGAGAATCCGTCGAAGATGTGCTAGAATATGTAAATTATAGCGACAAAGCCTTGGTTAGAACCATGGAAAACTGGGTCACCCGTTCTGTTAAAGAAGGCAAAATCTCCCTTCAAGAAGGCAAGGAGTTTTTAAACATTTATCGTTCTGGCTTGTATGGCTACACTTATTTAGAGTGATTTTTTTGTAGTGCTGAAAAAAAGTGTTTCTCAATTGGCTCCAGAGCATACTTTTAGATAATCTTTTCTAAATCAGATGACTCACTTAAATTCGCAAGTTCTTAAAGTTTTCACAAGTGATTATATAGAATCCATTATTCTTGAATTCAAAGCACAATAAGGAAATACTAACTGGACTTTTAGAAAATTATAATATAAATGTCTTTTTCTAAACTTAAAAGTATTGAGATCCACCGATTCCTTTTGAGTGTGTTTTTTTGATGATAGGGTTAAATTTTTTAATGCACTATCACTCTTGTTTGATTTGTAAAGTCATTTTTTACTTTGTTTTTTTCTAATAATAACTAGATTAATAGTAGCGGTTTCCTAGATTAAATATGTTTAGAGCATTATAACTAGAGTGATTGGGTTTTTAAAAGTTGTACTTTTTTATCACAAGGTTTTTTATGCGCACAAAAATACTGCTTGTCTTCTTCTTCATTCAAAGCTTGGCCTTTGCTGAGTTTAATGATTGCTCCTTTAACTATGGTCGAGAATGGAAAAGTGGAGCCTCCCTTAACAATTTGAATCATGTGGCTATATGGCTTGGAGACAATGATTTTTACAATGAATATTGGGAAGGCAAAATGATTGAAGAGGCTAAAAAGCATTCATTGACACCAGTATTTTATGCTTATGTGATTGCCGAATATGGAAAAGATAACGGCTTGGAAGACTGTGATGTGGGAACCCCAAACCACTGCACCGACGGGGCGAATCTAATTAGGAACAAATGGAATGATATTCTATCTCGATACAAAACCTATGCCCAAGGCATCGCTCAAGACTATGGAAGCTCCAAAAAAACTATTTGGCTCATTGAACCCGATTACATTCAATATTCTGTCACTGGAAGTGCTAAATCTCATTACAATCAAAACGGTGGAGGTATACCAGATGCAGATTTAGCAGGAAAATATTTTAACGATATTGTCTCTACTATTAAACAATACCTTCCTAATGCACAAATTGGCGTGGATATATCCCCATGGCTAAACGATGATTTAAAAACTTGGTACAATCTTTTTGATAAAAGTAAAATCAATTACGCCTTCACCTCTGGTGGAAGGACCCAAGGGAACCAAGCCCGAATTCGAAACGATAACAATAATAATGTAACCTGGGCCAATGTACACTCTTGGCTTGGCAAAAAGATCATCGCCGACGACGGCTATGGTGTAGGCGGTGGCCCTACTAATGACTATCAAGAGTGGATGAATGTTTCTAATTTAAATTCTCGCATTCAAGACGGTGTCATTGCCATTACTATCAAAGAACCATCCACTGAATTTAATAGTTTTGCTGGCTCGAATAGTAACTTGAACACTTGCAACGGACAGCCGCCCCCTTCTTCTTCGTCTGTTATTAGAAGCTCATCCTCCTCTTC
>JAAYJH010000030.1 GCA_012523035.1 Fibrobacter sp.
ATAAAAAAGGAGTCCACCATTCGACTCCACTCGGCTGGAAGTAAAGAGGATAAAACTTTTGCACCATCTAAGGGGTAAATAGGCAACAAGTTAAAAGCACTGAGGGCTATATTCACTCGAATAAAAACATTTAGAAAGTCCACAATTAAAGCTTCTATGACAAAAGGAACGGAAAAATTTGAGAACAAAAAAGCTTGGACTAAGATTAAAACTTGAAAAGCTAGCAAGGCCATTAATAAATTAGATAAAGGGCCAGCCAAAGCCACAAGACCTATCATTCGATTTTTGCGAAGGGCATAAGTGTCCACCGGGACCGGCTTTGCCCAGCCAATCCCCATCCCTTGAAAAGCTAAAATAGCAAGCATCACAGTTCCAAAAGGATCTAAATGAGCTAAAGGATTCAAAGTCAATCGCCCCCTTTCTTTTGCCGTAGAGTCTCCGCAAAAGAGTGCCACCAAAGCGTGAAAAAACTCATGCACACTCAAAGACACCACTAAAGCCACAAAAAACAAGCTTCCCAAACGCAAGGGTTCGTTTTGACTCAACATAAAACCTCGATTATAAGACCTAATAAAGATAACCACATTAAAATTCAAATGCAACTCCAATAAAATAACAAGACACAATCTTTCTATAAAGAAAAATAAAACAGCACAAACTAGATTAATGGATGTTTTTTTTATAAATTACAAGTCTATGAAAGCCTTTATCGATTTAGCGAGTTCTTATCAAAAACACCAAAAAGAAATGGAAGAAAGCATCCAAAAAGTACTCCTATCTGGAGAATATATTGGGGGTTCTATGGTACAAAGTTTAGAAAAGGAACTTTCTAGTTACACTCAATCTCCTTATGTTGTCACTTGTGGCAGTGGAACAGACGCTCTAATGCTTGCCCTCAAGGCTTTTGGATTAAAACCAGGAGACCAAGTGATAGTGCCGGATTTTTCTTTTATTGCACCTGCCGAAACGGTCCGTTTTTTGGGGGGAGAACCCATTTTTTGTGATATTGACGAATACTTTTTAATAGACACTCACAGCCTTGAATCTTGGATTGGCCCCAAGACAAAAGGAATTATAGCGGTGAATCTATTTGGTCAGTGTGCTGACTACGAGGCTCTCTCTTTGATTGCAGAAAAACATGGACTTTGGATGATTGAAGATGCCGCTCAAAGTTTTGGAGCTCAACAAAGAAACATTTATTCTTGCAATTTAGCTTCTATCTCCATTACCAGTTTTTACCCAACCAAAACACTATCCATTTATGGCGATGGAGGTGCAGTTTTTTGTAAATCGAAGTTCCATGCTGATTTTATACGAGCTATGGCAAATCATGGTTCTACTGAACGCTACAAACACAAATACATTGGAATAAACAGTCGCCTAGATAGTTTACAAGCGGCTATTTTGCAAGTTAAACTTCAATACTTTCAAGAAGAACTTTTACTCAGAAAAAGCAAGGTCGAGCACTACAATCAATTTTTTAAAGACTATGATTTTATCACCGCTCCAGCGATCAAAGAATACAACACTTCTAGCTACGCTCAATACACACTACGAGTTTCTAGTCGAGATCAATTTATAAAAGTCCTAGAAAAAGCAGAAATCCCCTATCAAATTTATTACCCTATTGCTTTGAGTCATCAAGCTTGCTTTAGTGATCTCCTCCAAAATCCCGAAAACAAAAACACACTCCAAGCATGCCAAGAAGTCCTCAGTTTGCCATTGTGTGCTTATACTAATGTAGAAGCTATCACAGAAAAACTTAAAAAGGCATTAGCATAAAAGTTTATCGAGTTTCATTTGAAAAAGCCTCTAGATTTTTCAGAGGCAAAAGGGATTCGTAATCGTCTTTTAAAAGGTTCAAAACAGCCCCAACCAAATAAAGAGAACCCACCACTAAAATAGGTTTATCTTGTGACAAATTTTGACAATCTTCTAAAAACTCTTTAGAAAGCTCACCACTTAAAGAAGCTTTTAATTCTTGAGTTTCTAGAATATCTTTTAAATTTTCTATCTCAATGAATCGATTGTAATCTGTTTTTGTTAAAAACCAATCAGAAACAAAAGCCTTTAATTCCACAAACATGGATTGTACATCTTTATCTTGAACTGCAGCGAAAAGGCATGGAAATTTTTGATGGGGAAAATTCTCTTGAAGGCTTTGAATTAATCGATGGAGAGCCGCGGGATTATGGGCTCCATCTAAAATAAAACAGAGTTTTTTTTCTTTGTTTTTTAGCACTTGCATACGCCCCAGCCAAGCAGATTGAGATAAAGATTTTAAAGCCAGTGAATGTGAGTATTCATTTTCAAGTAAAATTTTTGCCATCGCCAAAGATAGACTTGCATTTTCTTGATAATGTTTGCCTAGATTTTCTAATTTCAGTGTAGTATCTGTCAAAACGATCTGAGTATTAAAACCAAAAGAAGTCTCTATAACTTTTGCATGGTTTTCTAATGAAGTCCCCAAATTGTGCCTCACTAGCACCGATCCCTTTTTGCCAATAGCGAGCTTTTCTTTGAGTATCTGCTCTTTAGAATTTCCTAGAATTTCTGTATGGTCTAGCCCCACACTCGTCAAAATCAAATGGGCCCCTTTGGCGATAGCAGTGCTATCCAAACGCCCTCCAAGCCCCGCCTCAAGCACGGCATACTCCACTTTTTGATCTCTAAAATACAGCAAAGTGAGCATGCTTAGAATCTCAAAAAAAGTAGGCGAAATCTTTTCTATTTTAGAAGCTTGCTGGATTTTTTTTAAATAAAACTCTAAATCTTCCTTTGAAATAAATACCCCACTCACTCGAATTCGTTCTTGCAAACTCACCAAATGAGGGCTAGAGAAAAAGCCCGTTTTTTTGCCATGCGCTTCTAAAACTTCACTCAAATAAAAAGCCGTAGAACCTTTGCCATTGGTGCCAATCACATGAATACTTTTAAAACTTTGCTCTGGATTTCCAAAGTGAGTGCACAATTTTTTCATGTTTTCTAGACCGGGTTTCATTCCAAAAACCAAAGCATCTTGTAAAAAACGAATTCCTTGCATAAATTCCTCGAGCTGAACCTTCAAAATTTAGCAATTAAACAAGTTCAAACACATCCATCGCTGGATATTTTTAATTTTTATGAAGTCTCACACACGCCTGGCTAAAATAAACTCAAAGATAAGTCCTTCGCTTGGCTTGAATTCTTTTATTTTTTAAATTCTTCTGCATCAATTTTATAAATTTATAAAAGCAAACCAAAGAGGCCCTGTGATTTATTCTCCAAACCCTGATCGATACAACACCATGCTCTACCGCCGAGTCGGAAACAGTGGGCTAAAACTCCCCGCCATCTCTCTTGGATTTTGGCATAATTTTGGTGCAAAAGAAAGCCTCGAAAGCTCCAAAGAAAAAACGCTCTATGCCTTTGATCATGGAATTTGCCATTTTGATTTAGCCAACAACTATGGGCCTCCTCCTGGCAGTGCCGAAAGTGTATTTGGAGAGATTTTAAAAAAAGACCTGCTCCCCTTTAGAGACGAAATCACCATCGCCACTAAAGCAGGCTGGCAAATGTGGCCTGGCCCTTATGGAGACTTTGGGAGTCGAAAGTATTTAATCGCTAGTCTGGACCAAAGTTTAAAGCGAATGGGTTTAGAATATGTGGATATTTTTTATCACCACCGCCGAGACCCAGAAACTCCATTAGAAGAAACTATGCAAGCTTTGGACTATATTGTCCGTAGTGGGCGTGCCCTGTATGTAGGGATTTCTAGCTATGACGCTCCTAGCACTCAACAAGCATATGACTTGTTAAAATCCATGGGGACTCCCTGCCTTATACACCAACCGCAATACAACATGTTCAATCGATCCTTAGAAGGAGAGTTACACCGTGTTTTAATCCAAAATAAAATAGGCTGTATCACATTTTCTCCTTTGGCACAGGGCTTGTTAACGGATCGTTATTTGAATGGAATCCCCAAAGATTCTCGAGTAAAAAAAAGCATCTTTTTAACAGAAAATCAAGTTGAA
The DNA here is from genome assembly GCA_012523035.1 of Fibrobacter sp. Lineage (GTDB taxonomy): Bacteria > Fibrobacterota > Fibrobacteria > Fibrobacterales > Fibrobacteraceae > JAAYJH01. The sequence continues at coordinate 4,017 of JAAYJH010000030.1, forward strand.
GAGTCCATGCAAAAAGTGACTCAACTCCATCAAATAGCCAAAAATCGAAATCAAAAACTCTCTCAAATGGCTCTCGCTTTTAATTTACGATTAGACGCAGTCAGTTCTGTATTGATTGGAGCCAGCCATGTGTCTCAAATCCAAGACGCTATAGGGAGCCTTCAAAACCTAGACTTTTCTGCAGAAGAACTTCAAGCCATTGATCGTATTTTAAATCCATCATAAACAACTTGCCACCTTTCTAAACCATTCACTCTATTTTTCATTTTTACATTTTATAGATTCATATGATTAATAAATTTAAGACGATTGCATCAAAACGAATCACAGTCCTATTTGTCTTTATAGTCTTTGTGACGCTTTTACTTTTGAATAGTCCTATTTTGGCTCAAAACACAAAGCACTACAACTATAGAGGGGCATCTAGGCAAATGGAAAAAATATACCATGGAGAACTGAGAGAGACCATTTATTGTGGCTGCGAGTATTTCGACAAAAAACATATTAATTTTGAGTCCTGTGACTTTAAACCCAGAAACAACCCTCGTCGCAAAAGCTTTGTAAGAGCCAACCGTATTGAATGGGAGCATATCGTCACTGCTCATAATATGGGGCACTTCTTAGAGTGTTGGCGAGAAGGCGGGCGAAAAAACTGTTCTAATAAAGACGAAAAATTTGATCTAATGGAAGGAGACTTGCACAATTTATACCCTGCCATCGGTGAAATAAATGGCGATAGAGGGAACTTTATGTTTTCACAATGGAGCAATGAACCTACTCTAATGTATGGCTCTTGCGAAACGGTGGTTGATTTTAAATTAAAAAAAATACAACCCAGAAAAGAAGTTCGAGGCCTTATAGCTCGAGTGCACTTTTACATGGAAAAAACATATGGAATACGACTATCCAATCAAGACCGTCGATTGTTTGAAGCATGGGATAAAATGTATCCAGTCACAGCTAAAGAATGCCTTCGAGACGAACGAATTTTTCAAATCCAAGGGGATAGAAACCCTTTTGTAGAAAAACAATGTTTAGAAAATAATTTATATTGATATAGGATTTCAAATGCAAAACAAAGAAACTTATAGAGAATTAGAAATCGGTGAATTGCCTTGCCCAGTAGAAAACTGCAAAGGCATTCTAGTGGTCAATCCAGACAATAGCTATCGATGGACCTGCGAATTATGCGGTCACATAAAGGAGTCCTAATGGAAGATTCAAAACCTTTAAAAGACGCTTGGAGCGATCACTCCAGACTCTGGGAAAATAACATTTGGGTCTATCCAGTCATTAGCAGGCGAGCCGAAGGCTTATCTATTGGAATCAACCTGAATTTAGATAAGATATGCTCTTTTGATTGCGTCTATTGCCAAGTGGATAGAAAAATTCCTGGCCCTCCACAAAGAGTCGATATCGCCGCTATTCAAAAAGAACTGAAACTCATCATCGGTGAATATGAAAGCAATGGACTGGCTTCGTTCACAAACTTCTCTCAAATCGATGCCTCTAAAAGACAAATCAAAGATATAGCCCTCTCTGGTGACGGTGAACCTACCATGATAAAAGAGTTCACAGCCGTCTGTAAAATGCTTTTAGAAGTACAAGAAAACTATAGTCAATACAATCTAAAATTAACCCTCATCACAAACTCCACGCTTTTAAACCAAAAAAGAGTTCAAGAAGGGCTTCGCTATTTAACTCAAAAAAATGGAGAGATTTGGGCCAAATTAGATGCAGGATCAGAAGAATGGTTCCAAAAAATCAACATTAGCCCCTACCACTTAAAACACATACAAAAAAACATCGAAGAAGCTATCCTTCAATTTCCCATAAGAATACAAAGCATGTGGTGTTCTTACAACGGAGAGCTTCCATCTTCTACAGAAATCGATCTCTACATCAACAGAGTCCAAAACATTTACTTTAAAAACCCCAAAAACTTTTTAGGAGTGCAACTCTATACCGTCGTCAGGCAAACCGCAAGGCCCAATGTCTTATCTGTACCCAAAGAATTTATGGAGCACATAGCCCAACTCATCCAAAAAGAAATCCCTGTAAATGTAAAGATTTACGAATAAAATTCAATCCCGAGAGGTATAAAAAAAGATATAATAATTAAAAAATAAGTGAAATGTTTTGGAGCCATCATTTCGCAAAGCTTATACAGAGAATAAACGAAACATTGAAAGCTATTGTGTTCTATACATCATTGAGCTTTGAATGCTTCGTGAAATCTCATCTACAAGAGATTTCTTTTTTTAGTTTCTCCCAAGTGTCTTCTGAGATTTGTGGCCCCATCACTTGCACCACTTCTGCTGCCACTCGACTCCCCCATTCTCCGCAAGTCAGGAGAGGCTTTTCGCAAAGGTAAGCCAAAAGGAATCCAGCTGCCCAAAAATCCCCTGCTCCAGTGGTGTCTATGGCTTTGACTTGCAACGCACTGGCTTTTTGAAAATCTGTTTTTGAGGCAATGAGTGAGCCTTGGCTACCAAGTTTCACCACCGCTATTTCATTGACTTTATCCCTTAAAACATGAAGTGCTTCTATTTCTTTTTTTTGAGTATAAGCATAGGCTTCTTCTTCATTTGCCAAGATAATATCAATTAAATTTTCAGAAAACAAATTATCAAATAAAGATCGACACGCATGGATGACTTCAAACGATCCAAAATCCACCACTGTTTTGAGTCCAGCATTTTTTGCTAAAAGCAAAGATTTTTTAAACACATCGGCATTAAAAGCCCTATAACCTTCTACATAAAACACCGAAAAACCCTTAAATAATTCGGGCTTTAAATCGGCTTTGTCTATTTCATCTGAAGCACCCAAATAAGTAAACATGGTGCGCTCTGCATCGGGACTCACCGCAACTACCACAGCACCTGTTGGAGTTTCTGAATTTAAAAGTTTAGATTCTACCCCTGATTTTTTTAAATGATCTTGAAACATTGTCCCTAAATCATCTTTGCCCACCTTAGAAAAAAAAGAAGACGAGACTCCCAACCTAGAAAGAGCAGCTATAGTATTACAAGCAGAACCTCCGGGCACATATTCTGGAGTGTCTAGCATAGCTTGTAAAGACTTGCTTTTTTCTGCGTCTACTAGCGTCATTCCCCCTTTGAGGCTTCCCGATTGTTCTACCCAGCTATCATCCACCAAAGAAAGGATGTCCACTAAAGCGGCTCCAAAACCTAAAACTTTTTTCATTTTTACCTCTTATAGTCCTCGACGACGACGAGCCCTTTTCCCTGCTTTTAGTAAGTATTCTTTTTCTGCTTCTGTCAAAGCATTCAAACCTTCTCTACTGACTTTAGATAAAATAGCATCCATTTGTTTATCGGCATCCATATAAGCTACTTCGCCTTCTAAAACTTTAGGCGAAGAACTTTTCGGAGAGCGGGGACGAAATTTCAAACCCAAACGAAAGTCCTTTTCATACAAATACATGTAAATAAAACCCGCTAAAACACCACCCAAATGAGTAAAATGAGCCACAGAGTCACCTGATCTTGAGAACAAAATATCAATAGCTACAAGCAACCAGATCGCATGTTTTATTTTGATAGGGATCACCATAAACAAAAAAATCGTCCTTTCGGGGAAAAATTTATAATAAGCCACAAAAATTCCCATTAAAGCACCAGACGCACCTATAATACTTGCATATGGCGATAGTGCCCCAGACAAATAAAAGGGCACACTAAAAACACCCGCAAAAACTCCTGAAAACAAATAAAGTTGTAAAAATCGTTTATTTCCCATTTGGGTGGCGACTTCATCTCCAAACATCCAAAGCATTAGCATATTAAACAAAAAGTGAAAAAACTGAATGTGGATAAAATTATAGGTCAAAAACCGCCAAGCCTGTTCAAAGTATAGCGGAACAAGCGCACCGTAACCTACGATAAGATTATTCAAAGGAATTCTAAATAGACTGGCAAACAAAACAAGACCAAAAACACCTGCATTGATTTGTATTAAGATTTGCACAGGCTTAGGGAGGTATCGAAATGGTTTTAAACCTAACATTTTAAAAGACTCCATTCTAAATCAAAAGCTTTTTGCATGGATTTAGGGATATAAGAATACACAGGGTGTCGATAAGAAAGCAGCTCTCGCACCAGGCTACTAGACACAGCTAAATGTTCGGGAGCACTCATCAAAAAAAATGTATCGATTTCTGGGTTTATACTTTTATTGTTCCAAGATAAATGCTGCTCTTTTTCTAAATCACCCACAGAACGAATCCCTCTCAATAAAAATTGAATTTGGTGATTTTTTAAGTAATCGACAGTAAGAGAATCATAAGTGTCTATACGAATATTGGTTTGCTGGCCAAAAACAGCTTGGAGCATACGAATACGAGCTTCTATAGAAAACAGCGATTTTTTAGAGTGATTTGGAAGGACTAAAAGTATCAGCTCATCAAACAAATGAAGAGCCCTTTTCACTATATCGTGATGCCCAACGGTAAAAGGGTCAAAAGAACCCGCATACACTGCTTTTTTAATCGATTTACTCATGCAATTACAAATTACAAAGTTTTACTTAAAAATAAAAGGGTGGATTCTCCATAACGCTTTTGTTTTAAGGATTTACCCCATGGTGGAATCGACCTCGATGGACATTCTAACACAAGGCTACCTCTGTCACTCAAGTGTTTTTGTAAAAAGCTCAAATCTGGATAATCTTTTGTAAAAGGCGGATCTGCATAAATTAAATCAAAGTTTTCTTTTAAGCTTTCTGTATAAACAAGCACATTAGACTTTAGGGCTTTGCAAGATTCGTGGATCCCTAAATTTTGATAAGCTTGAGAAATTAAAGAAATTTGTTTGGCATCATTTTCTATGGCCGTTAATTTGGTGGCACCTCGACTCACAGCCTCTATGCCTATAATACCACTGCCTGCATACAAATCTAAAACAGAAAAGCCTTCTACACTATACAGTATATTAAACAAAGCTTCTCGAAGCATAGACGAAGATGGTCTAGTGCTATTGTTAAAAGGAGACTCTATATAACGGCCTTTGAATCGACCGCCTGTAATTCGAATGGACATTAAGAGGCTACATACATCACTAATTGCATTTTAGCAACTAAATTTCTTTGACTCGCTTCTATTTTTAGTTTTTGAATACCTACACGAAGCTCTGATTTTTGAAGTTCGGCAATAAAACTCATAAAAGCAGCATAATCTGTATTTAATGTGACATCAAAGCTATGCTTTTTGTAAATTCCAAACTCTTCTATTATTCCCTTATCTAAACCTTTGAATTTTAAAGATTTTTGTTTGTCCAAAGCTAAAAAAGTTTTAAGCTCTTCTTGAACTTCTGTGGGCAATACAAATTTTTTCAAATGCTCTATATTAACATTGTTCACATTGTATTCTCCGAATATTGATATATCCGTAACAGGAGCATTTTCTGCATGAGGAGGAGTTTTAACTGCTTTACTTACAGATTTTAATCGATCCACAAAACTCCTTTGTGTAGCTGGTGTTTCTGCAATACCCCGTATATAATAATAATTAGGAGCTTCAAAAACTAAATCAGAAAAACTAATGTTATCTGGAGTAGCCGTATTAATAAAAACCAAAAACTGAGCAATAGCTTCTTTTTGATAAGCAATTTGTTCTAAGGGAAGGAAGCTAAAATAATTATTTGACTTAGCTTTATTAAAAAGACTGGGATTTAAATCCGTTATCACTGTTTCTAAACTCAAAGCTTTTTGTGCTGCTTCAACTGCTTTTTCGGATTCTAATTGTTTGTCTAACAGATTTATCTTTCCTTTAGCTGACATGTTGAACACATCTTGTGCAGGATCTTGTACTCCAACAATAGCCAGAACTTTTGTAGGAATCACTCCATGCAATGGTTTTGGAACTCCTAAAATTTTAACTAAGCCTATGCTAAATACCAAAAACGCCGCCAGAACAGAGAATCTTAACATCCACTTAGTGTTAGATTTTTTTGTTTTCACTGCAACACGAGGCGTTCTCACTTTTTTTTCAGAATCAATGGTTTTTGAAGCAGCTTCAATTAAATTCAATTGGATCATGATGCACCTCCACTGGAACGAAGCGAAGCCCCAATTGCCCCAACACAGCTTAATATACTAGAAACACTTTCTTCGTCCACAGGCAAACGAATATTATTAAAAAAGTCTAAAAGTTTCAATTCATAGGAGTCAAACTTTGATTTAAAAATTTCAAAAAAACTTGGATCGTTTAACAACTCTCCGCACAAAGTCAATGTTTTTACATGGGCTCCATTTTCAGAGGCAGCTAAGTTTACTTGCTCTAAAATTCGTTGCGATAACAAGTTAAATGCATCGTCTTTTGATTTACCAACCAATTCCAATGTAGAAACACTGCGAATGGCCTTGATATCGTCTTGAGAGAAAAACATCAGCACCACGCCTGCTACATCCACTTTGATAACAGCTTGTACTTCATCCTCTATAAAGACACCATCTTGTTTTAAAAGATTAAATATCGAAACAACATCTAACTCAAAAATCTGAGGGCTTATTTTCTTACTTCTAAAACCTTTTCGAACAGCATCGACCCAAACTCGACGAACCGCAATTAAAACAACCGTGAAGCCAACAATTTTGTCACCTCGCAAAACATGATAATCAAAATAAAAAGTATCTGGCTTTAGACCTGTTAGTAAGTTCAACTTCCAAGTTAAATATTCTTTTATGTTAGAAGAGGCTTCTGGTGGTATATAAATTTGACGGAAGACCCCTCGAAAAACAGATAGAGTCAATGTGATGGTGTCTATAGAATCATATCCGTGTTGATCTAGCCACGCTTGTAAAACGGATTCAAAAGTATAGATATCATCCAAAGGACTAACCTCTGTAGCCAAGTATGCCGTATTCAAAACCTTTTTTGCCTCGGGGTCAAATAAGGCTAACTTTAAGGCGGCATCACCTATTTCTATGCCTAACTGTAATTTCATATCGCTCATACATTCAACAACTTATAAGGATTTATTAAAGAACTTCTTCACTAAAACTAATCAAAATTTATGTCAAGTAACATACTTTTTACTTTTTTCTCACCAATTCCTTTCACTTTTTTCAAATCAGACTCATTTTTAATGCTTCCAACAGTTTCTCTATAAGAAATTATCGCTTCTGCAAGTTTTGGACCTACTCCTTTTAAATGACACAATTCCTCTAAACTAGCTTTATTTATGTGAATAGGTAAAATAATTTTTGCTTTTTTCACTGTTTTACTTTTTTTTGACTTATTCTTTGTCGGCTTTTTTTTAGTAGTAAGCTCTTTATTTAGAGAAGGCTTCGCTTCCCAGTTCGAAAACTCCATTTGTTCTTCTACAGGGAACTCATCCATCACTGGAACGGGCTTGTCTGGTAAAAAACGAATCACACTCCCTATACCAAGAAAAATAAGGATAAGAAAAAACACTTTTTTTTCAGCTTTGTTCATCAGCGGCCTTTAGTAAACCTAAAAAAAGAGGTGCTGGATTTAAAAGCGAAGACTTTAATTCTGGATGGAATTGACATGCTAAAAAATAAGGATGCTTTTTTAACTCTATTAGCTGAGGGGTGGATGGCTCAAAAGAGTGTCCAGAAAACACAAGGCCAGCCGATTCCAATTGCTCTTTATAATCTAAATTCACATCGAAACAATGACGGAATCGTTCTCGAACAAACTCTTGTTGATACAAAGATACAGCTTTAGAATCTTCTTTTAGACGAACATCGTGTCCTCCTAGCCGCATAGAAGTGCTACAAGACCCTATAATAATCGGGTGTTCAATATGCGTTTCTTCTGACTCTGTAGTATGAGCCCCTGTCAAACCACATACATGTCGGGCAAACTCTACCACCGCTAGTTGCATTCCAGAGCAAATACCTAAAAATGGTATGTTCTTTTCTCTAGCATATCGGACAAGTAAAATTTTCCCTTCCATTCCTTTTTTCCCTGAAGAGCCGGGTACAATCACTGCATTGACACCTTTTAGGATCTTCTCTATGCTGTTGGGTCGTTTCTCCATTTTTTCTACATCAACCCAGCGAATTTCTACTTTTAGATCCAAGTGCGCAGAAGCATGATTCAAAGATTCAATCACACTTGCATAAGAGTCTTCTAAACTAAGATCTCTACCACACAAAGCCACTGTGATTACTTTTCGGGGATGCACTTGATTTTTATTTAATGAATCCACCAAGCAAGCCCATGTGTCTAGCTTAGGTGGTGCATAAATTCTTAATTTTTTTAATAAAATACCAGGAATACCTTCTTTATCGTAAACCAAAGGCACCTCATACACATGCTTTACATCTACGCCAGATATCACATTGGAGGCAGGTAAATTGCAAAAAAGCCCTATTTTTTCTTTGATATGAGGTTTTATAAATTCTTCACAACGGCCAATAATAATATCTGGATAAATTCCCAATTCATTTAAATCCCTCACCGACATCTGAGTGGGTTTAGATTTTTGCTCATTCACTCCTGGAGGGATTGGGATATAGGTCAAGTGTACAAAAACACAATTTTCTTGACCCACCTCGTGAGAGAGTTGACGCACAGCTTCTATATAAAACTGATTTTCTAAGTCTCCTACTGTACCGCCTATTTCTACAAGTAAAATATCTGCATCTTCTTTGTTGGCTATAGAGAATAAATTTTCTTTGATCACATTGGTGACATGAGGTATAAACTGCACTGTATGCCCCAAATAATCCCCTTGCTTTTCTTTGTCTAAGATGGTCTTAAAAATCCGTCCCATCGTTAGGCTCCATTCTTTTTTAGCCACCACATTTAGAAATCGTTCATAGTGCCCAAAATCCATATCTACTTCTCCGCCGTCGTCTAACACATAAACTTCGCCGTGTTCCGTAGGATTCATGGTGCCAGGGTCTGTATTCAAATAACCATCACATTTGACTGGTACTACTTTTAATTTATCCGAAAGGAGTGCTCCTATAGAAGCAGCTGCAACTCCCTTGCCTAAACCAGAAATAACACCCCCTGTGACAACGATGAATTTGGTTTTTCCATTATATATTTGAGATAAATTTTGTTTATTCACTGTAATACCATCTTGTGTTTAGATTTTTTTAAAACATTTTCTACTAATAATAAATCGGTGGGAGTGTCCACCGCCATCGAAGTGCTCGGACTAAAAATCACTTTAATTGGTCGTTTTCCCAAAACACGCAAAGGCTCAATAGAACGCAACAACTCATCTTTTGTTTGAGGGCTGTGTGAAAACTCTTGCATAGCTACCGATGAATAAGCATAAATACCACGATGCTCTAACCAAGATTTTGTTGGATTGGAAGAAATTTGCCTTTTGAAGTCCTGTGCATAATTATTTTGAACTTGGATTTTCACTACATTAGTGTTGTTATAATCCTCTCTTAAAAGAGGAGTAGCCGCAGTAATCCAAGATGTTGGCTCTAATTGAATGTTTTTGGCAACAGCCCTCAATAGATCTAGATCTATAAGTGGTTCATCTCCTTGTAAATTTACCACTAAGTCTAGGTTTAGTTTTTGTGCGGCTTCTATCACTCGATCTGTTCCAGTAGGGTGATCACGAGTGAGTATCGCTTCAAATCCATGTTTTTGAACCACAGAATATATCTCTTCGGAGTTTGTAGCACAAACAATTAAATCAAAACAAGAAGCTAACGCTGCTCGCTCTAAAGTATGTAAAACCATTTCTTTGCCATCAATCTTTGCCAAAGGCTTGTTTGGAAATCGCGTGGACTCCATTCGTGCAGGTATTACACAAGCAACTGACACTCTAGCCACCAATCACTTTGGGAATAGCAAAATGATCGCTTTCTACTTGAGGAGCATTTTTAAATACTTGAGCTTTAACAAATGAACCTTTGGGGCTATCTTGACGCAATACCGGCGGTGCTTTTTCTATGCCTATCGTAGGTCTTATTGCAGTCAAATCTAAGGCACGCAAAGACTCTAGTTGAGCCAAACTGTGGTTTAAGTAGTCTTTTGCTTTCTGTATTTCTGCTGTTGACATTTCTATTTTAGAAGATTTTGCTAAGAGCTCTACTTCTTCTGTTTTTAACATAAAACCTCCGTAAACAATGATATAAAGATAAAAAAATATCTCTATTTGGCATTATTGGATTAATTCTAAACTTGCAAATTTTAAAATAAGTGTACGAACCACTCCATCTTGAAAACGAACTTCTACCCTAGCATTTTCTCCTTGTCCAGAATTTTTTAAAATAACACCCGTTTTAAATCGAGAATGAAAAACTTTGACTCCAGGCTTAAAAGGCATTTCACTGTATTCATCATAGACAAGTCTTGGCTCATCTGGACTAGGTTTACTTACTTTTATTGGGTTTTTATAAACAATCCTTTGGGTGTCATTTTTCTTTTTACTAAAAGAATCAGGGCGTTTATAAGAAAAAGACCTTTGAAAAGAGGGTGTTTTTTTTGAAGATGAAAATGCCTTAGGATTTCTATCAAAAGTTTTAGAGTTTGAATTTCCATATTTTTTTTCAAAAGAATTTTCAAATGAAAAACCTGATGAATTTTCTAACTCAACATGAACAACAGTGGGGTCCATCTCTTCGAGGAAGCGAGAAGGGGCAAAATTTCTAAAGGAGCCTTGCCAGAAACGGCGTTCTGTATGGTACAAAAACAATTTTTTTTCTGCTCTTGTGCAGCCCACATAAAACAAACGCCTTTCTTCTTCTATTTGCTTTAGTTCTTCTTTTGGGTTCATCATTGTAGAAACACGAATTAAAGGAAAAAGCTCTTCGTCGCAACCTGCGATATGGACCGTATGAAACTCTAAGCCTTTTGCCATATGCATTGTCATAAGGGTCACCTTTTCAGTAGCCTCTTCTACCTTTTTATCTGCATCTGTGAGTAAAGAAATGTCTTGCAAAAAAGCATCTAATGAAGCATCGGGGTTTTCTTCATCAAACTCACGAATCGCATTAACCATTTCATCTAAGTTTAGCTCTCTTTCGTCCGAAGTAGCATCGTCTTCTTTTTTTAAAAAGCTTTTGTAATTTATATCTTCAATAATATGCTCTACCAGTATTGGCAAAGGGGTCTCAGCTTCTTCTATCATTTGAAACCATTTATTCACTAAATCACTGAAACTTTTAAATTTTGAAGAGGCCGGCCCTAAATCTATCATGGGTGAACTCAAAGTCTCCCATAAAGACAGACCCACTTCTTCTGCACTATTTAATAGACGGCTAATGCTCGCTGCTCCAATTTGTCTTGGGGGCACATTCACAATTCTAAGCAGTGCTGCATCATCTTTAGGGTTGGAAAGTACACGCAAATACGCTAAAATATCTTTGATCTCTTTTCTATCCCAAAAACGAGTCCCACCATAAATCACACAAGGAATTCTATAGTCATTCAAAGCTTTTTCTATGGCTCTTGACTGTGCATTTGTTCTATAAAAAATCGCTGTTTTTGAATACATAGAAGTTCCTGCACCAAAAATTGTACTAGCAATGCGTTCCGCTTCACCCCTATCTTCGTCAAGGTGTATCACTTGAATCAAGTCTCCTTTTTCTTGCTTTGAAAACACCACTTTCTTCATTTCTTGAGGTCGTTCGTTGTTGGCTATAACCGAACCAGCTCCTTGCACAATATTTGAGGTAGATCTATAGTTTTCTTCAAGTTTCACAATCTTGACAGGGCTAAAATCCCTATGAAAATTTCGAATGATTTCGATATTGGCACCACGCCATCCATAAATACTTTGGTCGTCATCACCAACCACGGTCACATTTTTTTCTGGATTCATTAATAGTTTTAACAGCTCATACTGAACATCATTGGTGTCTTGGTACTCATCGACCACCACATACTTAAAACGACGAGCAAATTGTTCGGCTATAGGAGGTATTTTTTGTAAAATGTCTGTGGTATGAAACAATAAGTCATCGAAATCCATGGCATTCGATTCTGCTAATTTTTTTTGGTATGCTTTATAGTAAGAAGCTATTTTTTTAGCATCTCCGTATTCTGCATTTTGTTCCACCACTGCAGGGCTTTGTAACACCACTTTATAAGAATCTACACCGTATTCTTTCTGAACCGAGTTTTTAAACTTTGAAATCAATGCACGAACTTTTCGAAGTTCACTTGCATCATACAAATCACCCATATCTTCTTTGAGTATTTGCCTTATCACTCTTTTTTGATCATCATCATCGTATATAGAAAACTGAGCTGTAAAAGGAGTTCGAATCGAATTTCTAATGCCTGGGTTGCCTAAACATGTCCTTAAAATCCGTACACAAATAGAGTGAAAAGTTCCCATCCATTGGAGTTCTACTCGTTCTCCTAAAATTTGATGGATTCTTTCTCTCATTTCTCTGGCCGCCTTATTGGTGAATGTCACCGCCAAAATAGAATTCGAGGGTACTCTATGAGCCGAAATCAAATGAGCCATTTTATAAGTAATCGTTCGAGTTTTTCCAGAACCTGCTCCCGCTATTATTAACATTGGGCCCTGAGTTTGAAGGGCAGCGGCTGATTGTTCTTTGTTTAACTCTTTATTTAATACACTTGAATCTAATACAAAAGACATCACTCGTCCTTTGTAGAAGCAGCTAAAGCTTGCTCCAATGTGGTTAAGCCATCTAAAGCTTTTTGAATGCCATCCATTCGAAGTGTGATTAGATCGCATTCTTTAAGTGCAGCCCTTTTAATCTCATCTCCAGAAGATCTTTTGATAATCAAATCTCTCACTGTTTCATTAGGTACTAAATATTCATAAATACCCAAACGACCTTTGTAGCCCGAGCCATCGCACTTAGAACAACCCTTACCATGATAAAACTGCATATCGGGACTGAGTTTAAGGTCTTCTCGAAGTTCTTCTGAAATATCAACAGGTTCTTTGCATTCTTTACAAATTCGTCGCACAAGGCGTTGAGCAAGTACCCCTTTAATAGCCGTTGAGACTAAAAAGGGCTCTAACCCCATCTCTAACAAACGAGGAAAAGCTCCAGCGGCATCATTGGTGTGAAGCGTACTAAAAACCAAGTGACCTGTCAAAGCAGACTCAATGGCCATTGAAGCGGTTTCTTTGTCACGCATCTCACCAATCATAATCACATCGGGGTCTTGACGGAGCAAAGCCCTAATTCCTGCAGCAAAAGTAAAACCTGCAGCTACATTAATTTGCCCTTGATTGACTCCATCAATATTAAGCTCCACAGGATCTTCCATAGTCGAAATATTGGTGGTTGAATCTAAAATCTCGCGAATAGACGCATAAAGAGTGGTAGATTTACCAGAACCAGTAGGACCTGTCACCAAAACAATACCATTAGGTAAATTAATAGACTCCAAAAATTGTTTATAAACTCTGGGGTCAAAGCCCATATCCTTTAAGGGAAACTGCCCTGAATTGGGGTCTAAAATACGCATCACTATTTTTTCTGTAACACCTCGTTTACGCAAAGAGACCGGAAACGAACTCACACGAAGGTCCACTTCATTCCCTCTGTATCGAACTGTGAACCGGCCATCTAGTGGTTTTCGTTTTTCTGCAATATCCATTTTAGCTAACAGCTTAATCCTAGACAAGATTTGAGCCATCAATCTCGCTGGAATTGGAGGCTGAACTTGCAAATCTCCATCGATACGATAACGCATTTTCAAGTAAGTTTCTTGTGGTTCCAAATGAATATCAGAGGCTCCCCTAGCAATAGCTTCGTGCACTAGAGTGGTTACAATTTTAACCACTTGTTGGCCTTCTTCGTCAGTGAGTTCTGGTTCTTGATTGTAAGAATCTCTTTCTACTGTTTCTAGCTCTGAATCGTCATCGGACGCACTCAACAAAGTGGATAAGCTTTCATCGGACTCAGAAGCATCTATATACAAAGACTCAATGGCATTTATCACATCTTTTTCGGATGCCATCACAATATTCACCGCCATTTGAGACTTAAATTTAATAATGTCTATGACCCTCATGTTAGTAGGGTCTGACATGGCAATGGTTAAAACTTTTTCTGTCTTATTCACAAAAAGTGGAATGACTGTATAGCTTCGACAAATATCTTCGGATAGATAATTCACAATATCGGGATCAAAGCTAAAATTTTTTAAAGAAACATAGGGTAATTCGAACTGCAAAGAAAGAATTTCAATTAATTTTTCTTCGGGCATGTAACCCAAAGAAACTAAAGTTTTCCCCAGCCTTTGCCCTGTGACTTTTTGTTGTTCTAGTGCTTTTTCTAGTTGAGTTTCATTGATATAACCCTGAGCAATCAACATTTCACCTATGCGCATCTTATTGGTGGACTGCATTTGGACACCCAAAACATTGGTCAAAACATCTTCAGGAACCATGCCCAAGCGAACCAGTATTTTACTAAGCATTATTCCTGTTCGTTTGTGTTCACTTATGGCATGATTTAGTTGATCTTCGTCAATGATCCCTTGACGATACAATAATTCACCTATATTCACTTTTGAGTTTTTATTCATAAATGTGACCAAGCTTGAGCTTTAATTGGAACACCCAATCCTTTAGAATTAATCATGGTTACACCCTGGCCTTTTTTCACCCAACCTATATGAGTGGTAAGACCGGGTAATTCTTTATATAATATACTATTTGAAGTGCTACTTGTAAAAAGAATTTGATATTCCTCACCCCCATTTAAGGCAAAATCCAGAGGAGAAAGTCCATAAAATGCTGACAAAGCTAAAACTTCTGGATCTATAGGTAAAAAATCCCTATGAATGGATATAGATACACCAGAAGCTAAAGCAATATGATGCAATTCAGAACTCAAGCCATCACTGATATCAATAGTGGCGTGGATTCCTAGATTTTGCGATAAAAGGGCTCCAATGTTTTCGTGAATTTGTGGTTTTAAATGATAATCCACTAATTTACGCCATTTTTCTATGTCTTGAGGGGCATTTAAAAGAACCCAAAGCCCCGCCGCCGACTTTCCTAGTGTTCCCTGTACAAAAACACCATCTCCAAGTTGAGCTTTAGATCTTTGTAACGGTTCTTTTAGTTCTGTGTTTCCTAAAAGAGTGGTCGAAAAAAAACCTAAATCACTCACCACGGTGTCTCCTCCCAAAAGGCATATCCCTCTGGAGCTAAAAGCTTGTTGAAAGGCCCTTGCGATTTCTTTATTTTGATTTTTAGTCCAAGATCGATTGAGCGATAGCGTTAAAAATGCAATTTTTGCAATTCCACCCATAGATGCAATATCTGATATGTTGGAGATTACATGTTTTTCTACAGCTTGTTCAATACTTGAAAAACTAAAATCAAAATGTGTTTTTTCTACAGAGACATCATTGCTAATCAACCAACCATCTATAGCCGCGGCATCGTCTCCTACATCTAGCCAAAAACGATGTGAAGGGGCTTTTTCATTTAAACTAATACGAGTGGATAGGAGTTCATTTATATAGCGAAACTCCTCTAAATCTATTTTATTTGCTTTGTTTTCGCTCATGCATTTAAATTTAGTGAAAATAAAAGATAAAAGCCATTTATTCATCTCTTTTAAAAATAAAAAACTAATTTTACTAGAATGGGACACATATTTTTTATTAGCACCGACTCCAGTAGTAACATTGACGAAATTGCACAATGGACTCTTTTTTGGCTTTTAGATAATGACAGGGCTTTAGACACTTCTTTTTACACCTGTAGCGGCATAGAACAAGCATACAAAGCCTTAGAACAACCTCTTAAAAACGGAAACTCTCCTTCTCTTATTGTCATTGACCACCCAGTAAAGCCAAGCCCAAGCATGATCCAATTTGCAGAACAACTGCACAACGCTATTCCAGAAACTTGGATTGTCGAATTTATTTCTCCTAATATGCCTATCCCCTCTAAAAAAAACTCCCAGCACTTATTCTGGATGACCAAGCCCATTTCTCAAGAAAATTGGATCGAATCTTTGAACTATGTTTTGCTAGAATCTATTAGTCCTCAATGGTCTAAATCTATAACTTAACTATTACGATAGGGGCTCCAATGAAAAAAGGTGTCAGTTATTTTGGTGTTCGCAATCCTAAATGGGTTTTAGAAGACATGAAAGAAATCCTAGCTTGTGGATATACTCATGTACTACACACTTATTCAGAAACCGATTTTTCTTACTATCAAGAAACAATGGAAAAAATAATCCAAGATTCTGTGGATTTAGGCTTAAAAGTATATGTGAACCCTTGGGGAATCGGGCGAGTTTTTGGAGGAGAAGCCTTTTCCGAACTGGTAGGAAAAACTCCTTCTATGGCTCAAAAAACGGTAGATGGGGCTCATAAAATAGCTGCTTGTCCCAATCAAAAAGCTTTTAGAGATTATATGCACCAATGGATTGAAGTAGTGTGTAAAACTTCAATAGAAACTGTATTTTGGGATGAGCCTCACTTTTACTTCGAAAAAGGAAATCTTGAAAACTGGGCTTGCCGTTGTGAATTGTGCCAAAGTTTATTTGAGAAACAATACGGTTATACAATGCCTCAAAATTTAAGCCATGAAGTTTTAGAGTTTAGAGAAAACTCCCTGCTTGATTTTTTAAAAGAAATGACATACAGTGTTTGCCAAAAAGGCAAGCGAAATTCGGTGTGCTTGCTCCCCTATTGGTTTCCTGCTGGAATTGAAAATTGGGATAAAATCGCACAAATCCCCTATGTCGATGAAATTAGCTCTGATCCCTACTGGGAAAAAACGAGTAGTTCTGAAGATGCCATAAAAAATTATCAATACACCTCTAATAAACTTTTCGATTTATGCCAAAAATACCAAAAAGAAGCCCAAATTTGGATCAAGAATTATCACATTGTGGCCGGTAAAGAAAATGACATTGTAAATGCAACAAAAGAAGCCTATTTAGCTGGCATTCGAAATATTTTTGCTTGGTCTTTTAGAGGCTCCGAATACTTATCTTGGCTCCGTTCAGACAATCCCGAACTCGTCTGGAAAACTCAATGTGAAGCTCTCCAGAATCTAAAGTAAATAATTATTACTCTTCGTATTCGGAGTCTTCGTACTCATCTTCGTGTTCATCGTCAAAATCATCTTCGTAGTTTTCTTCACTTTCTACAGCTTGGCCTGTAGCAGGAGAAAGTTTTTGCTTTACAGGAGCTGCGTTTTGTCCAGAAACTTCGAGTGCTGGTTCAGAAGTTTGTACATTCCCAATATAATTTCTAATAATTCTGGGGGTCACAAAAATGACCAAGTCTTTTTTAATTTGTGACTTTTTGGTGTGTTTGAACAAATAGCCTAAAATAGGGATGTCTTTTAAAAATGGAACTCCTGTTTCAGATTCTACATTTTCATTTCGAGTCAAACCCCCAATCACCACCGTTTCACCGTCGGCGACTACCACCTTTGTGATGGCTTCTTGAGTGCTAATTACTATTTCACCTTTAGTGTCATAATCATAGGAGTTATTTTCAGGGTGTAAATCCAATAGAATTCGATTGTCTCCAGAAACATGTGGAGTCACAGTCAGCTTGATTCCTGTTTCCACTAATTGCGTAGAAGACTCTCCAGAATCATCAATGACTCGAATAGAGATTTTGTCTCCCATAAAAACAACCGCTTCTGTATTATCAAGAGTAGAAACTTGAGGACTAGCTAAAACTTCTGTAGAAGCATCTCCCATAATATTATTCAATGCAATTTGCATATTATTGTCTAAAATACTCGCACTAATAGAAGTGGTTGCTCCTGCTACTCCAGAAACTCCATTATTTGGAAAAGATTGAATAGCACCACTCACTCTTGTCCCAGAGTTTGCACCAGAAGGAGTCGATGCAACGCCTGGTGTTAAAGATGTAGAGCCCATGGCTGTAGTCCAATCAATCCCTAATTCTCTAGCTAAGTTGCTATTGACCACAACAAGCTTTGCTGTGATCATAATTTGTAATGTTTCTATATCTAACTCTTCTAAAGCGTTTGCCATCTGCTCTATACGAGCTTCGGTATCATAAACTATAATAGAATTGCTTCTTTCTACAACAGTTGTTTTTCCCCTTGGTGATTTCATGTTATCCAATACATTTAATAGCTCCGAGGCTTTGGCATGTCTAATAGGGAAGTTTTTACGAACTAAAGGTGCACTTTTTTCGAGTTGTTCTTCTTCTTCTGTGATTTTCTTTTGCTTTGCTTGGTATGTGGCAGACCTTAAAATAGTGATGTATTTATCTTGAATGAGCCATGTTAAGTCATGGAGTTCACATATAATGTCCAGTGCTTCTTGCCAAGTTTTTTGAGTGATTTTTAAATTCAATCGACCTTTTACTTCTGGTGTTAAAAGGATGTCAATACCCGACGCCATAGACAAAGAATTAAAGGCTGCTGCAAACTCCATATCTATAAAATTAAAGTCATATAATTTATTGTTGGGTTTAAGCACTTTGTTAGACGAATTGGCTAACAAAAAAGTGGAAAATAAAGCTACAATGCTTATCATTTTAATAAATGTTTTCATTTTAAACTCCCATATTTATCGGGCAATGCCATGGAATACCTACGACTGACACCAAACTCTTGAATTAAAAAAAGTATATCATTAGGATTAATTTTAAGGACTTTTCCATTTAATATTTTGTCTCCTTCTTTAACAGTATAAGAGACTGTTGGATTTTTAGATTCAGCTAAAATAGCAATGGGTTCCTCGGCTTCCCAAATAATACCCACCAATTCCACTTGATCAATGTTAATCCCTTCTTCTACTAAACCTTTCACTTCTAAAAAAGGATCTCTGCGACCAAAAGAACTATAAGACACTCTGTCCTCGATGAAATCTCTAAACTGTGCATTAATAGAATCTAAATCGCCACCTTTTTCAAATGCCAATTGTTTTAATCGTTCTAATTGAATACTCGATAGTTCATCTCTATAAGACACAGCTCTTTTATAAACATAGCCTACTTTATTTTCAAGTTCAACTTTTTGAAAAAGTCCAGAGCTTTCTAAATTCACCAGTCTATCTCCAAAAACTAATCGTTGCAAGACTTGTGCTTTGTCGCTTGGTTTTGCATAAAACTCTACTTCATCAGAAACCACGATAAGCTCTCTAGCCATGGGACGCAAGTAAAAAGTTTGAGCTTGAGAAATGATCTTCTTCTCGGTTTCTTCATGTTTTTCTGTAAAGGAATCAAAAGAAAGGGATTTTGAATTTGGACTAAGCCACTTTCTCTCGTAAATTCCAGTGGGTTTCGCTTCCCAATAAGCTATTCCTTCTATTTTTTTAGCCGTATTTGTTTGTAAAGTTAAGACTCCCTTCCTTACCAAAATTGAAACTTCCACATTGGGGTGTAGTTCTAGGTTCAAACCATAAGGTCCCCAATAGACCGATTTTACAATACTACCATAGTTTAGGTTAAAAACAGGAGATTTAGTGGGGCCAGCAAGTCCAATGGTAATAATTTTATTTTTGATAGGGCTTATATTAGAAAGCAATATAGATTCATCAGTTAAAATTTGAAACTGCTCTAAGCCAAAACTAGAAAGCACGAGCATTTTTTGCACACCCTCTATTAACGCAGAAACTTCCTTGCTTTTTTCTTGATCTTTTGATTTAGGAACAGAAGATGAAGTGATTGATGCCTTGTCATTTGACGCTACACTAGATTTATTATCTTTGGCACTCTCATTATTTGTCAATTTTGAATTGCTTTTTTCTTGAATTTTATTTTTTTCATTTTCTGTTTTTTCCTGTGCTTCTTTGTTTAAAGTTTTTGACTTTTCTATAGGAATTTCTGCAGTGCTTTTGGAGTCTTTTTGAATGTCCTTCTGGTTGTTTTCTTTTGCGACTTGTTGAGACCGTTTGTCTTTGACTAGCTTAGACAATGCCCAAGGTTTTTCTGTGGACTTAGGAAGCACAATACTAAAACTAGTAGGGGTGCTTAACTCCACTTTATTTTTATCATCCTGAATTAAATCTCCTGTCACAAACTCAAATTTCAATAATTTCATTTGTTTTTTGTGTTCTTGAAAAACTCTCACTTTTTTTAAGAGAGAGGAGGATAAATTTAAGTCTATATACTCCGAACCCAAACTTAAAGCATTTATTTTTAAATCTGTTTGAGAGAAAGCCACGGTCAAAGTTTTTGATGAGGCATTGTATTGCTGATAAAAACTCGGCAAATTTTTATCGGAATCAAATTGAAAACTCAACTTGCACAAGGCGTTGGTACAGTTTAAGCGAAGTTCCTGAATTTGAGTAGAAAAAACGCTTGTAAACAAAAACAAAGTAAAAAGAAGGGTTTTTAGGTGTTTCATTGGGCTACCTTCTTTGAAGTATAAGTAGTCAATTTAAACGATACTGAAATAGTGATGGGTGTCCAACCATGTGATTCAGCTTTTTCTAATTCACTTGCAATTCCAGAATAACGATTGAGGCGAAGCTCTGTGATTGATGTTGGATAATTAAAGTTGGCTATTTCTGAAAAGAGGTAACCAAGCATGTGATATCCCGAATTGACGACTATAGAATATTTGTTTTCTATGTAATACTCTTTTGTAGTACGACCTTCTGGATTAAACTTTTGGATTTGAACTCCCGAACTTCTAAGGACTGCATACAAGTCCTGTAATCGTAAGGGAACTTTTTCTTCTTCTGGAAACATTTCCTTTAGCCGTTCAAACTCGTTTTCTGCTTTGGCGAGCTGCAAACTCAATTCAGCTATTCTATTTTTTTGAATATTTATTTTTGCTAAATCATCTTCTGCTTCTTTTAACTCTATTTCTAGCTTGGCTTTTTTTGCTTCAAACTCTAACCAATACATTTCATAAAAAGCAAAGCCCAAACCACCAATTGCCAAAATCATCACAATCACAAAAATATTTTTTTTATCTTTCCAATCAAAATTTCCCATATTCTAATCAGCTCCTTCAAGACCAAGATCCTTCTTAATACTAGCTTTAATAGTAAAGCTATAAGAATCTTCTCCACCGGTCTTTGTTGTTGCAATAGTAATTAGAGATACCGCACTAATACTGACTTGTTTTTCTAACTTCACCATATATTCGGCAACTTCAGAAAAATCATAAGTAAAACCTTTGAGTTCCATTTCGTTAGCACTCAGTTGATTCAAGTTCACCAACCACATATTAGGAGGTAGTACAGAAGAAATGTTTTCAAAAAGAATTACCCATCTTTTTTTGCTCACTTGAATGGATTTCAAAGCAGTGTTTTTCTGAGCAATGGCTAATAGCTTTTTATCTAACTCGCCTATTTTTTGCAATAAGGGTTTTTCTTTTTCTACCTCTGCTTGAGTGGATTTTATTTTGATTTCTAGTGTGCTTATGGTATCATTCATTTGTAGCAGGGCCATAAATAAACCAACTAATAAAACCAAAAGTGCCACCATTGGCCACACAATGCGTCGATCAAAAACCCATGATAAATCTCTTTTAGCTTTACGGTATTCTGGAGGGAGTAAATTTATTTCTACCGATAATTTATTCTTTTTTCTTGCCATTAGAACTTCCTCATGGCATACCCAAGAGCGGGTGCGTAAATATTAGACAATGCCTTTGACAAGTCTCCTTCATTGACAACATTTATATCTACGGGGACCTTATCAAAAGGATTCAAGTATTCGGTTTCATATCCTGTCCGTTCTTTTATATAATCTACCAAACCTGGTAAGCTAGCACCTCCACCACTCAATAAAACCTTAGATGGTTTTTCATCGGACTCTGAATTTGAAAAATAACGAAGCCCAAACTCAAAAGCACCAAGAATTTCTTCGTATGCTAAGTGAAATACGGATTCGATATCCGCTTCAGAAAAGCCCTCGACTTGAAAACTTTCACCTTTTTCAAATAATTCATGACACTGTGCTGAATCTAAACCCAAATGACGCATCAAAACAGCAATGACTGATTCAACAGAAACAGCCGTTAATGCTCTAGTGGAGTGAAAACCTCCATCCATTAAAAACACTAAACTGGAATACTTTTCTCCTATGTTAAACAAAGCAACCGTATCTTTCTTAGTTTCGGGTTCTACAAAAGCCATATAAACATTAGCCAGTGCAAAGACATCCACATCAATGGCGGTGAGTTGTACATCGACATCTTTATATAGCTCGGCCCAAGAATCCAAGATAACACTTTTTGCGGCCACCAGATTAACTTTGACCTCTCCGTCTTTTCGATCATAAACCTGAAATTCTAAAATATTATCTTTGTCGTCAAAAGGTGGACGAGACTCTGCGGTTTTAATGATAATATCACTTTCATTACTAGACTTTGCCACTTTCACAGTCAATTTATCAATCAGTACACCCGAGGCGCTGTTTATGCCGACTACAAAATCAAGTGCGTCTCTGTCATCTATTTGCCTCGCTAAAATTTTATTCAACGCCTCTCTTAAATTATCCATGTTTTTAATTTCACCGTCTTCGATTGTGTTTTCGGGCAAAACTTCTATATCTACAGCAGTCACTCGTATTTTACCTGTGTGATGATGAAACACACGAACTAACTTGATACTGTAATGACCAATATCAATACCAACGGTTTGTCTATCGCCACGAATTCTTGAAATAAAATCAAAAGACAAATTCATCTCCAACAAGAAAGGTTATCATCTCAATTCTACCTTTAGAAAGTAGAAATGTCAATAGAAAAATGCATAACTCATTAAAAAACAACTACTTAGGGGTATTTTCTTCTCTATTTTTCTGTTTTTTTTGGTTTTTATGGACTTCGAAAAGATATTGCAACACTCTTTCTTGTATCCTTCCAAATTCTCCAGAAAAAACAGCCGTGTATAAATATAAATCAGAATATTCCTCTTTTTTCTTACTCAAATTAGATAAGATCTCTATTTTCACTCTTTCTACACCAAAATTGGGCAATTCAAACTGTATTTCAAATTCATTGAATAATAATTCATAAGTAGGTAAGCCTAGCAATACACCACCTGCAGAAAGATCAAAAAGCATTCCCTCTAATTTATAAGTTTCTGTAATAAATGCCTCTAATGGAAAAAGGACGGGTTCACGAAGCCAACGACGCAATTGAACCTTTTCAAAATCCACCAAATGACTGAGCTCTAATTTATCTGGAAAAGCTTTTAAGACCTTGATGTCACCATAATACACTGCATCTTCAGGTCTGGTCCATCGTACATTGATGGATGCTCCAACCAAGGATTGATAATTGGGAGTCCAATGTCCAGAATACGCCACAGTCCAGCTATATTCATTAAGCTCTAAAATTTCTGTTTGCTCTTTTATAATAGATTCAAACAGTAAATTCACGCGTTCCTTAGGCACTAATTGTCTAGTGCTAGTAAAAGGAACTCCTTTTGTATCTACATAAAATCCGAGTTTTTGCCTTAAGACCCTGATAATATCTAGTGTCTCTTTACGGATAAGAGACACCCCTTTTAAGGTATAAAAATTATTCACTGCTTCTTCAAATAAAAGTGCTGAATTGAATAAAGCATCTTTATTAGAAAATGAAGAATGCCTGACTAATTTTTCTAAAATGCTGGCTTCTTTATCATCTAAATTATAAAAACTTTTTTTTTCTTCAAATGCCTCGAATCCAAACATTTCAGCGTCTTTTCGTTGCTTTATGTTTTTTAATAATTCCCACCCCAATAGTAGCAGAAGAAAGCTTACTACCAATGCAGAAATCCAAATTAAAACAAAATTAGAAAGCATAACTAAACTTGAGTCCAAGCTCCATATAAATAAGAAGCTTCTATAGCTGCAGGAAGCTCTGCACCCAATAGAGGAGAATTTTGAACTGCTCCTGCAAAATGACTGGCTTGAACCAAAGTCTTTTTTTCTGGATGGAGTATCACTAAATTAGCAGGTGAACCCAAAGATAATTTTTGTGGAGTAGCCAAAGCAATTTTTGCTGGATTCATAGAAAGAAGTTCTATAGCTCTTGACTCGCCAACAGCGGACACCAAAGGCTTCCATATCGCTGGAAGGGCCACTTCTAAAGAAAGAGCTCCTGGTGTGGCATCTTCAAAATTGACTTGTTTTTCTTGAGTTAAAACTGGTTTGTGATTACAACTGATAGCATCAATTAAACCGTTTTTAATACCATTCCAAAGGGCTTCTTTATCTGCTTTAGAGCGAAGAGGTGGGATCAAATAAAAGTGAGAGTGTAAGTCTAACAAGTTTTCATCGTCAAAAAGCAAGTGATATAAACTAACATCACAAGTAACATCTAAACCTCTTTGCCTTGCAATTTCAATCAACTTGAGTGATTCTGCACAAGTGATTTGCTTTAAATGCACACTTTGGCCCAAGAACAAAGCAGTTTCTAAAATAGTGTGCACCACAATGGTCTCTGCAATTCTAGGTATCCCTTTCATGCCCAACATGTCCGAAACAGCTCCTTCGTGTACACTCCCCGCACACCGGAGCGATAAATCTAAAGGCAAGAAGAAAAATCGCTTGCCAGTCATAGAACCATATTCCATGGATAGTCTTAAAAATCGTGTCGTTGCATTTAATAGATTGCCATCACCAAAACCAACCACCCCATATCGTGAAAGTTCTAACATTTCAGAAAGCTGAGAACACTTATAATTTTTACTGAAAGACGCTAAAATTTTCATTTCAAGAGGACTTGCAGAAAACGCTTGCTTTAGAGCACTCAGTCGCTGAATATCATCTATAGGATTTGCACTGCTTTCGTAGAGAGCCCCATAAAACCCACCCAAATGCATTGCTTTAAAACCTTTTTCAAAGGTGTAAACATCGTCTCTCATTGGTTCTTGAAAGTCCACTCCAAGTGCAAAAAGAGCAGGAATAGCCAGAGCTCCATTAGCATCAAAAACAGGCGCGTCTTGAGGTGCTTCAGCCACCCAATTTCCATTAACAAGAGCCATTGAACACAAACCGTCAAACCGTCCATTGACAAAAGGCCGTACATTTTGAATGACAAGACTATCCATGCCTTCCTCCGCTCAATAAAAAAAGAACCGCCATACGCACAGCGACTCCATTAGTAACCTGCTCTAGTATTACCGAATGCTTGCTATCAGCCATTTCTGAATCCAACTCCACCCCACGATTAATGGGACCAGGATGCATGATCAACGCAGAAGGATTAGCATGCTCCAAAAGCTCCCCAGTGATTCCAAAATAATTTCGATATTCTCGCATACTAGGCAATAAAGAGTCCTCCATTCTTTCTTTTTGCAAGCGAAGAGACATCACCACATCGGCATCTGTGACTGCTTTTCGAAGATTCGTTTCCCAAAAAGCCCCTTCAAAAAACTGAGTGTTTCTAGGGGTTAAAGTGCTTGGAGAACACAGTGTCACTTTGGCTCCCATAGTAGTGAGTCCCCATAAATTAGAACGAGCCACACGACTATGCCTGATATCGCCAATAATAGTGACTCTTTTGTTTTTTAAAGAGCCTAAGTGTTGTTGAATGGTGAGCATATCTAATAAAGCTTGGGTGGGATGTTCATTGGCACCATCCCCAGCATTGACGATAATAGCTTTACTATTTTTAGCTAAAAAACGAGGCACTCCTGTGCCTTGGTGTCTCACCACTACAAGGTCAATTTTCATGGCTTCAATGTTTTGTAAAGTATCTAAAAGCGACTCTCCTTTTTTGACACTGGAAGCAGAGGAGCTAAAATTCACAGTATCTGCAGAAAGCCTTTTTTCTGCTAGTTCAAAACTGGTTCTGGTTCGTGTGCTATTTTCAAAAAACAAATTAACAACAGTTAAACCTCTGAGCGAAGGGACTTTTTTCACCGGCCTTTCTAAAACCTGTCGAAATTCAGAGGCAGTGTCCAAAATAGTGGAAATATCCGATTTAGAAACTCCTCTTAAGCCAAATAAGTGTTTGATTTCTAATGCACTCATTTATTTGCCTCCACTTCAACCAGATACACTGCATTTTCATCGTCCATAGGCTCTATAAAAACTCGTACTTCTTGATTTTGCATGGTTTCAACACTCAAACCTACATAATCAGGAGCAATAGGGAGCTCTCGATTGCCCCTATCCACCAACACACACAAACGCACTGCAGCGGGTCGTCCCAAATCTAAAACAGCCTGAATAGCTGCCCGAACAGAACGACCTGTATAAAGCACATCATCGACTAAGATAATTTCTTTATTTTCTACCGAAGCGGGCATAGTTTTAATACGCATCTCTGTATTTTGGATACGATCTCTATAGTGAAAATCATCTCTATAAAAGGTGGCATCGATGCTCCCTAAGGGAATTTCAAAATCGTATTTTTGAGTTAATTTTTCGGCAAGTCTTTGGCCCAAGGGAATCCCTCTAGTCGCCATCCCTAGCACAATTAAGTTTTTTGGCGAAGGATGAGTCTTGGCAATTTTTGCTGCCATCTCATCTAATGCCCACTCCATAGCTTTTGCATCTAACAAAAGACGAATTGGTTTATAAGTATCTTTCAAAAAAAGCCCCTTTTTTGGTGTAGAACTTTTCGCATATTTCTTTAAATTTAGTTTTTTTTTAGAAAGAGACCTCTTTTTTTATAAAAAACTTAAAAAAACACTAAAGAAGCCTCTAAATTTCTTTTTTTTATTAAATAGACTTTAAAAGTTCATTTAAAATTTTAACTTCTGTTTTAATATATTGTAGATTTTTGTGCTTTCTAGTTAAATAGAATCTAGAACGGTCTAGATTCGTAGATGTTACCCTATAGCTAAACCGTGCACTGAAACTACAGCATTATTCAATTGGAGACCTTATGTTTAATCAATTAGATGCCCCCAAAACCGGCGAAACAATCGCCACCATCAAAACCACTCTCGGCGTAATGCAAGCTAGATTATTTCCAGAAATTGTAGGTGAAGCCGCCGAAAATTTTATAGAACTTGCTAAACAAGGAAAATACGAGGGAGTTCCTTTTCATCGTGTCATTATAGACTTTATGATTCAGGGTGGCGATTTCACCAATCGAAATGGAACGGGCGGTCACTCTGCAAAAGGACCAGGCACCAATATTGGCGACAAATACGATGTAAGACTCACTCACCTTAGGGGAGCTCTTAGTTGGGCAAAAACTTCTAGTCCTAATTCTATTGGAAGCCAGTTTTTTATTGTACACCCAGAAAGCGGGACCCACTTCTTAGACCATCCTGCGAATGGAGGTCCAGCTGATGGATACTCTGTGTTCGGACAACTTTACAATGGATTTGATGTTCTAGACGCTATAGCCAACACAAAGACCGATTCGAGTGATAGACCACGCGAAGATATTTTAATCGAATCTATAAGCATTGAGACTTTTGCTTAACAAAAATAAAAAGAACCCTTGCAAAAGGGTTTTCTTTTGCTTATATTTGATTTCAAATTCGGGGTTATAGCTCAGTTGGTAGAGCATCACACTGGCAGTGTGAGGGTCTGCGGTTCGACTCCGCATAACTCCATTCAAGGACTATTCAAGTCCTTTTTTTATTTTAAAGGCATTTTTTATTCTGATTGCTTTTTTTCTTAATATATTACTATAATAAGTATAATATTATAAACTAAAGAAACTCAGGATTTAGCAATGATTCTAAAAAAAATATTTTTATTTGTTTTTATTTCTATTCCTTTACTTTTTGCTTCTGACTACAATCCTTTTCAAAAAGAAGCTTATTTGACTTCGTCTTTTGGTGAAAGTCGTGGTAGCCGCTATCATGCTGGAATTGATTATTCTACCAATATGGAGGAGGGGTGGACCATTTTTGCACCCGAAAAAGGTGATATAGAGGATATTAAAATTTCTCCTTTTGGTTATGGAAAAGTTATTTATTTTAAAGGAGAAAGCGGAAAAACTTGGGTTTTTGCTCATTTGCAATCCTTTCAAAAAGAAATTGAAGAACTGGTGCAAAAAAGACAAAAACATGAACGAAAAAATGATGTCTCCATAGCCCTTCCCTCTTTGCCATCTTTTAAAAAAGGGGATACTTTGGCCTTTAGTGGAAGCACAGGCATTGGAAACCCTCATTTGCATTTAGAATTGAGACTGGATAGAAACAGCTTGATTTCACCCTGTCAAAATGGTGTTAAATGCTTTGACACCATTCCTCCCATGATACTAGAAGCTGCTGCTTGGAGAAAAAATAAGATCCATTTTACTGATCAAGATAATTTGGATAAGGGGTGTTTAGAGGTTCCCAACGAAGATGCACCTTTACGATTAGCCTTTAAAATAGTGGATTATAGTCGCACTCCTCTAGAGAACCCTATGTCTGTTTATCGAATAGAGCTTAAAGCAGGGAATCATAGCTTATTTAAAAGGACTCAAGACACACTAGCATACACTAAAATGCTCGATATTCGAAACGAATTGCTTTGGTCAGAAAAAACAAATGAACGCGGTGATTGGCATTTAATTTTAGGCTCTATCCCAGAAGAACGATTATTGCGTTTAGAAGTAGAAGATTTCTCAAACAATGTATCTTTCAAAGAATTTCATATAAAAAATTCTTGTGAGCAAAAGTGGACACCTACTTTATTTCAAAATCAAGATTCGATTTTATTTAGCTCCCTTTCCAGAGCATTTTTAAACCTGAGTCTATGCCCTCAAAAAGGGTTTAAACTAAAAGACAGCCAAAACAAAACCATAGCTTCTAACCTATGCCAATTATACCCCAAAAAAGAAACACCTATTTCTATTTTCTTTGAAAAATTCCCAGATGCAGCAAAAATTTTGGTTACAAATTCAAGTCATGCAGTAGAAAGAGAAATTTTATTATTCCCATTAAAAAACAAAAAAAGCTTCAAGGCAAAACTAGAAGATCCTTACTATTTTGACTTTGAAATTAAAGGCTTGAAAAATCCCTATATTGAATCCATATTAGCCATTCAAAAAGTGAAAAAAGACTCTTTAGAATCCATTGAATTTCACCCTAAAGGTTTGCAATTCACCCAAAACCTTAAAGTCTGTTTTGAGAAGAAACACACCCCTAATCCTATTTATTGGTTGGGCGAAACAAGTCAAAAATGGTTTTTATTTCATAACCAAAAAAGTGATCGAAATAAAACATGCATACAAGTCAACGAGCTCAGAGACTTAAGCTCTATACTAGATACAATTCCACCTAAACCAGGTGTGCCTTACTTTAAAGAAAAACAACTTCGAATCCCAATCCTAGAAGGGCCCGCAGGAATATTAAACGGCAACTCCATTAAAGTCACTTCCACCAAAAACGAATGGATTATTTCTGAATATGATTCTGATCCTCAAGAATTAGTCATAAAAAAAGAAGCTATTCCACTCAACGACACTTTAAAAGTGTTTATGGAAGATGCACTTGGAAATTCCGATTCTTATTTTATTCTAAAACCCAAAAATTAAAAAGTATTGTCTTTATACCAGTCTAGATAACTTTTAAAAGCCCTTCGTTTTTTGGAATGCCCTATTAAATTCCAGATTGATGATCTAAATAAAGGAAAATCACTTGGGTGCAAGGCGATTCTTATATTACGAATAGGGCTACGAATCAAAAGCATAGAAAAAGAAAAAATGAGTTTAGAAAATAGAACCGGTAAACCTGCAAAACTAATAGGAAAAGAAAAAAACTTAAAGGAATTTGATTTTATAAAAAATCGAGACTCATAAGTCATATTTAAAGATAAAACCTGCTTTTTAAGGGCAGTACTCCCATACCAGGCCGGTGGCACAAAAACTTTAGGACTTTTCAAGCCTAAATTTCTCCATGCTTCGATACTTTTTTTTAATTTTTCTGCTGATTCTTTGGCAGGTAAAGCACTAAATTCTGCTTCTCCATTGGTTAAATAATGACTGAATCTGGCTTTCCAAGATTTTTTGTTTGCAGCACTAATTTGATGCGTGTAACCGTGCAAGAGCAATTCATAAGAAGCAGCCTCCCACACTTTCAATTGATTTATGAATTTTTCTATTTGAATTTTAGAGGCATTGCTCGTGTCAGGAATAATTAAAAGAGCAAATGCTTTCCCTGTAAACTCTTCCAATTCTTTGATAATTGGAGTGAGTCTTTCAAAGTTTTCTACAGAAACATCGTGGAAACTTAAAAGCATTGTTTTATTTAAAGTAGGCAGCATTCAAAAAAAATACTAAATTTTAAAATATGAAATACCATATTGTCACATTTGGATGTCAAATGAATGAATATGACTCTGCTTTAATCGCCGGGTTATTAGAAGGGGCAGGCTTACGCATCTCTAAAAACATTGAAGAAGCTGATTTTTTGTTTTATAATACATGTTCTGTTCGAGAAAAAGCAGAAGAAACTGCAATTGCTAAAATTTCTCAATCCAGACCTCTAAAGCAAAAAAACAAAAAGCTCAAAGTGATTGTGCTCGGGTGTATGGCAAAAAACAAAGGTGAGCAACTCTTTGAAAAACTACCCTTTATAGACCATGTGATCGGGACAGACCACTACAGACAAATTCCAGAAATTGTCCTGGGTGCCAAAGCCAATGAAAGAGTGTTTACCGATTTTGATGAAAAAGAAAACTATGACGGCACTTACGCCCAAATACAAAATCCTTTTAGTACTTCGATCACTATTCAACGAGGTTGCAATAAAAGGTGTAGTTATTGTATTGTACCTTATGTTCGAGGGAATGAAAAAAACAAAGATCCTTTAGATATTTTGGCTGAAGTCCAGATGAGTGTAGAAAAAGGTATTTCTGAAATCACTTTGCTTGGGCAAACTGTAAATGCCTACAAAAAAGATGGCGAAACCTTTGCTTCATTGCTTGAAAAAATTTCTGAAATAAATGGAGTGAAACGAATTCGATTTGTAAGTCCACACCCTAGGCATTATGATGATGAACTGATTTCTGTGTTGCAAAGTAACTCTAAAATTTGCCACCATGTACACTTGCCTCTACAAAGTGGAAGTGATACTATTTTAAAAAAAATGAGAAGACAATACACTGCAGAACACTTTTTGTCGCTCATCGAAGCTTTGAGAAGCAAAGACCCATTTTATGCGGTGACTACAGATATTATCAGTGGATTTGTTGGCGAAACAGACAGCGATTTTGAAAAAACCCTTGAGGTGGTAAAACAAGCTCAATTTGATAATGCTTTTATGTTTATTTATAGCCCTCGTATTGGCACAGAGTCTTACTTAGAAAAAGAAATTTTATCACAAGAACAAAAACTCCTTAGACACCAGCAACTTGTCGAAATCCAAAATCAAATCACTTCTAATCGAAGTCAAAATATGTTAGGTAGAGTAGAGGAAATCTTGGTAGAACGACCTTCTAGTAAAGATCCTAGGGAATGGATGGGCAAAACAGATAATTTTAAAAAAGTCATTTTTAAACCCACAAGTACAGTCAGTCCTGGCGATTATTTGACATGTAAAATCAATGAAATCCGCGGCTGGACTCTTCGTGGAGAAGTTTTAAGTTAAAAACGCTTAGAGTAAAACATGAAACACCTTTTTAAAGTCATAATTTTTATAGCTATTACCCAGTCCTATGCTCAAAACACAACACTCGCAAAAGCACAAAAAGCCTACTTGGATTCTGACTGGATCACGGCTGCCAAACTTTTTGAACAAGCCTGTCCTCAATTAGACTTGAAAGATAGGGGTGAATGCATATTATGGAATGCACTTGCCTTAAGTCAAACAGGGAATATCAAAGATTTTACACTTGCTTTAAAAAAAATAGAAGCCCTTATCCAAACTGCTTCACCTAAAGATCCAATATACAGTGACTTGTATATGACCAAAGCTCAATTTGAAACCTACCTAAACAAACATGAGGCTGCTATTCAAAGTCTAAAAAAAGCATACCTTTCTAACACAAAAAAACAGCAAAACTCTCTTTTAAAAGTCTGTGAAAGCATTCAAAAAGCTTATCCTAAGCAAATAACCATCGAATTGTGTGACGAAATAAGGGGGGAAAAACTTGCTAACTCCAATATAGACATGCAAAAAAAACCTACAGAAAAGGAGACAAACACTTCAAAAGAAGAGTGGTTTATACAATTAGGTGCTTTTGGAGTACGAAGCAATGCGGTTTTATTGGTGCAATCATTAAAAAGTCAAAATATCTATGTTCAAATTAAAGAAAAAAAGAATTCGGAAAAAACTCTTTATTTAGTACACTCTAAAGCTTTTAATCATCAAAAAGAAGCCTTTGAATACGCCGAAACTGTTTTTAAACCATTAAATATGGAGTTTAGTGTACTCAAACAAGAATAATTAATTTTTCTTTACATTAAAAAACTAAATTTTACAACAAAAAGGTGAAAACTGTACTATATTTACAGTAGATAATTGAAATAAGGAGTTTTGTAAAACCTTGTGTGTGAGCAAACACAAGTTCTATTTTTGAAATCAAAATTGCTTATAATATCTAGCCGAGGTGGTGAAACTGGTAGACGCGCTGGACTCAAAATCCAGTAGAGGCAACTCTGTGAGGGTTCAAGTCCCTCCCTCGGTATTAAAAATGTTTATAAATCATGAGGATCAAATGACCCGTTGGTTACAAATTATTTCCATTATTTTTCTAGCTAGTGCATTCTCTTTTGCACAGTTTGGTTTTGATGACGACAGTGGTAATTTAGATTCATCAGAATTTGGTTATGAAGATGATGGAGACTCATTTTCAGGGGCATCAACGAGCAGTTTTGATGACGATGATTTTGATACACCTCAAGAAAGTTCTGAAACAGGCCTTACCACAGCTACGGGTAATGAATGGGATTCTTTTTCCGTCGAAGAGATGGGGCTTACTCAATGGGAGTTTCAACAAGCTAAAGAAGCCGGTTTAACTAGAGACAAACTCACTAAATTAGTCGAATTGGGGATTCGTCCTACTGAATATCTTCAAAAACCTTGGGAGCAATTAGGTGTCAGTGAAGAAGATTGGCTTGAACAAAGGACACAGGGCTTGGAAGACAGTGAAATAGACCGTTCCTATCGAAATAAAAAAGGCCAACAAGGCACGGCTTATCTTTCTATTCTAGTCCCCAGTCTATATCAATGGAAAACGAATAATGTCACCAAAGCTGTCTTTATGGACGCACTATGGGTAGCTGGAGTAGGAGCTACCACTTATTTAGCTCTTTCTGGTGAAAGCACTTGGGTTTGGGCTATGGCAGCTGTTGCAGCCGTTCACATTTGGTCTTTTGCAGATGCATTTTTAAGCACACAATGGGAAAATAATCCTGATGCCAATCGATTTTCTTTTGGAATTATACCTACTTTTGACAAAGGCATGTCAAAAAGTCTCGACAAGGGCGTAGCAGGCTTTATGTTCATGCAATTCTAATTAAAATGCAAATTGAATTATTAAAAACGAAAATCCACAGAGCTACGGTTACAGAAGCTAATCTAAATTACGAAGGCTCTATTACAATAGATAAATCTTTAATGAATGCTGCAGGTCTGCTGCCATACGAAAAGGTGAGTATTTTAGATGTGAATAATGGGGCTCGTTTCGACACTTATGTGATCGAAGGAGAAGCCGATTCTGGAATTATTTGTCTAAATGGTGCCGCAGCTCGTTTAGTTCAGGTACAAGACATAATCATTATTGTTGCTTATGCTTCTTTCACTCCTTCTGAGGCTAAAGATTGGCAGCCAACCCTGGTTCGAGTGAACAGTCGCAATCAAATCATTTCAAATCACTAGCAAAACTCAAACAATGAAACCTTTGTTTTATTTTTTTAGTTTCTTTTCTATACTCTTCTTCATTGCTTGTAAAGAAGATTCTGTTGCAACACCTAAAAAAAGAAAATATGCTGGTTCTGTTGAACTATACAACAGTTGCGGAACAACTAACGCAGCAGCTAAAATGACTAGCTTTTTAAGAAAAAATGGATTTGATGTGGTTTCTACTAAAAATGACCTTTTACAAAACTATAAAGAAACTATAATTGCTATAAGAAATCCCCAATGGGAAGGAGCTGAGGCCTTAGCTAAGCTTTTACAAACCGAGAACATACTCCAATTAAAAAACGAGTTGTCTTTAATAGATGTTACTGTTTATATTGGAAAAGACTTTAACAAAATCATCGAGCAGGAACTCCCATGAGCAAAAAAAACAACACCATCAATAAATACTCTAAAGTGGTAGAGATTGGTGCAAGCACATTATTTCAACTCCGTGCTGAAAACATACAATTATTAGATCTAAAGCATATTAATAATGCCGCAGACTATTTTTTAATGGCGACATGCACCAGTGAAGCACAAATGCAAGCCATTTTAAACGAACTCCGTAAAGAGTTCAAAAATCAAAAAATTAAAACCAAAGGTGTTGAATACAAAAGTGGAGTCCAATGGGCGGTTTTTGATGTTGGTTTTGAGTTGATGGTGCATTTATTTGAAGAGTCTAAAAGAGCGGAAATTGAATTGGAACGCCTCTACAATGATAGCCCAATTCATAATTTAGTGGAGTCTGATTTTGTAAAAACAGATGAAATAAAGACAAAAGGTTCAGAAGATGAATTCATTTGAGTCTTTAATTGCCGGTCTCATCGCTGACAAAGCTCCTATCACTATAGAAGATGCTCGTCAGCTTTTAGTGGTGCCTCAAGACTCGTCTCATGGTAACTTTAGTTTTCCATGTTTCTCTTTGGCCAAGCTTCTAAAGAAAAATCCTAAACTCATTGCCGAGGAGCTAGCAGATCAAATTATTTTACCTGTTGGACTAGCCAAAGTAGAAGCTCTAAATGGTTATTTAAACTTTTATATGGATAGGGCGTTTTTAGCCTCTAAAGTCCTTTTAGAGATTGAAGAAAAAAAACTAAATTACGGTCATGCTCCGCAAAATAACAAAAGTGTTGTGATTGACTTTAGTTCGCCTAACATGGGAAAAGAGCTTGCATTTCACCACTTGCGTTCTACCATGATCGGAAATAGTTTATCAAAAATCTATGAAGCCAATGGCTATAAAGTGGAGCGAGTGAACCATCTAGGGGATTGGGGTACCGCTTTTGGAAAGCTTATAGTCATGTATCTAAAGGAAAATCTACCTTTAGAGGATCAAGAGCTTGAAAAACTAAGTGTTAAAGAGTTAAACCTTTTGTACGCCTCTTTTGCCAATGAAGCTAAATCCAACCCAGAAATAGAAGAAGAAGCAAGAAAAGCCTTTACTCGTTTAGAGCAAGGAGATGCCTTGTATCGCAAATTATGGGCTGCTTTTAAAGAGGCTACTTTAAAAGAACTTCGTCGTCTCTATCAAATATTAGGAGTTTCTTTTGACCATTATGTAGGAGAATCTTTTTTTGAAGATAAAATCCCTGCTGTCATAGAAAATTTACAACAAAAAAAGCTATTAATAAAAAGCCAAGACTTAGATGTTGTGATGCTCGAAGATAAAAAACTCCCTCCCTGCTTGATTAGAAAAAGTGATGGGAGCACCTTGTATGCGACTCGAGATTTGGCTGCGGCTATTTATAGAAAAGAAACTTTCGATTTTGAAAAATGCCTTTATGTTGTAGATTTAGGGCAGTCTCTTCATTTTAAGCAAGTCTTTGAAGTATTAAAGCAAATGGACTATGCTTGGAGTCAAGATTTACTTCACATTCCTTTTGGGCTTATTTTGCAGCAAAACGAAGAAGGAAAATGGGAAAAAGGTAAAACTAGGACTGGGACTGCAAGCTTACTACGAGATGTTATAGAGGCGGCCACTCAAAAGATCTTAGACTTTATTGAAGAAAAAAATCCTAACTTAGCAGATAAAAAAACTGTAGCCACTCAAATTGGTGTGAGTGCACTAGTCTTTAATGATTTAAAAAACAAAAGATTGATGGATGTGAAATTTGATTGGGATGCAGCTCTTAGTTTTGAAGGAGCTACAGGCCCTTATGTTCAAAATGCACTCGTACGATTGTATAGTATTATGCGAAAAGCTGCTTATACAGTGGATAAAAATGATGTCCAATGGGATCAAATAATAGATGATACTGCCTATGAACTCATTAAAACATTAGGGCGAAAAGAAGAAAACATTCGTAAGGCTTGCGAGGCCAACGAACCTAGTATCTTGGCTCAATACGCACTAGATATTGCAGAAGCTGCTCATCGATTTATCCATCACAATCGAGTACTTGGAAGCACCGAAGAACAATCCAGACTCTTTTTGGTTCAACAAGCACAGACAGTTTTAGAGAATACGATAGAATTGTTGGGCTTATACCCTATCCAACAAATGTAAAAAGAGGCTCTTTTCAAGAGAGTCTCTTTTGTAATACCTCAATTTTTAGCCTTTTTTAAAGGTATGAATAAGGTCGGGCACCAAATCTACCACTTTGGATAGCATAGAGTTGTCTCGAGTGACGGGAACTACTCGTACATCTTCTCCAGATAATATCAAAAAAGCCACTGGTTCTACCGAAGCACCGCCTCCGGAGCCGGTCAAAACAGCTTTTTTGGAATCATCTTCTTTACCGCCTAAACCAAATCCTAAAGAAACACGACTCACAGGAATAATGGTGGTGTCGCCGGATTGAATAGGTTTTCCTATCACAGTTTCTGCTTGTGAAATAAATCGAAGCTTTTCAAGTAAAACATCTGCAAATTTTTCTATAGACATAAGGATAATATAACATTTTTTTAGTTGAAAAAGTCTAAACTTTGCTGTTTTTATTGAAGCTAAACCTCTGCATAAGGACAATCCCTATAAAGAGGGCATGCTTTACAAGAGCCTTGAAGCTCTTGACAAAAAAACTTTTTGTGTCCTTTTTCTAAAAAAAAGGACAAAGCATGCGCGCTCATCTCTGGACAGTCTGGTGACAAGTATCGAAAAAGAGCGTTAGTTTCTTTTATTTTTTTTTCTGTACTCCACTTAGAAAAAGGAATCGTAGAAGTAGGTCCCATAAAACCCATAAAACGCCTAGCTCCCATAGGGAGGGCTAAATCATCTTTTTTTGATAAAAACACACGATGAACACCTAGCCCCAAAGGTGCTTTTGCCTGAAATCTCTGAAAACATGCCAAAACTTTTGGGTGAGGGGCCTTTTTACCCATATAATAAATTTGAATTAAGGAATGGATCAATTCATTTTGTGGTTTCAAAATCCACTCTGTCAAAGGAAAGTTTTTTCTCACAAAATCACCCACACTCCAAAAAATACCCG
This sequence comes from Fibrobacter sp., assembly GCA_012523035.1. Lineage (GTDB taxonomy): Bacteria > Fibrobacterota > Fibrobacteria > Fibrobacterales > Fibrobacteraceae > JAAYJH01. The sequence goes on from JAAYJH010000030.1 coordinate 41,057, forward strand.
GAGCATAATCTAAGTTTGGCCAAGCAGCTCCTATAGCCTTGGTGATAGTGGTCCTGATTTCTATAGATTTAGGAACGGGCGTATACCAAAGCCTATCTCCGGGAAACTCGTGATTTAATGCAAATAAAAGTTTTTTTAATTCTAAAAGGCCTAAATATTGATTTAAAACACAGCCTAAAATAACCCAAGCTATTTGAGCATTAGGGTCCGGGTGTAAAGAAGCCACCTGAACAATAGGGTCGGGGACAGTTTTAAGTTTTTGAATAAAGGCTTGGCTCCCTTTAATTATATGGGGAGATTCATTTGCAAAACTTATAATACTAGAGGACATAAAGACTGGCCAAGCAAAAGGTCTTTATCTAGATAATCCTTAAAAAGTTCTGGATTTTGAGACCTTAGTGCTTTATTTGCCACTAAAATCACCGTGCTTCCCATCTCAAAGCGAGCGATCTCTTGACCTTTTTCAAAAGAAATTGCTTCTGAAGGCTCCCAATCCAATCTTGAAGAAGACCTTGCCAAAGAAGTAGAATTAGAAATCCAATCCTCTTTATAACTAAGAACAATACGCCCCACATTAGTAGCTCCAACCTTTACCACTAAAATCTCTGCCCCATTTTCCATAGCAATCCTAGACACGATTCGTTCATTGATGGCAAATAAACCTTCTATTCTATTCACGCTTCCCTTGTTTACAGGCCATAAAGTCCCTGGAATATAGTGTGCAGAAACTAAGGAACCTGTCACGGGTGAATGAATACGATGATAATTAAAAGGAGCTAAATAGATAGTGGCCCACGCTCCACCTTCAAAACTTTTTGCCAGCTTTTCATCTCGAATCAAACTAGCCAAAGTATAATTCTTTGATTTTGCCTGGATCATTTCTGTAGAATTTTCTTCGAAACACCCAGTCTGAGAAAGCTTTCCATCTACAGGGCTCACCACACTGGCCTTTGCTATAGGGCGTTCTCCCTCTTTTAAATGACGAATAAAGAGAGAAGCTATATTAGGGTAATCTTGGAGTGGAAGCTCTGCTTCGTCCATATTCAATTGATAATAACGAGCAAACCAATCTCTAGCTTTAGCACTGATAAAAGGAATTTTCAATCGAGTAAAAACACCAAAAACTTGAGAAAAACAGTTTTTGGGGAGGACACGCATCAAAACATAAAAAGGGGTATTCATAATTTAAATATAACTCCATTCTTTACAAAAATAAGATTCTCAATGATTTTCAATGGTAGAAGGATCTGTATTTAACATTCTCCACAAAAAAGCAGCAAAAGGCTCTGCCCAATATCGATCTGGGGGGACTCTTGTCTTGGTTTCTGCCATTAAATCTACGAATGTCAAAAAAACAAGTTTTGCATACCGAGCATCCCAAAAAGTCCATAAAGTTTTCCAAGAATAGCCGCCTTTTTTCCCTTTTTTAGGAAATACCTCTACCTCTATAAGCAGAGGGATAGAAAGGTAACGAATATGATAACGCAAAGAAAGTTCTTGTAAAAGTGTAGCCAGATCCATGGGAAGCACCCTATCTAAAGTCTGTTCAAGGCCTACCCTATCTTGCCATGGAGACAAACTCGACACAGACTCCCCTTCTATCCATGGAGTACTGAGTAATTTCGATTTCCAGTCTCTAAACCAAATAGAATCTGCTTCGGGGATACGAGCTCCAAGGAATAAAAGCTCTCTTTGCATATTTGGAAATTTTTGAGCAAAAAGAGAATCTTCCACACGAGCCAAATCAAAGTCCAAAGCATCTTCACTAAATGTATGACAAAAATTACATTTTGAAGGGGCAATTCCTGTTATTTTTTGTGCAGGCAAGACTCCAAGGACGGCGTTAGAATCTAGACGATCAAAAGAAATAGGATTCCATTCTCTATAAAAAGAAATCGAATGCACTTTTAAATCTATATCGCCTCTTTTACCACAATCCTCACAAGGTGCAGACTCTTGAGCACTAAGCTGTTTAGAAGGGCTGGCACAAGAGACAAAAAACAAAGAAACCCAAATAAAAAACATTTGAAATAAAAAGCTATGGATTAAATTTTTCATTAAAGATCTCTGCAAAAGGTGACACTAGTCTAAACAAAAGCGACAAATACTATATACTCCAGTCAAAAACTTAAACTTCAATAAAAGCTCTTTAATAAAATACAAATAAAACGAATGTCTGTCTTTTGAAAAGAAGAAAAGTTTTTCACCTTTGTTTTTCAATAAAAAAAACTAAATTTGAAGCTTCATCATCATAGTTGGAGGACTTATGGGTTTCAAATGTGGTATTGTTGGGCTTCCAAATGTAGGCAAAAGCACCATTTTTAATGCTATCACAAATGCAGGAGCAGAAGCTGCGAACTACCCTTTTTGCACTATAGATCCTAATGTGGGTGTAGTGAGCGTCCCAGACATTAGAATGGAAAAAATCGTGGCTAGCTATAAACCTCGAGCCATTATCCCAACGGTCACACATTTTGTAGATATTGCAGGGCTTGTCAAAGGAGCCAGTCAAGGAGAAGGCCTAGGCAACCAGTTTTTGACTCATATTCGTGAGTGTGAAGCCATAATGCAAGTGGTCCGATGCTTTGAAGACGACAACATTGTACATGTACACAACACAGTCGATCCTTTACGAGATGTAGAAATCATAGAAACTGAACTCTTATTAAAAGACCTTGATTCTGTAGAAAAAAAACTAATCGTAGAAGCAAAAAACGCAAGAGTGGGCACACCTGCCGCCAAATTAAAATTAAATGCTTGTGAAACCCTAAAAGAAGAAATCACCAAAGGCATTTCGGCTCGCGATTTGATTGGCAAAGATGAGTATATCGACGAACTGATCCAAGACCTAGCTTTATTGACTGCAAAACCTATTTTTTATTGTGCCAATGTAAACGAAGACGATGTGTTAACTGGCAACTCCTATGTGGAACAACTTCAAGCCCATGCTCAAAAAACGGGTAGTGAAGTCTTAGTCCTTTGTGGCAAAATCGAAGAAGAACTCTCTGCCCTAGAACCCGAAGAAAAACAAGAATTTCTAAACGAGCTGGGACTCCTCTCCTCTGGATTAGATGCCGTCATTCAAAAAGGATACTCACTTTTGGGGCTTCGCACCTATTTCACCGCAGGCGAAAAAGAAGTTCGTGCCTGGACATTTGAAGCAGGCTGGAAAGCCCCTGCTTGTGCGGGCGTTATCCACTCAGACTTTGAACGAGGCTTTATCCGTGCCGAAACCCTCTCTTTTGCAGACTTTGAAAAAGCAGGCTCATGGAACGCCGCCAAAGAATTGGGGCTTGTACGCACCGAAGGCAAGGAATACGAAGTCCAAGACGGAGACATTTTATACTTTTTATTTAATGTTTAAAAGCCCTTAAAAAACTTTTCTAAAGGGTAATGAAGTCTCACACACGCCTGGCTTTTTTGCTCACGCACTTCGACAGGCTCAGTGTAACACATTCCGCAATACATTTCGGGCACGCATCCCAGCATCCTAAGCAATCCCCCTCGTTAATGTAGCATTCCATACGAGCTGTGCAAGTAAAGTGAGAAGTATTCAAAGATTCTCTGCATTTTTAAGCAATGCGTTTCGCATGGACTGCCACGGGCAAAGCCCTCGCCATGACGAATTGTGCTTAGCATCCCTTTTAAAACATAGATTCTCTTTTAATTGCTGGCATTATTTTTGCAACACATCCATCCCGATTTTCAAAGCTGCATCCCACCATTTTTCGACAGGATCCATACACTGCATTTTTGAGCCACGCGTTTCATTTTTACTGTGTTTGAAGGTTTTCAAACGAGTTCAAGTTTGTTTTGAAATGCATGCCTGCGATGTGCTTAGGGTTTAACCGGTAAGACACATGATAAAGACTTTACTTTTTTGCTTTTAAAGGAGGGGTGTATCGTATGAGAAAAGCGATGCTCATGGCTATGCCCATGATTAAGAAAAAACTTACACTGTATGCCCCTATGTGAGGTTTTATTTGCAAGACTCCTGTGGCGATTTGGTGGATATGCGTGATTTGCTTGTACAATATAAACCACAAGGTGATCAAAGAGGCCACACCTAAGGCGAGTGAACCTATGGGGCTGAGTAGTGCGAAGAGAGCAGCGAGAAGAATAGCTGCGAAAAGCCCGTAAAAAACAGGATAGGCGATGAGCTTGGTGTCGTTTTGTAATAAGCTGGACTCTGCTTTTTGATTGATGGCGAGAGCTATTTTTTGTTCTTCTTCATTAAAGTGTTTATTTAAGTCTAAACCCATGGCTAATTCGTAAGCATTGGGTTCTATTATGGTTTTTTCTGAACAAGACAGAGTGAATAATGGGAATAAAAAACTGACTAAGGCTAGTAAAAATGGGAGAGGGATAAATTTTTGAAATAACTGAAGATTCACTTTTTAGTTTGTCCTTTTGTTTCTGGTTTAAATACACATCTGAAACCTAAATCATCACTCCAATAACGAGGGTCGTCGTAATCTCTTTTGATGAGGTGGAGTTTTTTTTCTTTAGATTTCCAGGAGCCCCCTTTGATAATTCTTGACCATCCAAATAAAGCCCCTTTAGGATTAATTTTAGAGATTATTTCTGGGAAATAAGAGTAACGGTCTAAAGTCCATTCAGCTACATTACCCGCTATGTCATAAATACCAAAAAGATTCGGTTTTTTAGTTTTTACTTTTTGAGGTCCATACAGAGAGTCCCCTTTTTTTATGTTTTGATTTTTATGATGGTAAATAGCATAATCCGATGCGGTTGGGACACTGTCTCCATCCCATAAATATTCGATATTATGATTCCCTCGAGATGCGTATTCCCACTCGGCTTCTGTGGGGAGTGAGCCACCAATTATTTCACAGAACTGTTTGGATTGCTGCCAAGAAATATTGTGCATTGGTTTTTGAGGGTCTTTGAAGCTCAATTTTACTAGGATTTTTTCACTTGGCTTTTTGGTTTTCATGATCCGTTCAAAATGTTCTTGAGTGATTTCTGTGGTGTTTATGAAAAAAGGAGAAAGAGAAACTTGTTTGTTTTTAAATGTGAAAACCGCTGAATCTAAAAAGACCACTTCTCCTTTAATAGAGTCTAAATCGGGTTCTTCTTGCTTTAAAGTGTCTTCTAAAACTGGTTCTTGAATTTTTACCTCTTCTACAAAAGGCGTGGGCCTTAATTCTTCTTTTTTGAGAGGTAAAACTTTTGTTTGACTGGCTAACCACTCTTGTACTTCTGTAGTAGAGGCTATGTAAGAAGGTAAAATAAAGATTCCTTCGCCCAAAAAGGGAGCCCCTTTATAAGAAAATTCAATGGATTTATAACGGTAATGATGACGACTTTTGACTAAACCTCCTTCTGAAATCCAAACGGGTTTGTTTTGTGATAAGTTCAAGTGGACTTTAAGGTCTGGATTTTTTTGATTGAAAAATCGGACCAATGAATCCTCATTAAAAGATGGAATGTTACCACGCCATATAAAATCATAGCGAGATTTGGAGTCTTTGAACACTAACTCTACTTCTCTTTTGCTTTGTAAATTTGTAGACTTCTCATTCGAATTTGAGTCTGCTTCTTGAATTTTGGTGGGTTTGGGTATCAATACAAAACGAAGAGAATCTGGCTTGATTTGAACTCGTAGTGGTAAAGCTTCTAAACTGTCTTTTTTGGAAATAATGGATTGATAAAAATTTTGAAAATTTTGAAGTTTAGCGTTTCGCCATATATTTTCTTCTTCTAGCTTCACTGCATCAAACTCTTCTAAGTATTTTGAAAATTCTGCAGTGTCTCGATATAAAAAATTATAAGAAACAGGGCGCGGGTAAAAAGATTGAAAGGCTTCTTCTGAAATGCTGTCAGTCCATGTAGATAGCTCCAAAGCAAAAGCATCGTATATGTCTTCAAGTTCTTGAATTGTGGTGATAGACGATAATTTGGAGGTGTCTAATTGAATGGAATATGGCTGTGATAGAGAATCTTTGGCTAACCATTCGCTTTGAATAATGGATTCTTTGCCCGATACAATCGCTGTTGCAGTAACAGTTGAAAAGTAACCCGGCGCACTGAGTTTGGCGTAAAACAAACCTATGGGTAAAGGAGATATAACCCGAATGGAAGGATATTCTACACCGTTTTTTGTTAAGGTATAATCTTCGAGTTCGGAGTTTATTTTGACAAAACCTGGCAATGAATCTCGTTCTAATTTTAAGAAGTCTTCGTCTTTTTTATAATAGAGAGTAGAAATCCTTTTTGAATAAATATATTTGGAATCAAAAAAGACTTCGGCTTCGTCTTGGTAAGGCTTGAGCAATGGACTGGAATAAAAACGAATAAAGGGCACTTCGTCGGGATTTAGATTGTTTTTTTGAATGTCAAAAGCATTGAATTTTTGATAGCAATTGATTTGAGGCTCTCCAAATATCCACTGGTATTCGTTGGAGGTGTTTTTTTCTCTTAAATACAATTGGTTTGCTTCTAAAGGGAGTTGAGGGGCTTTAGATATAGACATGCCCCCTTTTGTGCCCAAACAAAAGCCTTCTTGGATTAAAACCGGCTGCTCTTGAAATGATGTATTAGAGATAAAGTAGCTTGAGTCTGTCTTTGCAAAACTAAGACAAATAAATAAAAGAATAAAAAACACACTTAGTTTCATTTTAACCTCCCAAAATGAACACCCTTTTCACTTTAGATAAAATCATCTTTATCTCTAGCTTATAAAAATACTTTTTTTTATGGAAAGAAAATATTAAATCCCTTCTTTTATTAAAAATCCGCCTAAATTTCCTCCTTCTGGGCCTAATTCTATCTTCCAATCAGCTAAACGGATGATGTCTGGGTGGTGTTCAACGATGACTACCGTGTGTCCATTATCAGAAAGTCGTCTAAACATATTCCATAATACCTGGATATCTTTGAGGTGTAAACCCGTGGTAGGCTCGTCGAAGAGATAAACAGTTTCTGTTTTAGAGGCTTTACTGAGTTCTCCTGCTAGTTTTACTCGTTGAGCTTCTCCTCCAGAAAGAGTCGTGACGGATTGGCCAAGGCGTAAATAAGAGAGCCCCACCTCACAAAGTGGGGTCAAAAGCCTAAGGATTTTAGGCTGATCTTTAAAAAACTCACAAGCTTCATCTATACGAAGAGCTAAAACATCTGCAATGTTTTTTCCTTTAAAATAAACCGAGAGCGTTTCTTCGTTGTAGCGTTTCCCTTGACAAGCCTCGCAAGGCTCCCACACATCTGATAAAAAGTGCATTGCCACCGAGATATAGGCTCTCCCTTCACATACAGAGCATCGACCTCGAGCCACATTGTAGCTAAATCTCCCCATATCAAAGCCTTTGATTTTGGATTGCTCCATTTGAGCAAAAAGCCTGCGAATGGGGTCCAGTGCTTTGGTGTAACTTGCAGGGGTAGAACGAGGTGTTCCAGATAAAGGGGATTGATCTACCACCAATACATTTGATTTAGATGCTTTAGAAGGACTAAATTGTTTTTCTAAAATAGGTAAAATACTTTCTAAAACTAAAGAGCTTTTTCCCGAACCAGATACTCCAGAAACCACTGTGATTTTAGATTTAGGGATACGAACGGATATGTTTTTCAAATTATTTTTATTAAGATTTTTGAATTCATAAAAATGCAATTTTGAAGTATCTAATTTTTTGGTAGTATTTGTATCTACAATGGACTCTGTTTTAGATAAAAAGGGTATGGTTGCACTTTTTGGAAATGTTTTTAAGGCTTTTTTTTGTGTGAGTAGCTTTGGACTTCCTAATGCGACTATTTCACCCCCATATTCTCCAGCTCCTGGACCTAAATCCACTAGGTGATCTGCAGCAGAGATCAATTCTAAATCGTGTTCAACTACCACCAAAGTGTTCCCTAAATCCCTTAGTTTATACAGGGTAGATATTAATTTCTGTGTGTCTTGCTGATGGAGCCCAACGGTAGGTTCGTCTAAAACATAAAGTACCCCTTCTAAACCACTTCCTATTTGACCAGACAAGCGAATCCTTTGGGCTTCTCCTCCCGAAAGCGTGTCTCCAGTTCTAGAAAGCCCTAAATAACCTAGTCCTACACTTTGTAAAAAAGAAAGTCGTCCTATAATTTCTCGCAGCAAAGGAACCGACACCTTGGATTGATCTTCAGAAAATTGAAGTCCAGAAAACCATGCAATCGCTTCGTCAATATGCAGAGTGCTAATATCAGAGATGTTTTTAGAATTGATTTGGACCGCTAAATATTCTTTTTTAAGTCTTTTTCCATGGCAAGAATCACAAGTTTTTTGATTTTCTAATTCTCCCAAGCCATAGCATTTTTCACATGCTCCCCAATGAGTGTTAAAACTAAAATGCTTGGGCTCCAATTTATGCTCTAGATGAAAGCCACAAGTACTGCAACTATCTAAAAGTGAAAATAAATAATGTTTTTTGAACTCTGTTTCTACAATGAATTTGCCTTCACCTTCTTTATATGCCCTTTCTACAGCTTCACTCAATCGTTTTTTGTTTTTTTCTAAAATCTCAAATCTGTCTAACTGTATTTGCTTTTTTGAACGATTTAGTTTATAGCCCATTTCTAAGAGAGCTTCTTTTTTATGTTCTGATAAACCCAAAGGCAAAAGCACTTCTATCACTTTTCCTTTGAGATTAGATAAAATAAAGTGAGTGGCTTCTGCTATACTATAAGATTCCAAAGGAGTGTGACAATGAACACAATGAGCTTGTCCTAAACGAGCCCAAAAAATTCTAAAATAATCATAGATTTCGGTGAGTGTCGCCACAGTGCTTCTAGGGCTGCGACTGGCACTTCCTTGGTCAATGGCTATGGCTGGAGCTAAACCCGTAATAGAATCCACATGTCCTCGATCTAAACGACCCAAAAAACGCCTAGCATAAGCACTTAAAGTTTCTACAAAACGCCTTTGACCTTCGGCAAATAGCGTATGAAAAGCAAGACTGGATTTGCCAGACCCCGACACCCCTGTAATAACCGTTAATTGGTGTCTAGGAATAGTCAAATCAAAATTTTTTAGGTTGTGTTTTCTAGCTCCTTTGATTTGTATGTCTAGAGAAAAATGATCTTCGAAGACAGAGGAACGCTCCATTTTTTGTGGTGCAGAGCTTTGCCCTTTTAATATGGGGCTTAAAAAACTTCCTGTGATTGAAGATTTATTTTGAATAATATCTTCGGGACTCCCCACAGCCACCAGATTTCCACCTGCATTTCCAGCTCCTGGCCCTAAGTCAATCACCCAATCTGCCTGCTTGATAACATCTAGATTATGCTCGATCACCACCAAGGTGTTCCCTAAATGTCTCAACCTGTTCAAGCAATCCAATAAGCGTTGAATATCTTCGAAATGAAGCCCTGTGGTAGGTTCATCTAATAAATAAAGAGTTTTTCCTGTACCTGGTCGCCTCAGTTCTGAACTGATTTTGATCCGTTGAGCTTCTCCACCTGAAAGGGTTGTAGAAGGCTGCCCCAATTTTAAATAACCTAGCCCAATATCTTCTAAAAGTTGCAAAGGTTCTATAATTTTTGGGATATTTTTAAAAAACTCACACGCTTCAGAAACACTCAAATCTAACACATCATAGATATTAAGACCTTTATAATAAACCTCTAGTGTAGCCTCATTAAACCGTTTAGCCTCACAAAATTCGCATGGAATATCAACACTAGGCATGATTTGCATATCCACGGTTTTTACTCCCGAGCCCTCACACATTTCACAACGCCCTCCCGGTACATTAAAACTAAATCGACTTTTGGTATAGCCGCGTACTTTGCTTTCTTCTAAAGAGGCAAATAATTCTCGGATGGTGTCAAATATTTTAGTGTAAGTGACAGGATTGGAGCGAGGTGTTCTTCCTATAGGATTTTGATCTATTTCTATGACTTTGTCTATGTGCTCCAAGCCCTCTATTTTATCGAATAGTCCTGGTTCTTCGGTGGATCCATGAAAATGTCTGGCCAGCTCTTTTCGTATGATTTGATTGAGTAAAGTGCTTTTTCCAGAACCTGAAACTCCTGTAAAAACGGTGAAAATCCCTCCTAGAGGTATGGAAACATCTATGTTTTTTAAGTTGTTTTCTTTGGCTCCAAATACTTTTAAGAATGGTGTGTCTTTTGTGATTTTTTTTCGATCTTGAGGCACTTCAATTTTCTTTTTTCCACTCAAATATAAACCGGTTAAAGATTTAGGATTCTTCTCTAAATCGGAGGCACTTCCTGTTGCAATCACTTGGCCGCCTTTTACCCCTGCTCCAGGACCAATATCAATCACACAGTCTGCACGGCGAATGGTTTCTTCGTCGTGTTCGACTACAATTAAGCTATTCCCCTGAGCTCTCAAATATTCTAAAATATCTAAAAGCTGTTCATTGTCTTTGGGGTGCAAACCAATACTTGGTTCATCTAAAACATATAAAACACCTTGCAGCCCCGCACCCACAGCTCCAGCCAAACGAATCCTTTGGGCTTCTCCACCCGAAAGTGTCGCAGAACTTCTAGAAATATTTAAATAACCTAAGCCCACGGCCTGTAAAAAAGACAATCGGTTGAAAATTTCTTTAAATATTTCTTTGCCTATTCGTTTCTCTTTTTCGGTGTAATCAAGACTATTAAAAAAACTCAAAGAATCTGCCACAGACCACTGGCTAATGTGATGCAAAGACTCGCCATGAAAAAGGACCGCATTGGCAACAGAGTTTAGCCTAGAACCCTTGCATGCAGAACACACACTATCTCTCATATATTTTTTAAAATGATGGATATGCCAGCGATCCCACAGCTCTTGCATTACAGGAATTACTCCCAAAAGGTTTTTGGATTTTACTCCATATAACACAGCGTTTTGATTTGTTTTAGAAAGTTTTTTCCAGGGTGTTTTTAGAGAAAAACCCATTGTGTTTGCAATATCATGAAGTTCATTCCATCCATAATCTGAAAAAATAATGTCTCCATCTTTTTTTTGAACTGCAAAAGCTCCTTTTTCGATGGATAAATCTGAATTAGGTACCACTAAATCGACATCAAACTCATAATTTCGCCCTAGGCCCTTGCACGCGCTGCACTGCCCCAAAGGGTCATTAAAAGAAAACAAACGAGGCTCTAATTCGGGTATAGAGACCGCACAAGAAGCACAGGCCAACTCGGTGCTTTGAATAAAATACTCAGTGTTGTTGAATAAAAATGAAACCATTTTCCCGCTGGTCAATCGAAGAGCTCCTTCAATGGCCTCTCTGATTCTAGAGATGTGCTTTTTTTGAATGTCTAAACGATCTATTATCACTTCGATAGTGTGTTTTTCGTATCTTTTTAGTAAAGGTATTTCTTCTAATCGATAAATAAGCCCATTGACTCGAGCTCGTGAATAGCCCTTTAACTTTAAATCTTCGATTTCTTTACGATATTCACCCTTTCTTTCTTGAACAATGGGTGCCATGACAATGAGACTCTGCGAGTCTTTTTCTGCAAACAGATAATCGACTATTTGATCGATGGACTGGGCTTCTATTTTTTTGCCACACTGAGGACAATGTGGATCTGCAAGTCGAGCAAACAACAAGCGGTAATAGTCCATAATTTCTACCACTGTGCCTACCGTAGAACGAGGATTTCTATTGATGGTTTTTTGATCGATAGAAATAGTAGGTGAAATACCTCGCACACTTTCGACATCGGGTCTTTTTAAATTCCCAATAAACTGCCTTGCATAAGCCGAAAGGGAATCTAAAAACCTCCTTTGACCTTCTTGAAAAATAGTGTCAAAAGCAAGACTCGACTTGCCCGAACCCGATACTCCCGTAATCACCACAATAGAATCTCTAGGGATGTTCACATTGACATGACGCAAATTATGTTCATTCGCATCACGAACAATGACAGATTGTGTCATAAAACTCTCCAAATCATAGGACTAAGCGGGAGGTAAAACCACAAAAAAGTCCTTTATTTGCGTATAATATAGTGAACAAATGAACAAGAGTCAAGTAAAATCACCAAGCTTCACAACACCATAGCCAATGAATAAATCATTGAAACAGTAAAAGATTTTATTAGATTAAAAAAAACAAAAAATGGAGCTCAAGAGCTAAGAGCCTCATAGTCTTTTATCGTTTAAAAGTTTTTATAGATAGAGTCCTTTTTTATTGTATGGTCCCTTAAACTCAAGATCCAGTAAAAAGATATTTAGTCTTGTTTTTTTTGGACGCTCATATGATTTTAAAAATCAGGCTCTTGATAAACTCTATATTCTTGGGAATTTCTAAAATTGATTTTTGAAGGTACAAAAAGGCTTCATTGTAACTTTGAATAGCAACTAAAAAAATCCATGAGCCAAGACTAATATTCATAAAAAGCACAAATGCCAAAGAGAAAATAAAGCCATATTCCTTTAAATCGGATTGATAAGGCCGAAACTCTATAAAAAGTGAGTGCCAATGAAAAATTAAAAAAAAGAAAATTAAAATCTGTAATGGAAAAACTAAAGTGGAAATCAATATTCCACGAAACAAAAGGACAAAAAGAGCAAATAAAGGTACACTATAAGGGGCAAGGGCAATGAATAAATTGCCTTTTCCTTCAAAAGAAACTCGTCCACCTCGTTTCGAAAAAACTTGAAAACTATTCATTTTTTTGAAAAACAAAAGTCCAAAAACTGCATGATTTAATTCATGAGAGAATGTTTGAAAAAAGCACAAGTCTTGTTTCACTATTTTCAAGAAAACAAAAAAGAGTATATAAAAACCAAGTCCCCAAAATAAAGGAATAAACTGATCTAAAGGAATAGCTGAAAAAGTGTTTTTTGCTGTTAAAGAAAAAGAAAAACTCAAAAAAAATAAAAATCCTATGATAGGAATTCTAAGTAAAATCATCAAGGACTCATATCTAAAGAATCTAACTTTTGCTTAATGACACTGTTTTTTTTCTCGAAAGCCTCCAAAGAATCCTTAGTTTTTTGTATTAGAGATTCCAAAGCATGAACTTCTTTTTCTAAAACTTCTATTTCAGCCTTTTTTTCTGGATTAGAGCACGCCGCCAAAAAAAACACAGCAAGAACAATAAAATACTTCATAAAACAAATATATAAATATAATCCATCAAAAAACAAAAAAAGATAATATCAAAGTATTTATTGACTCTAACACTACCCCACTTATTGTATTGAAAAGACCCATATTGAAGCACGCTTCAAAGCGCTTCATAAAGAAAAAATCTTTGAAATTTTGAAATCAAATCACTACTGATATAAAAAAATGAAATGTAAAAACACAATTAATTATGGATGGCTTCTAAGCGTTAAAATTGATAATTACCTATTTGGATAAAATAACGATAATCTTTAAACTTTCTTAATTGCAATATATTTTGATGATCCACTAAACGACTCAAACCAACCCTCACATCCAAAGAATTATAAGCAAAACGAAGGGTAGGCTCTAATAAAAAGCGATGGTCTCTTATAAATACGCTTGGATTTTCTTCAAAATCTTTTATATACGAAGCAAAAACCCAAAAACCAAAGTAATGTTTATGGAGTCCGATTTGTGTTCGAAGCAAAGCATAATGATAAGAACTTAATTCTGCAAAGTACCATTCTGTGCTCCATGGACTTGCTGGAATTTGAAATCGATAAACATTATCTATAGGATTATAACCCAGTAATTCGGGATACACATAACCATACCCCTCTTTATGATAAAGGCTAAGAGCTCCAATTGCAGCAAGGCCTAAGTTCAAAAAAGGAGTTGGAGAATGTTTAAACTCAAAATTCACTTGACTTCGATAGTGCATGGGAACAAAGTCATAAATACCAGCATAAATAGATCGCATAGAAAGGCTAGCTTTTATACGATATCCATCACCTCCAAACCACTCTTCAAAATTTGGAGTAGAATACTCATAACTAAAAAATGGTTCGACGGGTTTACTCTTTATGTTTAGAATTTCTTTACCATAATAAAACTGATGCTCTCTAGATGCAAAAGACACTCTAAAATCCAATCGAGTCCAATCACTCACTTGATAAACAAAACCCGTGTTAAAATCTTTCTTTGACTCCACTAAAAGAGCATTCCATAAAAATTCATTTTGAAGGTAATTTTTAAGAACTTCTATTTTCGTATAATCCACATTAATAAAAAAGCTTCCTTTTCCATCTAAAAGCCTTGACAATCGAATTTCTGGACGAACACCATAAGAATTTAAGCCATAAAAAGCATCGAGTAAAAACAAATATTCAAACTGATTAATATATTGCATGTCTATTTTTGAATAAGCATTCACACCTCGAATATTAGATCCAAAGCCTCCCAAATAAATATCGAGAATGCTAGGTGTTTTCGCATCCACATAAAGCTCCCCATTTTCTTGCAATTCCAATTTTATATCTTGATAAAGACCAGATTCATAAAGGCTTTTCAAAAAATTTTTGGGGGCTTCTATACCGGTATCTTTGGGGTTCCAATGTGTTTTAATCTGTGCTTGGATCTCTGCACTTAATGCGTCGTAAGAAGGTTTAAATTGAAACCAAGGAATAATAGAATCCGTAGATCGAAGGGAAGATTTTTTAGTTAAATTTTTTGCTATCACACCAAGCTTTTTCTCAAAGGCAGTAAAACCTGCTTGAATATAAGCCTCTCGTGTGTTTTCTGAAATCCGATGAGGACGGAGTAATATGACATTTTTTGGCAAATCCTCTAATGATTCTAAACTTTGTTTCCATATAGTTCTTTTCCAAGGATTTGTGACTGTGTCTGTATAGCGTATTGGAATTGGAGTGGATACAATAGAAAGTTCTAAAGAATCCGTTATGGAGGGAATAAGCACTAAAGATGCCCACTCTCCTGAATGCCTGTGACCTCGTAAAGGAAGACTTTGATAGATTGTCTTTAAGTTTTTACCCGTTGAAAACTCTGGAGAAATGCTTAAAAAAGCTTTGTTAGGGTGTATGGGCTTTCGAGAAAGGCTTTCTTGTATTCTAAATTCAAACCAGTTACGCTGATATTCCAAAGACTCGCGTCCTAAAATTTGCCTTTGAACTTTAAGTTTCCCTAAAGAATCTCCTTCTATAGAATAACGCCATTGCAAAGTAGGTAGTCCTTTTTTTGCAATAGGTAAAAAGGGAATAAAGTCTTTTGAATCATTAGAACCTTGTTCCTTCCCAACAAAATCTTTCAAGTCTTCTTCTAAAAACAAACTTTGAATTTGATCTGGACTAAAACCCGAAACCCATAAAGCAGCCACCCAAGCCCCCCAGGAAGTGGCTACAATGGAATCTATAGGAATTTGGTACTCCTCAATAGCATACAAAACGCCCAAATGAAACCACGGAGAATGCTCTCCACCCCCTAAATACAAAACTTTTTTTGGATCTTTTACAGTACGCTTATTAGCAATTGAACTGTTTTTTGACTGCGAAATGACTGGGTCCGTTTTTTTTACAGTGTCCAGTGTTTTTATAGAATCTGAATCTAATAACACACTCTCAAGAGGAGGACTGGATTCCCCTATGCGTTCATTTTTTCTTTCTTCGTCTGCAGATTTTTTTTCTGTCATAGACTTTGATTTTTCTTCTTGAAAAGCTTCTACCCTCTCTACTGTATTTTCCTTTAAATGTTGGTCTTTAAATAAAAGTGTCGAATCAGGATTTTTTCCCCAAGCAAAGAAACAAAATAAGATGAGTATAAACTTTAGTGCCTTCATAATAGATCCCTTAAGGTATTTTAGAGGGATCAAATGCTAATT
The DNA here is from genome assembly GCA_012523035.1 of Fibrobacter sp. Lineage (GTDB taxonomy): Bacteria > Fibrobacterota > Fibrobacteria > Fibrobacterales > Fibrobacteraceae > JAAYJH01. The sequence continues at coordinate 56,798 of JAAYJH010000030.1, forward strand.
TTAGTGCATTTTCTTTGGTGATATATTGAGATTCCACTAATTCTTTTAACGACATATCTATAGATAGCATTCCCTCGGCACTCGCAGAAGCAATCAAAGAAGGCAACTTAAAGTGTTCACCACTACGGATAAAAGAAGAGATATTTTGAGTGTTATATATAAGCTCCCATGCAGCAAACATTTGAGAAAAATCTATTGCAGGAATCAAATGTTGCATGACGATAGCTTTTAAATTGGTGCTCAACAAAGACCTTGCCATCTGCATATCACTTACAGATTCAAAAGAAACAAGAGCGTCTAAAACTCCCATCGAATTACCCGCAGTAAAAGTAGCCACTACTATAGCTCCCGCTCCTGCTGCACGCAAGGCGTCTATAATGTTTTCTTGTTTTAAATCACCTAGCCAAAATAAATCAGTCCCCGCCAATAAACCTTGCTTGAGTGTTTTAGAAATATCTTCACTTTTAGCTTGCATTAACAATGTATCTCCAGTTGGAATTTCCATTTCGCCAACAGGATCCAAAAATATTGCTCTTAAAACTCTATTTTTACAAAGAGCACTCACATAAGAAGAGGCCGAAGTTGTTTTTCCCGAACAAGGAGTGCCCGCAAATAAGATCAATCCAGAACTCACCTCTAAAAGCGAAGTCAGTGCTTGCGGAGCCCCTAACTCTTCAAATGAAGGACACTTAGAAAGAATAGGTCTAAAGCTTGCTTGTTTTCCAAATGCTCCTCTAGAATACCGTACCCGCCAATAAACATCGTCCCACGGTCCAGCAGTAAACACACCTGACTCTGCGTCTAGTTTTTTTAAAAAAGCATCTAAAGTTCCAAAATAAATTATAGGAGCATCTTCAATTAAACGCACTTCGTCAAATAATCGAACAGCTGGAGTAAAGCCTTCGACAATAATTAACTCACTCGCACCTGCTTCAAGAGTATAACTTAAACATTTTTCTATGGGTGATTTCATATTTCAACCTTTTTTGAGGGCTTATACGCCATAAAGCGACGCACATCAAAAGCTCGTTTCCATGCTTCGGAGCCTTCAATATACCCCAAATCCACCAAGTTTTGCAAAGAATCGTCTAAAGTTTGTGCAGTCGATTTCATGGAAGCTAAAGTCGATGGAATTTGCATGAATTCCATTTTTCTAATTAAACTGGCTATTGTTGTAGATACCTTAAGAGCTTCTACAGCCAAAACCTCTCCCTGCTTATCTACAATAGGTATTAAATGCTGCACAATGACTCCTTTGAGCTGCTCCGCTAAAGATTGAGCTAATGGTTGTCTTTGCATTTCTGATACAGAATCCAAGAATCGAGTTAAAATACCCAAAATATTTTTCCCAGAAGTGACCGCAAAAACTAATACCCCTGCATTAGCAGCTTGAAGCAAAAGTCCTAATTCTTCTATGTTTTCGATGTGATCAAAAAGAATCAAATCAGCCCCATCATTGATAGCGGTTCGAGTAGCCTGTGCTCCAGTAGAAGCGTGTAAACCTATTTCTTTTTGGGCTATAATTCCGTTTGGATTTTGCAATAATCGTTCTATGGGTTTTTCTATTGTTTGAATATAAACACCTTTTTGAGAAGCAATTGTTTCTGCAAAAGTAGCCATCGTTGTGGAACGACCACTAGACGCTTCTCCTGCAATGATGACTAAACCACTTTCTAAACTCAAAAAGTCTTTGCAAAACGCGGGTAAATTCAAATCTTCTAATGCAATACTTTGTAAAGGAATCAATCGAATGGCTAAATATGGAGTCACCCCTAACCATGTCACTGAAAGTCGTGCTCTACCAGCACCTTTTAAAGCAAAAGTTTTACTAAAGTTTCTACCCATTGTAAATTCTTTACTATCCACAAAACCACGCGAGGCTTCACTTAACCACTGCATCAACTGATTAGAATCGATTTTAGTTTCACTCACATAATGCAGAGATCCCGATTGATACACTGCAATAGGAGAATCTAAGTGCAAATAAACATCGGTAGAGTTAAACTGTCTTGCATAAGATAAAATTTGAAGCAAAGACATCGAGGGGTCTATAACGCGTGGCACCTCTATTTCTAAGTCTCCTAAACCCGAATTAATAGCAAATTGATCTGGTAAAGACTGTTTTTCTTTTGTGAGGTCATCTGTTTCTTCGCGCTTTAATTGAACCCGAGCGATATTGGTGGATTCTAACCCAGCAACAGCTTCGACTTGTATAGGTGGTGTCCCAGAAGTATCTGCATAAGGGTTATTTCCCTCTATTTGAAGTTCTGTTTTTGCTGTATTTTTTATGATAGTATTAGCCGTAACAGGGTTGAGCGTCTCTTTTTTAGAGACTCCCAAAGATTCTTTAGTTGGAGTGGGCTTCACCGCTACAGATGCTCTACTAAAAGTGTTTGAGGTTTTAGAATCAGAGATTTTATTGGACTCTGTGTTAGTGCTCGAGTCTTTGGATTTTTTAAGTTCTAGTTTTTTAACATATTCTAAAACTTGTTTGTACATTGCAGGCTTTAAAAGTCCTGCTTCTACCAAAATAACACCGATATCTTTTGCTTGGGTAATTTGAGGCCAATATTTTTTTATTTGTTCATTGGTTGCCAAGCGATTAGAAAACAAAACTTTTGCGATATATTGATTTCTCATAAAAAATCTCTCCGACTAAACCACCAAGAAGCAATTCCCAAAAACACCCCAATATAGCCCAATGCATAAATACTCTGCCAGACTAAATAAGATTTAGAAACTGTAATATCATGAACCACAAAAGAACTAATATTATATCGATAAAGACCTGGAAAAATTGCATGTATCCAGACTGCCAAACGCTCTAATACGACGCTACCAAAACCTTCGATTTCGCCCATTTTTTTTACAAATTGTACTTGTTCTAACAACTGATTAGACAAATGCCCCGCAAAATAAACCCCCAAAGTAAAAAGTGTGCTTAAAACTGCAGTGCTAAAGCTAGAAAACAATAAAGCCACTGCGACAACAATAGCCATTTCACAAAATATCAAATAAATAGCACTAAGCAAAGACCATGTTGGATTTGAGTGAGTGAAAAATAAAATCAAATAATAAAGCAAAGACAAAAAGATCAAATGAACCGCTAAAACTCCTAACAGGCCAAAATATTTCCCTACAATAAAACTCACTCGACTGATAGGTTTTGAAAGCAAGGTTAATACGGTACGACGCTGGATCTCTTTTTGAACTAGACTGATTCCCACAAAAACAGCAATCAAAAGCCCTGATAAAGACATAATCGAAAGGGTTGTCGATTTAATAACATGTGCCCGATCAAAAACAGACCATTCTCCGAGCATGATGCTAAAAAAAACCAAAGCAATGGCTAAAAAGAATAAATTATAAAGAATTTTATCACGAATGGACTCGCGAAAGGTGTTTAAAGCTATAACCACAATATGCTTAAGACTCTGCACGAGCAATCTCCTCTGTCAAAACATCTTCTAAACTGGGCCTTTGTATATCTATTTTTTGAATAGAAAGGTTGTTGTCGACACAAAATCGTAAAAACTCATCTTTAACTTGAGAAGATTTGCACAACCATTCTCCGGATTGCACTCCCTTTTTGACGCCTCTGATTGGAGCCTCTTGAAGTTCTGGACCTTGAATAAAAACATGATACTCAGCTGAATGAGAATCGGTAATGCTATGAATCTTTCCTTCTCGAACGACTCGACCATCTACAATCATCCCCACCCTATCACTAATGGACTCTACATCAGATAATAAATGGCTAGAATAAAACACTGTCACTCCCTCTTGATTGAGAGATAAAATGGCATTTCGAACATCTCTTCTACCCATTGGGTCTAAGCCACTCATGGGCTCGTCTAAAATCAAAAGCTTTGGCTTAGAAAGAATCGCTTGAGCAATGCCTATGCGTTGGACCATTCCTTTGGAATAAGTGCGTAAACGACGATCTGCCCAATCTTTATTGGCATGCACTAATTCTAGAGCCCAATCTATTCGCTTCTGCAATTCAAGCCCAGAAAGCCCCACTAAATGCCCATAAAAAACCATTAATTCCCGAGCCGTTAGGTAATCATAAAAATAAGGGTGTTCTGGAGAATAACCCACAAGGCGACGAATTTCAATACCTCTTGCTGAAGCTCCCGAAATCTCTACACGCCCAGAATCATAAGTCAAAAGCCCTGTTAATATTTTAATAGTCGTGGATTTTCCTGCCCCATTTGGACCTATAAATCCATAAATGGAGCCTTTGGGCACTGAAAGACTCACATCGGTCAAAGCCTTTTTGGCTTGCATTAAAAATCCCGTTCGATAAGTTTTATTTAAAGCTTCTATTTCTATCATTTGCATTTCATCGTTTTTGTTGTTTTTTGTGAATCACATAATAAACTATAGATCCTAACACATAAAAAGCAATGCCCAAATAAAACACTGGATTTAAATTAAATCCTTCTAATGCAGGAAACAAATTATACAATGTGGAGCCGCCAAAAAAATAAATCAATACGAGTATTGTTCCTAAAACACGAAGCACATAAGTTGTAATCACCAGTTTGCTCATCAGTAACTCCATACAAAAATAGGTAAAATCATAAAAATAAAGATCCTCCAAAAAGTCTCTTATAAAAAGTACCTTTTTATAGCCAATAAAAGTAAAGAATTTAGAAAAAACAAAAAAAAGCGATGTTTAATTTCTCACTTATTACTTTTGATGGATAGCAGAAGCAAATTCTTGCATTAAAGTGCTTGAATTATTAATTTCTAACACTGTCCCAATCACCACAATTTGGGCTCCTGCTAAAACCCTTTGTTGGGCCACTTCAGGAGAACGAATTCCTCCCCCTACGATGATTTTTAAATCGGTTGATTTTTTAGTATATACTATATGTTCAAGAGGGACAGGTTCTTCTGCTCCACTCCCCGCCTCTAAATAGACATAACGCATCCCCATCAGCTCTGCAGCCACAGAATGTGCCATAGAGAGTTTTGGTTTATTAGCAGGTACAGGAAAAGTACCACTAATAAATTCTACAGCGGTGCGTTTATCACTATTGATGAGCTGATAGGCCGTAGGGATTGCCTCCATTTTTAAGGAGCGCACCAAAACACCACCCCGCACTTGCTCATCAATTAAATAATGAGGATTACGACCACTCACCAAAGTCATAAATAACATTGCATCAAAACCAGGGACCACTTGACTAGCTCCACCAGGAAAAAGTATAACAGGAATATCCACTTTTTCTTTTAAGGCTTGAATCTGCTCAAGCATGTTAAAATTCCCCATAAAAGAACCACCCACCAAAAGTAGATCTGCTCCATTTTTAAAAGCTCGAATCCCCGCTTGAATAAAGCTAGAATCATGAGCTGTATCGGGGTCTAAAAGCACAGCAAACAAAGCCCCTTTTTGCTCCATTCCGTTATTTAATCGTGTCTCTATGGGTCCTAATTTCATTTGTTTAACACTTCCTTTAGCAATTGTTCTGCTCTTTCAAAAACAGACTGCATATTCGTTAAGTCTTTGGTGCCAGCTTGTGCACGATCAGGCCTTCCGCCCCCTCGTCCACCTAAAAGTTCAGCAAAGATTTTTACAATCTCTCCTGCTTTTAAATCTTTTTCTTGAGCTTTTTTGCCAGAAAGTACTGCAACACTCCCCGTTCCATTATCTTCATTAAATAATACAATTAAATCATTTGGATTTAAACAAGATTGCACTCCATCTAAAAGATTTTTAAATGAAGCGTCGAGCATATTTAATTTTTTGATAAATAAAGATAAATTTTGAATTTGTATAGGTGAAACTAATAACGATTTTGCTTGCTGAACGGACAACTCTAATTTAGCTGCCTTCCATTTTTTTTCGAAATCCTTTTCTTTTTCAAAGAGCTCCTCTATTCGCTCTAAAATCTTTTCTGTTTTTGTTTTAAATTGATCTCGAAGAGAAGATACAATCATGGAGTTTTCTTGCATTTGAGTCAGAGAGTTTAAGCCTGTTATTGCCTCGATACGCCGTACTCCAGCACTCACACTCGACTCTGAAATGATTTTAAATAGCCCTATTTCTCCAGAATTTTGAACATGGAGTCCTCCACATAATTCTTTAGAAAAACCCTCTAAATCTACAACTCGAACCATATCTTCGTACTTTTCGCCAAAAGCAGCTATAGCTCCAGAAGCTTTTGCAGCCTCCAAATCCATCATCACCGTCTCTACTGGAATGCAAGCCAAAACTTGTTCATTCACTAGTCTCTCTATTTGCTCTATTTCATTTGGACTCAACGCACTAAAATGATTAAAATCAAAACGCAAAGACTCAGGAGCCACTCGACTACCCTGTTGTGTGACATGAGAGCCCAAAACCTGTTTTAAAGCAGAGTGTAACAAATGAGTCGCTGTGTGATTTCGACGCAAATGATTACGAAGATTTGTATCTACTTTTGCCGTAAAAACAGCCCCCATATTCTCTTGAGATAACGTGCCTTTGCTAAGCTTTCCTTTGTGAATAATAGTGTCATTGACTTTGATGGTGTCTAAAATTTGAATTTCTAAATCGGAGTTGAATAAAAGACCTTTGTCTCCCACTTGCCCTCCCATTTCTGCATAAAAAGGCGTGTTTTCTAACACAATAGCTAAGATGCCTTTTTCCTCTTTATATCGAAGGACACTAGTCTCTGCAACATCTAAATCATAACCTACAAATCGAGTCGATTCATCGGAATAAATAACCCAACCTTCGGTTCCTACGGCATTAAAGGACTCTTTTTGAGCAGCCCGTGCACGAGTTTTTTGAGCCTCCATCGCTTCGTTAAAACCCACTTCATCTATTTTTAAAGACTTTTCTTCGGCTAAAATTCGTGTTAAATCGGGTGGAAATCCATAAGTATCGTACAACAAAAAGACTCGGTCTCCTGGAATCACAGAATCCCCACGGAGCTCTTGGACTATTTTATCAAATCGATCCAAACCAGCATCTAATGTTCGAATAAATCGTTCTTCTTCGGCACGAATCACTTCGGAGACAAAATCTGCTCGCTCCTGGATTTCTGGAAAAGCATCGCCCATGGTTTCGACAAGCACAGGCACTAATTTATATATAAAAGCTTCTTTAGACCCAAGTAACCGAGCAAAACGACTGGCTCTACGAAGTATTCTCCTCAAGACATAACCTCGACCTTCGTTGCTAGGTAAAGCCCCATCTGCAATAGCAAAAGAAAGTGCTCTCAAGTGATCGGCTATGACTCGGTGTGGGGTCCCTGATTTTCCTTGATCATAAGGAATATTGCTAAACTCTGCAATTTTTTGAATAATAGGAGCAAACACATCAGTGTCATAGTTGCTTTTTACTCCTTGCAGTATCGCACAAATGCGTTCAAACCCCATCCCTGTGTCCACATTTTTAAATTTTAAAGGAAGTAGTTCACCGGTAGATATCCGTTCATATTGCATGAACACATTGTTCCATATTTCAATATAACGATCATTTGTACCGTTAACGCCCAATTCTAAATCACTAAATGTTTCTTCTTGAGTTTCTAAGTCACCAATATCATAATGTATTTCGGTACAGGGTCCACAAGGTCCAGTATCCCCCATTTCCCAAAAATTACTTTCTTCACCAAAACGCATAATACGCGAGTCTGGAAGCCCTGACACTTGTTTCCAGATTTCAAAAGCCTCGTCATCTTCTTGATAAATCGTCACAAAAAGCCGTTGTTTATCTAAAGCCCACACTTCTGTTAAAAGTTCCCATGCCCAAGAAATGGCTTCTTTTTTGTAGTAGTCTCCAAAAGACCAATTGCCCAGCATTTCAAAAAATGTGTGATGGTAAGTGTCTCGTCCAACTTCATCTAAATCATTGTGTTTGCCAGAAACTCGAATACACTTTTGGCTATTCACTGCTCTTTTTAGGTTTTTAGGGTTGTCTCCCAAAAAAAGAGATTTAAATTGATTCATACCAGCGTTGGTAAACATTAAAGTAGGGTCATCTTGTGGAACAACAGGAGCACTACGAACAAACGCATGCCCTTTACTTTCAAAAAAACGAATAAAAGATTCTCTAACTTGTGCGGAATTTTTAAAATTTTCAGTCATGCTGTAAATTTATGTATTTTTATTTTTTTTACAAAGGGAATGAGCTAGAAAACTGAAAATAAAACAAGTCTTATGTTTTTTAAGTACTAAACATTTAAAATATAAAATCAAAGTCGATACGCACACATTAAAAGTGTATCTACCACTTCGTTATCGAAATGACCTTGTAATGCTATAAATAAAGTTTATAAACTGACGGAGACAAGCCCACTACTCAGCAGGAAGAATTATTTCAATATGAGAAGTGCTCACATTTAAAAAATTGGTTCCAAACAGCTCCTTGTCGGAACGGTCAGCCA
>JAAYJH010000001.1 GCA_012523035.1 Fibrobacter sp.
CTTCACCTCGTATAGAGTGACACAGAGAAAGCCTTTGCGATGACGATAAAGATAAACAACATTTTTTGCTACGATTGTTGCAGCATAATCCAGTCACACATTCCAGGTATGTGTTCAGCATTTTTAGAACTCATTTAGACAGGCTGAATGTAGCTCATTTCAGATGAAACGCGACCTTTTTATAAAAGCAAAGGTTTTGAAGTCTCACACACGCCTGGCTATAAAAATGATGGTGAGGGGCATTTCTTTTTCACACCACCATTTCGTATGGAATGGCACAATGATGCTGGGATGCGTGCTTGAAATGAGGGGTGGATTCTGTGCGAAAATCGTGCCAGGAATGCTGGCGAAAATCGTGCCAGAAAAGTGGGAAGTGGTTTATCTCCAAATACTAAGCACCTCAAACTTAAAAAAAACAGGCGTGTGTGAGACTGCATTTTTTTTTTGATTTATTTTAGGCTTTCTTTAGAAGTGAAATGATTCGACTAGATTTTTAATGCAGAGTTATTTGGGTTTTAGCTTTTAAAGTGAAGAGCGTCACTGTTTTTTTATGCCACTACTGTTATTGTTTTTTATTGGTTTTTGAATGAGTGATACTCGAATAAAAATGAATTTGTATGTTGAAAGAAATTATAATTAAATCTAAGTGAGAAAGATGGAGTTAAACTTGAAATCGATAGGTCTAGATAAGTTGCGTTTGGTGTTATTAAAAAAGGCGGACTCTAAAAGACCGCCTTTTGTTGGGTGTTTGTGTGTTTATTTTTCGAGTTTTACTTGAGTGCCAGACTGTACTATGCGACCGTTGAGTTGCACTCGAACGATGTACATGCCCGAGGGGAGTTTTGATATTGTTTCGTCTAAATTAACACTCCCGGCAGGCACATGCGATGTGAAATTTACGATGCTTTGACCTGTGGCATCAAAGAATCCGATATTCACATGACCTCCTTTAAGGGTGATGAGAGTGCGGTCATCGAAGTTCAAATACACACCGCTTGCGATACGGATGTTGCTTGCGAAGTCATCTTCGGCGGAATATTGACCACGATAGTCATTTGCTGTTGAAGATGTGCCTGGTATTTCTGTTGTCATGGTATCGATATCTGAAAGCTGGGTTGAGTCTTCAAATAGTTTTACTCCTGCAACATCAAATCCAATTTGATCTAAGTTTGGTGCACCTGCTTCTTCTAAAGACTTCAAATGTAAAATGTTAATGCCAGGTTTGAGTGATACATTCATAGATACAGAATCCCATGTGCTCCAGTCTGCTGTAGGCTGGAAGGTGAGGGAGCCTATCAAATCATCGTTTAGCTTGACCATTACTCGTCGTGTGTCTGTTTTACCATGAGCATAGCGTAAGACCATGGTCGCATTTTGGTGCTCCTTGGTCGAGACTAGATGATAAATGCCATAACTATCCAGACTGTTTGCAAAGTCGTAAAAGCCAAGTCCTCGAAAATTCAAATGATTATCAGCAAAAGCACCCACAGCATCTGTTGGAATGGCTGCTTCTATATCGCTTTCAATTTTGAGTGGGGGAGCTACTGATTTGACTATGGGGAGAATGGTGATCTTTCCTGTTCGAATGGCTTCACCAAATTCTTCGTTGCCTCCTTGAGTGGTGATTGTGTATGTGAATTCTCCTTCTACTAGAGGTGTTCCCTTAAAATAAAAACTGTTCGATAGAGGATTGTAATTGGCTGTGACTCCAAGAGGGAGTCCTTCGATGCTTGCATTGTGTGCATGTTCAATGGCAAAAGTAAATGGAATAATAGAGTCGCCACTCACGATAATTTGACTGCTAGAGCCTGCTCCTTGTTTGATAATGGCTGCTGCTTTAGGGCTACGATCTCCAACTAGGACAATGTCTGGTTTAGGAAACTTGCCTTTGGCTCCATGCAACCAAAATCCAAGATGAGGAGGTTGGTTGTAAGCTGTGTTTTGCCAGCTCATTCCTAGACGATAAACAGGGTCATGGGCCAGTGTGTACATACGATGTTCTGTTGGGATGGTGGTTGTATATATGTAGAGTTTGGATTCACCGTCGTGTAAAATCACTTCTTCTCGCCAGTCGCCTAGAATATCGCCACTAAAATTCGGAGTTGCTTTTGTGGTGTTGCAACTTTTCCCTTGCATTTGGAAAAGAGTTTCTCCTTTGAGTTTGGAGTGGTTCCATTTGCTAATGGTGGTGTTGTCTAAAAGTTCGGCTAAAAGATCTCCGTCCCAATAAATACGAAAGTTATAAGCAGGACGACTGCTAGAAAGGATTTTTCCTTTTGCACTGTAGGTGTTCCAATTGGCCGCAGACCATAATTCATGCCCTCGACTGTTGGAGTCCACATCGGCTGCTACACCGCGACCATTGTCTCCTGAACTAGTTTCATAGAACAAACGAGCCCCAGTGCGTGCATCAAAAAGTACATATCCGTAGGGTTTAGACTCAAGTACTTGCCATACTTCTAGGCCTTCATTGTCTGGATCTAAATCCCCTAAGTGCATGGCATCTCCGTGACCAAGCCCTGTACGATACATGAATTTTCCATTATGATCAATGGCACATGAACCTTGAATGATTTCATCAAAACCATCTCCATCGACATCTCCAGCGGAAATATTATGATTTCCTTGACCATAGCATTCTTTGCCGCTAGTGGCAGCATTGTAATACCAGCGTTGAGTCAAAGATTTTCCATCCCAATCGTAGGCTGTGACAGCCATTCTTGTGTAGTAACCTCGCTGAAAAACCATGCTGGGTTTTTTACCATCTAAATAAGCGTTTGTAGCCAAAAAACGATCCACTCGATTCCCATAATTATCTCCCCAACTACTAACGGTACCTCGACCAGGGTTGTAATTCACTGTAGCCATCTCAATACCAGTTTCACCGTTAAAAAGGGTGAGGAATTCTTCCCCACTTAAAATGTAGCCGCCAGAATTTCGATGATCTTTGCTGTGATCCACATTGGCTGCGGGGCCTTTGCTTATATATTTTCCACTAGCATCTTGTGTGCCAGGAGCAGTTTTTACAGCGAGTTCTGCCTTGCCATCTCCATCGTAATCTCCTACTAACATTTGTGTGTAATGAGCCCCTGCTCGAATGTTTTTTCCTAGATCTATACGCCAAAGTTTTTTACCATTTAACTTGTAGCAATCAATAATTACATTACCGGTCACTCCTTTTTGGGAATTGTCTTTGGAATTACTCGGATCCCATTTGAGAATGAGCTCAAACTGTCCGTCTCCATCTACATCACCCACGGCAATATCATTAGGGCTATAGGTGAATCCATTTCCACTAGGACGATCAAGATTCAGTGTCAAGTATTGATTAGCCCAAACACTCACAGCAGCATCTGCGGCTTGTTCCTTGCCGTTCACCACCGCTTTTACAAAATACTTATTAGTACTAGTACCACTTTTATCTATATAGTTAGAAGCTTCTGTTCCTGTAAAACTTGCAATTTTGACTCCATCACGGTATAAATTGAATCCGACATTTTTATCATCGGTTCCAAGGACTCTCCAACTAAGAAAAACTCCTTCTGAAGTTTTCACAGCCACAATACCACGATCAAGCCACTCCATTTGACGAGCTCCATGAGAAACTCCAAGCCCAAACATTGCCATAAGCCACACTATGAAATACTTTTTCATAAACACTCCTCGAGTAAATATTTATCTTTTTTTATAAAATACTCAAGTATTCGAAGTTTAGAGCTTTCAATTATATTTCAAGTTGTCTATAGACAACAGGGATTTTTCAAAGAAAAATGATGGAGTGATGCTCTCATTTTATATTATTTGTTTTTATTATGAATCGTTTCAATTAAAGGGTGTTAAAATGATTTTATAGAGAGTCTATGTGTTGGATATTTGTTATTTCCCACCAACTGGAAACAACAAAAATTGCATTTGATAAACTTTGTCTGCATCTGAATCTTCTTCGGCGATAAGGGCAATTTCTTTTCGAAATGCATTGACTCGCTCGACGATACGATGGTAACTTTCTTTGCTGATACCAAGCGTGAGTCCAGATATATGGCGTGAATCTGGGGGGTCTCGATCGATAGAATCGGCTCCTAACTTTAAACAGTGCTGGTGAAAACCTCGTAGTGCAAGTCTAGAAGTTCGATCTCCAGTTGTGATTGCACTGTCAGTGAGCTTGTAATTTCCTTCGGCATCTTTTTTTATAAGCATGGACTCTTCAAGTAGCTGTACAGATTCTTTGGCCTCAGTCACAGTGATTTTGGGGGACACTTGTTTAGCAAGGGTTTTGTAATCTCCATTGAAACCAAACATACCAATAAGACTTCGAATAGTGAGGTGTCTCCAGTGAGAAAAAATCAAGTATTGGCAGTGTCCAAGCAAATACTGTTTTTCGGCAAATCGAATCACTTTAAGAACTTCTTGCATTTCTTCAAAAGCGGTGTTTCGTTCATCCATACTTCTTGCTTGGTTGAATTTGACAAGGCCCATAAAAAAACTTGTTTCGTGTTTGCCTAATTTAAGACCTTTAGCTACTTTTGGAATGCTTTGTATAGAAAGATTTTTATCTCCATTCATTATTCGACTAATAAAGTCTTTGGCTTTAAAGCCTATTTTATCAGAAAAAACGCGTAATGAAAAAGAAGGGTTAGCATTCTTTTTTTGCTGATAATAGTCTTTAAGAAATTCCCGGTAGTCTAGGTATTCAAAGATCTTTTTTTGCCCGTGCTTCTCACTCATATTTTATAATTTAAGAAAACATCTTATAAAAAGTATAATAAAAATAACAATAGTGTTGTCTAAAAACAACGAGAGAAAATTATTAAGAAAAAAAGTCCTTTTATAAAATAGAATAAAGCTTAGATTATGAGTAGTTTGTAAAATTGTCTGCTGACTTGAATTCATATGCTATTGCACTTAGTTATCTAATATAGTATATTGAGTCTTGGAGTCTGGTGCATGTGCGTTACGAGAAGTTTTGAAGTAGAGTTTTAAACAGCTTCAATGAGTCGAGGTTGTCTATGGACAACAAAAAAATAAAAATGCTGTGCTAAAGGGTTTATCAAATATTATATTGATTAAGATGAGACTGGTGCGAAAATATAAATTTATAATATTAATACTAGAGTTCGCTTTTGCATTCATGTTTTTAGCTTCTTGTTCTGATGCTAAAACCGCAGGCAATAGTGCTGAAACAGGGTCGCCCGAGTTAGCTGGTGTTTTATTTTTAGAAAAAGGAGCTTTAGCAAAGCACGCACATTTACAATGTATTCCACAAGAATTTGATGTTTTTCACGATACGGTACAAGATGCTTTTAAGACTGTTTCTGACAAAAACGGTGCTTATTCATTTCATTCTTTGACCGACGGCATATACACATTAGAAGCTTTCCACCCCGAAACTGGAGAAAGACTTCTTGTGCAAAAACTTGAGTTGATAGAGGGTAAAACACTCTTTTTAGACGATACTTTGCATGCACCAGGTTCTGTAAAAATTTATCTAGATCATTCGCAGGAAAATGGAGTGAAGGGGAGGGCTATCGTTTTGGGGACTAGTATTTTGCGAGAACTCAGGATTCTCGATAATTGTTTTGTTGTAGATTCCTTGCCGTCTGGACTCCTTCACCTTGTCGTGTATTTAGATGATTCAGATTCTACTGTGTTGTATTATGATAATCTTCAAATTCCTTCTGGAACTACTTTAATTCTAAATGAAACTTTAGAAAAACAGCCACTTGTCCTTCAATATCCTTTTTCAATGCTTTTACCAGAAGGCTTAGATTCTTCGCTAGTTGTTGGTTCAAGTGATATCCCTTTGATTTTGCGTCTGGATAGCCATACAATAAATTTTGATTCTCTAATTACACTTTCTGGTCGCTGGCATGTCACTCGAATTTTAACCGATGGAAGTCGAAGCAAAGAACTGCCAATTTCGCTCCATCGTATAGATTCAGTAGCAAAAGAAGTGCTTTTATGGGTTCGAATAGACAGTTTAAATGGGAATGATTTTTTGGAGATTGTTTTTGATGAAAAATTAGAGCCTACTTTTGCAATGGATATTTTCCCCACTAATCGCTCTTATTCTGCAGTATGGCACTTTGATGATGGACCATCCACTATTGAAGATTCTGCAGAAAAACAGGGGCATACTGCGGTCGGTTATAATCTCAAAGAAACAGAAGGTGTGATTGGACGGGCTTTATCGTTTAATGGAATTGATGCTTATGCAGTTGTAGATCCTTCTAGGATTGAAGACTCTGTTTTGGGGCATAGTCTAAACTTTAGTGTTAGTGATGATTTTTCTTTTTCCCTTTGGGTAAAGTTGGAAGATATTGAAAAAGCCCAAACTCTTTTTAGTAAAGGAATCCACAATTATAGTTTACGCTTTGTTCCAGATTCTGGTTTTGTCTTTGAAATGTTTAGTGAACCCACAATGAATGCAGACAGTAGTGTTGAAATGGCAGGCTATAGAACACTTTGCATGGGAGGGAACAATTTGATTGAAAAAGGAAAATGGATTTTTGTGGCTTTCACTACTAGAAATGAAGTCCAAACTCTTTTTGTCAATGATTCTATTTTCACTGATCTTAAAAAAATCGAATGGAATGGCGAACGAGATGAAGGCATTGATTTTCAAATGGGTCGAATGTTTGATGCTACGGTAGGCTCAGAATATTTATTTGGATCACTAGATGAATTATTTATTTCATCTGGAGGCCGTACTCAGCAGTGGATATATGCGATTTACTTCAATCAAAATCCGGAGATCCTTTGGCCAAAAGCTTCGAGTGTCACTCTCTTTTAAGATTTTGTGAATTCAATTAGTCAATTTTTTTTCTATTAAATACAAATCAAACGCCTCCTTTTATCTGCAAATCTTTTCTAAATTTTAAAAAAAGGTATAATTACCCTATACACCTCGTACGAGTTCAATAAAGTCTATTAGAATAGGTAAAAAATGAAATTTTCTGAATATTTAAAAAACGCTAAATTAAATGATTCTGTTAAAAACTTAATGACTCCAGGTCTTGCAGTAGAGTTTATTCAGCCATGGTACACACCGCTTTCTGCTACACCTTCGACTACTGGAATAGCAGTAGGTGGATTTGGTAGTACTTATACTTTAACTCCAGCGGGAACAACTCCTGTGATGAATGTGGTTCCAGGAGTGCAAGTTCGTGCAAAAGAACCATCTGATCTACACTTTGAACACTATTTTTATAGAGAATCTATTTTAAAAAAAGAAGCTAAACTAGTTATTTTTGACTTAGCTGTTTTTAAAAGACAAAATGATTTTTACACTCTAAAAGATACCAAAGGCCAAGCTCTATTAGATTCTACTATGAGCCATAAAGATTTGAGCGAGGCCCTTCAAAAACTATTGAAATCTAAAACTCTATATAGTGCCAATGCAGAGGCTCTAGCCCGTTGGAATATTGAATGGAGTCCTAGGACTCAAACTTTCATTGACGAAGCTCGTACTTCTGGTGCGGCTTTTAATCGCAGCTTGTTAATAGATTTTTTCAATGGCTCTGTCGGTGAAGAAATAGAAACTTCGGGCTCTTTAAGTGCGGCATGGGGGAGCGAAGACTCTTACCTTGGTCAAGCAGGTTATGATGCCTCAAAAATGAATTACACCGCACTTTATCCAGTGAGTTCCACTCAGTATAAAGGTAAAGGCTTAGATATATCTAAAACGCAGTGGAGTTATGTTACACCACACAACGAACGCTTGTCCAGTTTACCTGTTTCTGCGACTCGTTTTAGCATTTCTAACCCCACCAAAGAAACACGCGAAATCACCATTGTTCAAATTCAAAATAGTTTAACTGGTTACCATGTTCAAAAAGACAGACAAGGGGTTCAGGACTCTTCTTTTGTTTTAGTCCCTCATGCCCGCCACCCCAAAGGAGTGACTTTTGACTTCAACTCATCCGATGGTCGTAGCGTAAAAGGGGTAGAATTTTACAATGAATCTCCTCTTAACGAAAGCGACTTTAATGGTTGCATGTCTATAAGTGTGGCATGGAATCCAAAAGACAATCTGAATGTAAGTGCAAAACCTATTTTTTACCAAGACACTGCAAATGCCGTTTTAAAAGCGGGCTTGCAAAGTGGAAGACTTTCGAAAACTTTTAATAAAAATGTTTATAGTGGTCGAGAAACTATTGCCGGTGCCATTGCTGTCACGGCTGTTTTAAAACCAAAAGAAAGTGTTTCCTTCCAATTTAACACTGTTTTAGACTTCCCCAATATTCACTTGAATGGCTTGCAATCTCAAAAGAAATACACCACATTTTTCCCAGAAGCTTATGGACGAGTCAGAGCCATCCTTGCAGAAGCACTTGTTGCAGACAAAGATTTTCAAAAAAACTTGTTGAAAAACTACAATTCACTAGTCCCTTCTAAATTCTTAGAAAAAATTTACCCCAAAGATGTTGCTAAACAAGATGACCTAAAGAGTTTGACTTTAAATAGTCTGAGTTTTTTAGCCGAAGCAACGGTTTGGGATATTCAAGATGAATTTTTAGTGAGAGAGTGCGCTGATTACCCTTTCTTTAACTCCTTAGATGTTTATTTTTATGGAAGCTTTTCTCTATTAGCCCTCCTTCCTCGTTTGGACGGCGAAGTGATGCGAAGTTTTGCTTCTGCTATTTTGGCCACAGATACTACCGAAAGACGACACCACGAATATGTGAACCATCCGTACGCAGATTTACCAAGCTCTAAATTAAAGGGTCCAAGGGCTCTGAGAGGTGCGGTGATTCATGATCTAGGAAGTCCTTTTGATGCCAACCCAGATGCTTACGATTGGCACAATGTAAAGGAATGGAAAGACCTTGCTCCAAAATATGTGATGATGGTGCTTAGACACTTCAATGCGACTGGTGATTACAGCGTATTGCACGATTGCAAAGAAGCTGTATATGCTTCTATGGAATACTTAGAAAACATGGTCGATGAAGGCCAAAACTTTCCTTTAACCAATGGCACCGATGATACATTTGACAACTTATCATCTCATGGAATCACTGTATATTGTGGCTCATTGTGGATTGCGGGTCTTAAGGCAGCATCTCAAATTGCAACACTTTTAGAAGACCACGAACAAGCAGGCATTTGGACTCAAAAAGCCAAACTGGCCACAGAAGAATTTCACGAAGCTTTATGGGATTCCAAGGAGTCTTATTTTCATTTTTATGTGACTCCTGTGGAGATGAAAGACTTGGTAGATGAACAACTAGAGGCTTTAGCTTTGGCTGTTTCTTCTCAGCTGGTTCTTGATGGGTCTAAAATAGAAGTGTTAAAGCAAATAAATACTTGGCTAAACACAGCTGAAATTCCAGAAGGTGTGGAGCTTTCTCGTCGTGAGTTGAGAGCCTACAAAAAACAATGGATCACAGCCCAGTGTCCACAAGCTTTCAATGCCTCTTGGACTCAAAAATTAAACTTAGATTCAGACGATGTTTTTGCAGATTCAATGCTTGCAGATACTTATCTTAGATTTTTGGATTTAGAGCCGATAATAGATTCTAAAAAAGCCCAACAAATGCTACAAAAAGTCTATCAAACGAACTACAAAGCCAATACACCCTTGATTGGTGCAGCAAATTTGGTACACCAAGATGGAATGCCACTGGATGAGTTTAACTTTCAAGCACACGATGTTTGGATTGGAGTTCAGTTTAGTATAGCAAGCGCTATGATTCTTCATGGCTTGAATAAAGAAGCGACAGACATTGTAGAAAGCATGCTTAAAAACCTTTATGAAGAGGCACGAATTCCTTTTGCAGCTCCAGAAGGATTTAACGGTAGCTCTAAACTCCACGCAGACACTTTGAAAAGTATTTTCGCTTTGTCCAAAACAAACGCAAAAAAATTACACAAAAACTTAATCACTGGAGAAGCTCTTTTACCTGACAGTCGTATTCATCCAAAACTCACTCGCAGCCTAGTCAGTTTTAACAAAAAGTACAAGACAGTCTTAAGCCAACTTAAGGTGGACTCTGCTGAACTTTTTACCCTCTTACACAATACAGCTCTGAAATATACCGCGGGTAAATATTTGCGACCTGGAATGGTTTTTGCATTAATGCAAGCTGCCTCCAAAACATCTAAAACAAACTAAAATCAAACAGAGCCTTCACAAAAAGGCTCTTTTTTTGAATATCCCGCCAAAACCGAGCAAACAAAACAAAATTTCAAAGCATATAAAACCTGCCTCCATAAAACTCAAAATATCGTCAAAGCTTTTTTTTATGAATGAAGTCTCACACACGCCTGGCTTTTTTCAAAGTGGAGGCTCTCCCGTCCTTTATTCTTCTTGAAAAACATCTTTTTGCAACATCATCTTTGGTGCTTATATTCTTTAAAAAAGTTGTTTATTCATTGGCTAAAGTCGGTAAATCAATGACTCCTTTTTAAAAAGTCCATTGTAAAGAAAGGCCTAGACCTCCCATATAATAGTCTGGATGCAATCCAGAATCGACGCCACTAAAGTCTTGATAATCCCAACTGATGATTTTGTAATCCGCATAAAGAGCCACAAGTATGTGTTCATCTATGTGATAACCCAAACGATATCCATAACCAGGTGCAAAGCGTTTTTGGTCAATCTTTTTTTTGAATCCATGTTCATACATTCGCTTTCTTAAATTTTGTTGTGCAAAATGCCAAGATATACTGGGATATGCTTCTAACATCACTTTCTTATAAGTAATCGACCATGTACATGGCTTTAAGTCTAACTCCCCAAAATGATAGAACACCATCACCGTTATCAAAAGAATAGCCAAATCTTTTTATTCCTATAGACAACTTGTAATCCACTAAATTTTCAGGTTCATCAAAAAAACCTGATTCAATCGAAAATCCAATAATTCCAGACGGTTTATAAATCCAATTTTTTGATTGTAATCTACTGTCATTTACATTCAAGGCTACGTAGAGAGCATTAGCATTTGCAAAAAAAAAGAAACACGATTAGCATTAAAAGTCGCATATAGCGATCCTCTCTTTAGTATACTCACCAGCAGTATAAGGGGTTGATTCTGCATAGAATGTGTTATTTCCACGGTAAGCTAGATGACCAACATCTTTTATGTAGACAGAATAAAACAAGGTACCGTCACTGTCATACTCATCTATCAATTCATATGTTTTGGAGTAAGTCGTATCGAAATCTATAAAAACCTCCACCGAAGAATCTATCACCGCTTCTTTCATATATAAAGTTTTTTTGGAGAACACTGCGATGTTTTCCTCAAAACAAATTTTATAACATTTAATCTTTTCGGTCTGAGAACCCCAATTTATAATTTTCGCCCCTTCATAACATCCCTGTATTTCTTCAAAACTCGTAAACGGTGCAGCCTTTGAAGTACCATGATCTACATAAGGGCACGCACAAAGAACTGCACAAGATATAGAAAAAAATAAAAGTATTATAATTTTTTCATATTAGCTACCTTGCTCCAATTTCAATTTTTGTATAATGTTTCCATTTCGTTTTAACAGCAAATAGTTATTTGCTGACAATGTCATGTTTTTGATGGACACAACATGATCCCCAGCACTCCAAGTACCGCTGAATAGGAACCACTTTACACTTGTTTTCATAATCCAAACAGTAATTATTATACAAGCCCTCACTTTTTGGAGCCATCCCATCTAATAAAATGAACAATGTTCCTCGTGCATTTTCCATTGGAGTGGCAAATAGACTAGCATAAAAAAAACAACCCAAAAAAAACAAATTTATAAACAAAATTTTCAAATTTCAGCGTCACTTTTGCCCCTGCATCAAAACGCAAAAATTGAATATAGAATTATTTTAATGATGTAAGTGACTAGCTTGTAGTTTTTTCTTTACAGCTTAGCTGAATTATAAAATACAACAACCCTACTCCTCAAAATAACCACGAAGTGTATATACGAGATTCAAAGAGAGTTTGTTTTTTTTTAGCTATATCATCTCTTGGTATATATTGAAACCCTATAACCAAAGATAGCCAATGTTTTTTTCCTTGAATAATGTTATACCCAACACCAAAATGTGAATTCAAGCCACTAACGCAATTTTACTTCTTTCTAATTTAAATAATATTTTTGGTAATTTGTAATCTAAAGTTTTTCGTGGTCGGTTATTTAATCGGCTCATTATTTTTCGAAGTTCACTTTTCGTTACACCACGTAGATCCTTACCTTTAGGAAAATATTGCCTAATTAGGCCATTGGTATTCTCATTTAGCCACCTTTTCGCATAACAACCTGCTTCGATCACTCTAGCCACATCCTTGTGTCCTGCAAATTCTTTCCCATTATCAGCAACAATTGTTTTGACGCATTCTTTAATTGGTTTGAACATTGAAATTAGCTCCTTTTTTACGCTATCGGCATCTTTTTTTTGACTGAAGCCGACTAAAGTATGTTTAGTTTTCCTTTCTACTGCCGTAACTAGAAAGCCTTTATGGTGTGATCCTACCATTAAGTCTATTTCTCAATGTCCAAACTCTTTTTTTTTCTCCACTTCTGGAGGTCGTTCAACTATGAAAACTCTCTTTTTATATGGCCACGAAGGTCTCGTTTTCCATAAACTTTCTTGCTTTTGCAAGCTCTATGAAGGTGCTTGTATAGTAGGCCGCCCTCTGCTTTATCATGCCAAATATACTGATAAATAGACTCATGACTAAGCATCTTTTCGCCTTGATTCTGGTAATATCCAAAAAATTGCTCAGGACTCCAATCATCCTCTAGTTTTTAATTTATTTTGAATAATAAGGAAGGCGATAATTTTTTTGCTTTTAGGCTTATTGAGTGCTCTAGCAATAGTTTTTTGTGAAAAACCAGCCCTTTTCATAGTGTAAATTTGGTGTCTTTTTTCTTGGTCTAGTCGTTTCATGCAATCTTTCCTTTTTTGCGATTGTAAAGGTAGCATTTCGGCTAGACCTTTTTAATCTAATTAGATTGTGTTAGTGACTTGAATTCAGGAAATAAAAGTGTATGTTTAAAACAAATTCGCAAGCGAATTTATTGGAGTTAGTTATGAGACAATATAAAAGGTTGATCCTTTTGATGATGGCGTTCCTGTTCGCCATGACTTCTTGCGGTGATGACGAATTCAGCATTATTGAAAGTCAAAAAGATGACCCTTCTCAAGAAGACAGTTTGATCTCCTCGGGCAGCGATGCTTCCGCTGATTCCAAGAGCCGTTCTAGTTCAAGCATCAAGGATTATTCTTCCAGTTCTTCACTTAGCGTTTCACACTCTTCCTCGTCCAGAATCTACGAAGACCTTCCTGGGAAAGTCATTACGGGCGAATATCAGGGCTTTCTCACCTATGAGCTGCAATCGACTATAAAAGTCGAAGTCCGAGAATTGACGGACAAGTTAGAATATGTGGACTCCACGGTCGCATACCATGGAAGGATTGAATTAGCCCCTAACCGCATCGTGCGCGAGTTCCCCGATAGCAATGTGATGTTGTTTGTACCAGATCGATTCCTCTTTGATGTGCGCGGGCTCCCTGATAGCATTGAGTATGCGGAAATACTCATCAAAGTGATTCCGTATAGCAACGGGAAGTATGTGAACGAGTACGCGATTGTGAACCTGAAAGGCGTCGACTCCCTGTTCGTAAATTCGGCAATGAATTTCATCTACAAGAGGATAAAGTACCTAGTCAGTCAAAAAGGCTTGTCGTTTGCCGAAGCCAAGGCCAAGTCGGAGAAGGAACTGCAAAAGATCTTCTATGCTGACGCCGAGTTCCATGACTTGGAAAAAATCAATGTGCTGAATGACAAGTCGGAAGGAGGGCTCTGGGCGGCAGCCATTGCTACGACGGGATCTTCCACCTTAATCGAGAAGATGATTCGAGCTGGATTCAAATCGGATGCTTACATAGAAAGTGGAACATTGATCTGGAACGATAGTCTTGCTAACAAACTTGCCTCAGCATTTTACAACTGCGATGATTACATCTGTTTAGGGCATATTTATTCCCGGCATCGCTACAGAGCTCTTGTAAA
Source organism: Fibrobacter sp. (assembly GCA_012523035.1). Classification (GTDB taxonomy): domain Bacteria; phylum Fibrobacterota; class Fibrobacteria; order Fibrobacterales; family Fibrobacteraceae; genus JAAYJH01. Next base: position 14,013 of record JAAYJH010000001.1, read on the forward strand.
GGCAAACCTGATAAAATTCTTCGATATTTTCAGTAGGCGTGGAACATGCACTACTGACCGAAGAGGAGAAGTCACCCGCATCGGTCCAGACAATTACTTTAGAACCCTTACCTGTGACGGGACGGAATGGCGGCTTGCGACTATCATGGAACGGGATATGTATTCATTAAATTTTCCTGATTGCGGAACCGTAGAAAAAACCGTTATGGGAAAATCCAAACACGAATACTACTGTAACGGGAACGGGAAATGGATTGACGCTTATTATTGGTCTATCGATGTACCTTTGGAGTATCGCCTTAATCCGAACATCGAGTACGGGACCATGACCGACCAGCGCGATGGCAAAATCTATCGTACCACGAAAATCGGGAACAAGGTTTGGATGGCGCAAAACTTAGATTTCAAAGGCTATGCCAACAAGGAACATGAAGACAGCATGCTTGTCGCAAATCTGAAAAATGCCCATATCTGTTACAGCAGAAAAGAAGAGAACTGCGATGTGTGCGGATGTCTTTACAATTGGGCTGCCGCCATGAACATTAACGAATCCACAGATTCCGCTACGGCACGGGCGTTGATTGTCGATCCCCATCAAGGTGTTTGCCCGGATGGATGGCACATTCCCAGCTCGGATGAATTCAGACATATCATTACGGATTTTAATAACGGCAATAGCAGTATGGGGGATACGCTAAAGGCAAGGCAAGGCTGGGGACAATCAAATAATGACCCGGTGGGTTTTGCTGCATTGCCTTGCGGCCGTTACATGAATTCTTCCATAAACATGAGTTGGACTTTTGACTACTGGGGCTACCGAGCTTTCTTTATGGCCACCTCGAATAACCGTCTATTGACTAGAGTATCTATCTCTACAGGTACAGGTTTGGGCTTCTACGACAATGACGAAAAGAACTGGCATGTTTCAATCCGATGCGTCAAGAACGACTAAAAAGGGGGAAGCTATGAAGCATTTTTTCACATTATGTTTGATTGTACTTTTAACGCAGGCCTTCAACGCCTGCGGTGATGACGAATCCAATTTATCTGCTAGCCAGGAAGATGTCCTCTCCCAAGAAGGCGATCTGAAATCTTCGGGTGATGATTCTGGAAACGGTTCCAGTTCCAGCAGTTCATCTTCAAACAATTCGTCACTGGTGTTACAGAAAGGCTCTTTTACAGACAAACGCGACGGACATGTATACAAGACCATCACTATCAATGAGCAGACCTGGATGGCGGAGAATCTGAACTATGCCCCCGCAGCCAGCACAGGTTGCTTCGAGGAGGACGACAAGGACTGTTCCAAGTTTGGAAGGGTCTACACATGGACTGAAATCATCGACTCCACCAAATCGTATTGTGGGAGAAACGAACTTTGTGACCAACCCCTTCAAGGGATCTGTCCGGACGGTTGGAGAATCCCGCAAGAGAATGATTGGATACGCCTTTTCAACACCTTATCTGGTGAAGGCTCAAGCGATTCTTGGTACACCCTAAACAGACATTTGTATGTCAAGGACAACAAATATCAAACTGGTGATGACGCCTATGGTTTTTCCGTCAATACTCCTAAAGAATACAATAAAAACATAAGATACTTTACATCCACTCAAATCATAAAAAATGAGGGCTTTAGATATAAATTCATAATATTTAAAGGTATGGCCACTCTAAACCGCCCTTTCTATGATGACACCACCAAAGCATTTTTAAGATGTATAAAAGGGGACATAGAACCAAATCTGAATAATTTTTATACATTTGGCGTTCGTGGCGATGACAGGAAAGTCTGCCACAGCGCCGTCATACAATATTTACGCGAACCACGTTATATCTGCAACAAGAATGGCATAAATAATTGCAAGGTAAATGAAGATGGAAGCATAAAAATTGGTGAGCAGACCATGTACTTGGAGACGAACGGCAAAAAGGAATGCCCCTTCGAATGGCATATTCCAAGTAAAGCTGAGTGGGACTCTCTTCTTAATTATGCAGGAGGAAGCTGCTTTGCCGGATACACGCTGAAAGCGCAAGAAGGCTGGGGTGACGATTACGCCTTTGACGCGTTTGGGCTCGGCATAAAGCCGACGGACGGCAATTACGCAAGATTCCCCGTTAGGGACTCTGGAAGCCACGCTACCTCGCAAAGGATCGTCTTTGCCAAGGGCTCGAATATAGCGATCTTCGAGAAGAATGACGAGAATACTTCCGGACTACTTTGCATGAAGGGCCGCCTGCTTGACGACACCTTGAGTTTCATGGACATCAATCATGAATACGAGCAATTCACTGACCCTCGCGACAACAGGACATACAAGACCATAAACCTTGGGCCAACCAAGTGGATGGCGGAGAACCTCAATTTCAAGACGGACAACAGCATTTGCTACAACAATGAGACATCCGACTTCTATTGCAATCGTTATGGGCGCTATTACCCGATCGAGGACGCCATGACGGCATGTCCTGTAGGGTGGCGCTTGCCTACAAAGGAAGATCTAGATACGCTACTATACATTGCGTCTCCCAATAATAGGGCACGGGACTTGGTATCTGCGGAAAGCCCAGACCCCTATAAAGCAGGGAAGAATACCTCTGGATTTTCACTTGTGCTCACAGGCTATCAGTGGAATGACAGACTTAGTTTTAGCAACCAGTATGTCTGCCTTTGGTCAGACACGAGATACAACGACTCCCTCACCTATGCGCTGACGGCATACATATCCTCTAACGATACCACATATGTTTCAAAAATTTACAACAAAGTGAACGCCAAGCTAGGCGTCCGTTGCGTAAGCGAAACGAAAGTGCCGTACGGACCTTCTTCGGAAGTCTATGGGACACTCAAGGACGACCGCGACGGGCAAGAATACAAGACAATTGAAATCAACGGTACAACATGGATGGCGGAAAACCTCAATTTCAAGACGGACATCAGCACATGTCGCCGTGATTCCTGCGATTACTACGGCATGCATTACACTTTCCCGTTCACATCCATTATTCAAGAGCCCCTGTGCCCAGAAAATTGGCACATTTCGACTACCGCGGACTGGGATTCATTGCTCGCCTACGTTAAGGACACAGACTCATTGACTTATATCACCGACCTGAGACACGTTTTCGGATGGCCATCCAGCATAAAGGGGTCCGACAAATATGGACTGGGAATCCTACCCAATACCTGCTACCAGCACTATGGCGAATATGAATCTACAAATTATAGCGGCTACACAGTCGCATGCATTGGAGCAGAAGACATCGAAAATAATGTAGGCTATTACTATATTATGTCGCCATTTAATTCAAAGATAGCCTATATAAAGAACAATCGATTCCGTTACGGTATCCGCTGCGTCAAGAACAAGTAGCGGCAATCTAGCCTTTGTAAAATTATTATTGTAATCTTGCAGAGATATTGAAGCTTGCGAGTTTTCGACCAATTGCATGGATTTCATTGAGGATTATTTTTCATCAATAAAAAAGCTTTACTCAATTGCATTCAAAATATTTTACAACCATTCTCAATCGTTATCTTGATTCTTTTTAATTTCAATTTGTTTCTCGAAATGTTTTTTTAATATAGTGGCTTAAAAATTTAAGAGAGAAAAGTTTGGCTCCTTAGTTGAAAAGCAAAAGTATCACTAAAACATCTCAGAGGATTCGGTTCTTGATGATATATCCAAATCAAATCAGCCAATGGAAGGCGTACTTTCTCCAGAATGTAAGTTCCGTTTTCAGTGGTTCCAAAAACGAGAAAAAGGAAATTGATCGTCTCTAAAAGGATCGTGATATTCTTCATAAGCTTATCGGTGAGAAGGAAGTGGACATTGACTTTTTAAAAAAACTATGCAAGGCGAGTGTCGCGGCAAGTGCCGCATTTTTACGCTTTAAGTCTTTTTTTAAAGCACGAATATTGTTTTTCAGCAACTGAATCTCATTCTTTTCTTTTTTGGTCTTTGCAGGGGATTGAGAATCAATAAACTCTTTAGTCCAAAGAGTAATATGAGCATCGGTTAAACCATTTTCCCGTAAAAAGGCACCTTTTGCTTTTTCATCTAAAGTTAA
>JAAYJH010000031.1 GCA_012523035.1 Fibrobacter sp.
GGGATGCGTGCTAGAGATGTTATGCGAACAGCGGAAGAGGAAAAGGCGAAAATCGTGCCAAAAAGGCCGGATTTGTGATTGATGCGCTATGCGAAAATGCTGGGATGCGTGCCCCAAAAAAAGTTCTTCAGTGAAAACTTACAACTTTTAAGTTCCCAGTTTATAAAAGCCAGGCGTGTGTGAGACTTCGTTTATAAAGAGATTCAGTTTTGTTGCTGCGTCTCACTAAAGCCCTCGAAATGACGGGCTGGCGATGAGAATTTGGAGGTGGAACGCGATTGGTGCTTGTGTTTTATGGTGCTTTTGTGATTTTGAGGTGTTTTTTATGTTTATTTTTGTTTTTCTCTTTTTTTCGAGTTTTTCTTTATTAAATTTGTTTTGCTTCTTATATATTGCTTTGTTTGCTTCAAAGTGGTTTGTAAGGGTTTATTTTAAATTGACGATTTTGGGCTTTTACCCATAGGACTATGAATATGAATTTTTCTGCAGTGATATCTGAAGAATTAAAGATTGAAGAATGGCGAGTGGCCAAGGCATTGGAACTGATGGATCAAGGCGGTACTATTCCGTTTATTGCTCGTTACCGCAAAGACCAAACAGGGACTCTGGACGAGATCCAGCTTCGAGATATTTCTCATAGGTTAGAATACCTCAAAGAGATTACGGATCGTAAAGAAACGATTTTGAAAAGTATTCAAGAACAAGGCAAGCTCACTCCAGAGCTCAAGGCTCAAATCGATGCTTGTAAAGAAAAGACACTTCTTGAGGATTTGTACGCTCCATACAAGCCCAAACGCCGTACTCGTGCTACTATTGCTAAAGAACTTGGTTTGGATCCTTTGGCTCAAATTATTTTGAAACAAGAAGAAACTTCTAACACAGCCGAAGAGATTGCTAGGGTTTATCTTTCCGAAGAAAAAGGACTTGCCGACCCTAAGGCTGCTATTAACGGTGCTTTGGATATTTTGGCAGAAGAAGTGGCAGACAACGCGACTTATAGACAATACTTGAGGTCCAAGCTCGAGGCCGAAGGTGTGATGATTTCTAAAGTTCGTAAAGATTTTGAGGGCAAAGAGACCAAGTTTAGTAACTATTACGATTTCTCTGAACCTGTTTCTAAAATCCCTAGTCACAGGATGCTGGCTTTGCGTCGTGGTGAAAAAGAGAAAATTTTGCGTTTGAGTATAGAGGTAGAAGATAGCGAATTTATTTCTTATTTGCAAAATCAAATCCTTGCCGAAAAAGAAAACATCTGGACCGAATACCTTAAAGAAATGTGCACAGACGCTTGGAATCGCTTGCTAAAACCTAGCATGGAGACCGAGATCCGTATGATTCTCAAAGAAGCTGCCGAACTCGAGGCATTTAAAGTCTTTAGTAAAAATCTAAAAGATGTGCTCTTGTCTCCTCCTGCCGGGCACAAGTCTGTGCTGGCCCTAGACCCTGGTTTTAGGACTGGTTGTAAAGTAGCAGTCTTAGATGAAAACGGCAAATTTATGGATCATGGAGTGATTTACCCTCACCCACCCCAAAGCAAAGTCGATGAATCTTCTGCTTATTTATTACACCTCATTGAAAAGTACAATATCGATTTGATCGCCATAGGAAACGGAACCGCCAGTCGCGAAACCGATGCTTTCTGCACCTCTATCGCCGCTAAGAACAAAGGCAAAGTACCTCCTAGAGTCATTGTGAACGAATCTGGAGCTTCGGTGTATTCTGCAAGTATGATAGCCATAGAAGAATTTCCAAACGAAGATGTCACTACTCGTGGTGCCATTAGCATTGGAAGGCGTTTACAAGATCCTTTAGCAGAACTAGTCAAAGTCGATCCAAAAGCAATTGGAGTAGGCCAATACCAGCACGATGTAAACCAAAGAGAACTCAAAAAACACCTAGACGAAGTCGTCGAAAGCAGTGTGAACTTGGTTGGAGTCGATGTCAACAGTGCCAGTGCTCCCCTATTGAGTTATGTAGCCGGTGTCTCCAAAACTTTAGCCGAAAACATAGTCAAACACAGAGACCAAAATGGCTCCTTTAAAAGCCGTCAAGCACTATTAGAAGTCAAAGGCTTTGGACCCAAATCATTTGAACAAGCTGCAGGCTTTATGCGTGTCTCTGGCGGAGAAAACCCACTAGACCAAAGTGCGGTACACCCAGAAAACTACCCCTTAGTCGAATCCATCGCTCAAAAAGTAGGGCTTCCTGTCGCCGAATTAGTAGGCAACTCCGAAGCTGTCAAAAGCATCAATGTCGAAGAGTTCCTCAGTGACGAAGTCGGTAAACACACACTACAAGACATCATCAACGAACTAGAAAAACCCTCCAGAGACCCTCGAAAAGAATTCCGATACGCCAAATTTGACGACAAAATCCAAAGCATCCAAGACCTAATCACGGGCAGCTGGATGGAAGGCGTTGTCACCAATGTAGCCAACTTCGGAGCCTTTGTGGACATAGGAGTACATCAAGACGGGCTTATACACATCTCAGAAATAAGCAACAAATACATAGAAGACGCCAAAAGCGTCTTGACCGTCGGAGAAGTAGTCAAAGTACGAGTAGTCGCCGTCAACGCTGAACAAAAACGAATAAGCCTCTCCATGAAAGAAGAAAGCCTAAACGAAGGCAGCGTCGCAGGAGCCAAAGGCAACCCACGCCGTCGCCACCAAAACCAAAAAGGCAGACAAAACTCCAAAGGCCTCCAACCCCAAGCCACCATAGCCGACCTCAAAGCCAAACTCCAGGGCAAGGGAGGCAAAGCAAAGCCAAACAAAGCCCCTGCACCCATGGGCAAAGTAAACTCCATGCTCAAACAGATCATGAAAAGAGGCTAAACAAAAAACCCGAACTTCAAATACCACGCACCCCGTGGTATTTTTTTTACCCAAAAACCACCACAATAAAAAACTATAAAAATGAAGTCTCACACACGCCTGGCTTTTTTTAAGAGAGAACTTAGAAGTGGGATGCTTTCAGCACTTAAAGATTAACAGTGTTTTCAAACAC
>JAAYJH010000032.1 GCA_012523035.1 Fibrobacter sp.
AAACATAAGGAAATTTAATAATCGCCAAAAATTCTTTAAATGATGAAACTTCGATTTTTCATTCAATTTCATAAGAGGAAAATGGCGTTTGCTAATCGTACTCGTATTTTAACCTCAAAAGCATAAAATGGCGTTTGTTAATTAAATTAAAAAAAAGAAAAAAACTAAATCCATAAAATAAGCCTCATTGTTTGAATTAAAAATTACTATCTTGAACTTATGTTTAGTTCTATTATTTTAGGTTTATTGCAAGGGCTTGCCGAATTTTTACCGATTTCTAGCTCTGGTCACTTGGTTATCGGTAAGGCAATTTTTGGCATGAGTGAAGTCGGGATGTTTTTTGATCTCATGCTCCATGTTGGAACCTTAGCCTCCATTTTTGTTGTTTTTAGAAAAAAACTATGGAAAATCATAGTAGGCTTGATTCAAAAAGACCTAGAGCAGTGGAAATATATTTTTTATGTCTTTATAGCCTCTATCCCCACCGCTATGATTGGACTAGGCTTCAAAGACGCTTTAGAAGCACTATTTATAAACCCCAAAGCGGTTTCAGCGGCACTGCTTTTCACGGGAGTCCTCTTATTTTTAACTCGTTATGCCAAAGAATCCTCCCATCAAGATTTAGCTTCAATGAACTGGTGGAAGGCCATCCTCACTGGAGTAGTGCAAGGGATTGCCTGTATTCCTGGGATTAGCCGTAGCGGCTCTACAATTAGTAGTATGTTGTTTTTAAAAGTAGATCGAAAATTTGCTGGTGAATTTTCATTTTTAATGAGCATACCCGCTGTAGGGGGCGCTGCTCTTTTGGATTTCATCCAGTGGTTTCAATGCCAAGGAGCAAAAGCCAGTTTAGATGCTTGTCAGAATATGGATTCCTTTTCTGTTGCTCTATTAGCAGGGATGTTTGTGGCTTTTATCAGTGGCTTGTTTGCCCTTCGTTGGCTCATTTCCTTTGTTCAAAAAGGCAAATTTTATCACTTTTCATGGTATTTATGGATTATTGGACTCTTAGGTCTTTTTCTGTTTTAACTAAAAAGCTCGCCTTTCACTAAGTACAAGTGGATAGCATTGATGCGTTCCCACGAGCTTCTATCTACTGTTTTATGCCAATAATAACTCGAAGGAAACAAGGAATCTAAATAAGGCCAGGGCCTTATAAAATTTGGTGGCAAAAGGGCATTGAGCTTGTCGCAATTGATGCCTAAGTTTCCAACTCTAGGGGGTAAAGCTCCCCCTTCTAAACGAATACAACCAATCAATAAATCTGGTTCATAGCAGCCCAAAGCATTGATAATTTGCCCTACCTGATACAAAGACACCAAGCGAGGCCCACCACAATGGTATATCCCAGGCGGAAAAGGGTGTGTTAAAATATACTCCACCACTTTGCACAAATCATCGCCATAAATGGGGTTTCGATATTCATCGGTAAATAATGTCGCAGGCCTTCGAGGTTTGAATCGGTAAGAAATCCAATCGATAGCCCCTGCTTCACCTCCTGGTGCATAGTCCATGGGTAAAGGGACTCGAAGCAATACCGAATCAGGCACTATGTCCATTATAGCTTCTTCGGCCATAGACTGGTGTTTGCCATAATTATGTATAGGGTCTTTTGGATCAGTTTCTACATAATTACCTTCACCAGAAAAACCACTAAAAACCATATCAGTAGAAATGCGAATCAAAGTACTCTTGTATTTTTTAGCTAATCGAGCCGTCGTCACCCCTTGAGTGTAATTCAACAATTTTGACAAAGCGGGGTCACATTCACAAGCTTTTAAAGCACAGTTTCCACTGGCATCTATAAGGGTTCCGAAACGAAATTTCTCGAAAACAACTTCAAAAGCCTCACTTTCTTCAGCATCAATAGCAAAAACAGTATCTCCAGAAACACAAGGATTTCGCTTGGGTCGAACCCCATAAACCTCTCCTGGGTACAAATTTTGGAAATATCTAAACAAAGCATAGCCAGGGACACCAGCAAGTCCTGTGACTAAAATTGGCAAACGAATACTCAGCTCTGTTTCAATTGCCATAAATAAAAACCTGCAATTTGGTGAGGATGAACAAAAATCCCCTCCTTTATTTTTTCTAATAAAACTTCTGTCTCTATCAAAACAGTCTCTATATTTTCACTATCATCGAAACGAGTCTCTTGAAACTTTTCCACCCCTTCTGCGTAAACCACAAAAAAACGCCCCCGATGCCTATCTGGATTCATAGGCAACTCACCAATTAAAGTCCAATTACCTTTAGCATAAGCACATTCTTCTTGAAGTTCTCTTTTTGCAGCATCTATAGGAGTTTCGCCAGAGTCTATGATCCCAGCAGGAAATTCTAAACTAGTTTTTTGAGTTCCATGTCGGTATTGAGAGGCTAAAACCCACTTTCCTTGAAAATTTTTAGCTAAAATCAAGACCCAATCTGGTTGCCAAAGAGTATAGAAATCAGAAATGACTTTGCAATTGGGAAGCTGACAAACTTCTTTATCCACTCGAAGCCATTTAGAGTCTAAAATATTTTTCTTGGATAGAATTTTCCAATTTTTCATAAAACTAAATAGAAGGCACAGGGTTTAACAAAGTTTCATTAATATCTCTAAAATCATATCTAAATTCTTTTTCTAAAAGATAAAGGGCTAGTGTAGTATTACTCCAATTTTTCTTAACACCAATAGTCTCTAAACCTTTTGTAATCAGAGGCAGTGAGTTTTTAATATCCATACGCCAGCTAATATCATCCCAAGTAAATAAAATCACAGGTACTTTTGGACTTTTTGCAAGCCCTAGGCTTCCCCTATCATTTTTGACTTCAAATGGACCCAAAGGTAAAGATATTACCATTTCAAAAAAACCTTTTTTTAATAGAATGAGTTCTAGCATTCTATGTTGATCTGTACTAAACAAATGCTCTCTCAAATACAAACGAAACGCAAGGATGGCCAACAATTCATTAAAAGGACGCTGTTCAAGCTCTATATCTGTTTCTGTCAAAGCCGCATATTCAAGATCTTCTAGCCAAAACTTGGACTCTTCTGTTATATATGGCAACAAGGAATCTGCTTCTAAGTTCTTTTGAATCACTACAAGCATTTCATCAAAAGTTTTTTTTAGTAAGGCTTGTTTTTCTACTTGCAATGATTGGTAAGTGTTATGTGATTCCACTGGAACTGGCGGTGATTTGGTGCAAGAAACAAAAGAAACAGTCATAATAAAGGCAAAAGCAAGTGAACATAAAAAAGAAAGTTTTTGAATCAGAAAAATAAATTTTATATTGTTTCTATGCATCGAGATACCTATTTACAAATGCCTTTAAATGAATTACTAAAAGCCTGCTCCATTAAGGGCTTTAGAAGTGGTGGGCCCGGTGGACAGCACCGCAACAAAACAAATACTGGAGTCTCTCTAAAATTAGTTAAATTTGGAATAGAAATCAAATCCAGTGAAAGCAGAAGTGTAACAGAAAACAAAACTCGAGCTTTGCATCGAATGCAAATAGCCCTTGCCACTGAAATCCGTGAAAACCCACTCCCTCCAGAAAAACTAAAATTTCCTGGAAGTCAAGGCCGCATCCATCCTTCAAACTCTCTATTTCCTCTTTTTGTGGCTCAAGTACTAGACATTATATCTTCTCATCGTGGTGACATTAAAAGTGCGGCAACTGCTTTCAAACTTTCGCCTAGTGCCCTCCAACGCATTTTAAGACAAAATAAAAAGGTATTTGAAAAGTTCCAAGAACTTCGAAAAAAAAACAAAAGTATCTGAATAAAACTGGTTTGAATGCTTAAATCTCCAAAATTTGTCCGCTAAGGACTGGACATTCTTCTAATTATCCTATCCATTATAGAAAACACCAAATCATAAAATGTTAAGAAATGTAAAAAAAAACAAAACATGTTTATTTTTAGAGCGATACTTCGTTTATATGGGTGTCCTTAAAGGACATTTTCATTTTGCACGGAGGATCCAATGAAAAAACCACTTTTAAATTATTCATATATTTTTATCCTTATCCAAACACTTAGTTTTTTATTTTTATTCCCCTTGACTTCTTGTAGCGACCCTAAAGTCACCAATACACCCAAAGAACAGCAAGCACACAGTACAGTTTATTTAAGTGCTAAAACATTGAAACACACCCATTTAGACAGCTTGGTTATTTTGGCCGTAGGTAGCGATTCTATTAAGCGAGTTTTATATGATTTTGAAAGCCCTCTTAAGCTCGAACTTTTTCCTAATTCTATTTGGCATTTTTATGCCGCTCTATATTCAAATGGAGGAGTTTTAGTGCAAAAGGGAGAAGTTGAAATGGAATTGACCGCCAACGAAGAGGTGTTCATAGAAATTCCACTCCGAGCTCTTGTTGGTTTTGCTTATATAGAGATACCCCTCGGTTTTGACAATTTAATGGATATTCAAAAAGGTTCTTTAAATCTAAGCAATAAAAACTTCAATCAAAGCTTTAATTTAGAAAAAAACAATGAGATAGCTTATTTTTTAAGCACGCCGCTCCATTTAAACACATCTTATTTTGCTAAACTTGAACTTCGAGATCAAAATGGAGACACCATATTTGTTTTTCAAGATTCTATCGAAATAAATGATGAAAACCCTCTTTTTAATTGGAATCTTTTTTCTTTAAGGAGTTCTGTGGAGCTTAGCGTGCTGCCTATAGAAATTCTACCCCAAAAATATTACGCAAACTTTCCTCTTTCTAAAAAAAGAACTCCCAAAAAAGGAGACATTATATTTACAGAAATTTATTTAAACACCTCAAATCCTGCAGAATTTTTTGAGATTTTTAACGGGAGTTTAGATAGCCTTATTTTAGATAGTTGTAAAATCACTGGAGTGGGTTCTCCAGCTGCAGGTGTCGTGTTTCCAGAAAACTCTTTGCTCATGCCTAGCTCATTTTTAAGCATTGGTGGTGTGGATGTGAGTGATGTGAATATGCCTGTAGAAGAGTTTAACCTCACAAACACTAAAAGGCTCCTTTCTTTATCTTGTCAAGGGACTTTAATAGACACAGTGTTTTACAACTCTACAAATACCGTAGAAGAAGGCCAAGTCTATATAGAAGCTGGAAAAAGTGTTCAACTTCCACTGACAAACTGGGCAGACAGAGCAGATCCATCTAAATGGTGCTTAGAAAAACCCAGCATAAACAAAGATGCTTTATGCGAATAAAAAGCCTCCATATTTAACCACTACCCCTGCAAACACTACGCTGACCATCGCCATTAATTTGATTAGAATGTTTAACGATGGTCCAGCTGTATCTTTGAAAGGGTCTCCTACAGTATCACCAACCACTCCAGCCTTATGAGCTTCTGACCCTTTACCACCTAAATTGCCTTTTTCAATGAATTTTTTGGCATTGTCCCATGCTCCACCAGCATTGTTTAACATGCTTGCCAAAGAAAAACCTGCGGCTAGAGTTCCAGCAAGGAGTCCTAAAACGCCTGCAATACCCATAAATAGTCCAATCACTAATGGAACAATCACCGCTAAAAGAGAAGGTAAAATCATTTCTTTTTGAGCACCACGAGTCGAAATCAAAACACACCGAGCATAATCTGGCTTGGCAGTTCCCTCCACGATTCCTGGAATTTCTCTAAATTGACGACGCACTTCTTCGACCATAGCTGCTGCTACACGCCCCACCGCTTTAATAGTCAAAGCACTGAACAAAAAGACCATCATGGCTCCCAAAAACAAACCGCCCAACAACATCGGATTCATCAGCGTGAGATCATAGGTGTACATAAAATCTGCAATTTGAGCCTTTGATAAAACTAGAGCCACTAACTCACCTGTTTCATTGATAGCACGCGTCCCTTCGTCAATCAAACGAACACCGGGCAATCCTTGGATAGCAACTTCTAAATTGGCACTATTGTTTACAAATAGAACCTTACCTACTTGAAAAGCACCGCCAGCATCTTGAGCCAAATGACCCAACCACAGCTTCACTTCTTCAATATAAGAAGCCAAAAGAGCCATAGCAGTTAAAGCTGCAGAAGCTATAGCAAAACCTTTTCCTGTTGCTGCTGTGGTGTTTCCTAGCATATCTAATTCATCGGTCCTTTGGCGAACTTCTTCTCCTAAGCCAGCCATTTCTGCGTTGCCTCCTGCATTATCAGCTATAGGACCAAAAGCATCGGTGGCTAAAGTAATACCCAAAGTCGATAACATCCCGACAGCAGCAAAACCAACCCCATATAAACCCATAGACATGTTTTGAAAACCACCTGCAAAACCATAAGCACATAAAATTCCAATCACAATGGTCACCACAGGAAAGGCTGTCGAAAACATCCCTACAGAAATTCCATCAATGATAGTAGTTGCCGGCCCCAATTGAGTCTGAGAGGCTATCCCTTGAGTCGGTTTATATGCATCAGATGTATAATATTCGGTAAATTGGCCAATTAACACACCTGCGATCAAGCCTGATAGCACAGAAGCAAAAATCCCGAGAGACAAAAACCCTGCAAAAACTAAAATCAAAAGGGCTATTAAAATTAAAATAGAAGACCCCAAAGTACCCGTCAATAAAGAGTGTAAAAGTTGTTTCATTTTAGCATCTTCTTTGGTTTGAACCATAAAAACACCCAAAATCGACAGTATAATTCCAATAGCTGCAACAATCATAGGAGCAAGCACAAATTTAGGGTCCAAACTAGGCAAAACTGCACCCAAAGCCGCTGTGGCCAGTATAGAACCGCAGTAAGATTCATAAAGATCGGCCCCCATTCCCGCAACATCACCCACATTATCTCCCACATTATCTGCAATAGTCGCCGGATTTCTAGGATCATCTTCTGGAATACCTGCTTCAATTTTACCAACCAAATCCGCTCCAACATCAGCAGCTTTAGTGTATATTCCACCGCCTACGCGAGCAAATAAAGCTTGTAATGAAGCCCCCATTCCAAAAGTGAGCATGGTAGTCGTAATTTCAACTCGTTTAGCGTGTGCCCATGCAGGATTTTCAATAAAAGACTTCGACCACTCAGAAGTACTTACTGAAATTTTTTGAGCTAAATCTAACCCAAAACCAAAAATGTTCGAATCATAAATCCAGTTTAATAAAAAAAACCAGGCCGAAATATCTAATAAGCCAAAGCCCACCACCACCAGACCCATGACAGCACCCGCTCTAAATGCAGTGACTAAACCTTGATTTAAACTCACTCTTGCACCATTCGCGGTACGGGCACTAGCAAAAGTTGCCGTTTTCATCCCCAAAAAGCCACAAAGTCCCGAAAACAACCCCCCAGTTAAAAATGCAACGGGTACAAAAACATTTTGAATCCCCATCAATGCAAGCACGACAAACACAAAAAACAATACTATGAAAACCAAAGAAACCGTTTTATATTGTTGTGACAAATATGCAAAAGAACCTTCTCTAATATATTCGGCTATTTCTTTCATTCGAGGAGTTCCTTCCTCTTTTTTCATCATATCCTTAAAAAAATAAAGAGCCATGAATAAGGCGAAAACTGAAGCGATTGGCACTAAATACCAATAATATGGAATAGAAAAAGAAGACATTGACGCACCTCTTAAAAATGCACTCACTGCCATAGTGCTATGATTTTAAAATCCTATGGATAGATAAAACTCAAATAAAACACAGATAAATCAAAACATTCTACTACTGAAGCACTTTTTTAAGCTATGAACCATATTTTATTAGAGGTTTATTCAAGCAGCTGTTTTTTAAACTAGTATAAAAGCTAAAACAAGGTTAGTAAATTCAAGTAAATTTTTATTTAACTTTAAAATGAAGTTTTATTTTTTTATTTTCATTATTTTTCTAAGATTAAGCGGTAAAACTTTTCGGTGCCAATCCATCCACTCTTCATAAAAGATGTATTTTTTTTCTAGACGCTTAAAATCTCTGCCATGGACTACACGACGACCATTCACTATTTTTGGTGGAATTTTGATATGCAAACACTCATGATATACGACCCCTGCTATGGCATAAAAAGGACAATTTTTTGTGTCATACCCTTTACTAATACTAATTAAATGAAATGGTTTTTCAGATAAGGGGTCTTTTCGAATGGAATGGAAACTTTGTCCTCCGATTCTATTGCTCCAAGTGATTTTACATTGCAATTCAGAATTAAAATAAGTTTCATTCACTGCAGCCAAAACTTCTTCTAAATCATAATGCTCGCCTTTAGGTTGAATAGGAAGGTGCCTGGTTTTTGATGTTAAACACTTATTTCCTTGATCTATCAAAATTTGATTGACTAAAGTCCAAAAACGATCTAATATTTCTTTTATTTTCTCTTTATTTTGTTTTGTTTTTCTTTTTTGAATTAACAAAGCCCACTCGGCTGCCAGCTCTCGAGCTGGCATAAAAGCCTCTTCTTTCATATAAAGTGGGAGTGCAAGCTCTGGTTTTCCAAAAATACCTTTATAGTTGCATCTAATGCTTTTTTTTAATCTAGGGTGGTATCGAAATGCCACTAAAGTGTCCATAGAAAAGTCAGGTGAAATGGAGCGTTTTTTTTTACTTTTCTTAAATGAAAATAAATCGATTTGATATTCAAGGAAGCCCATAGAACAAAGCCCCTTCTAATGCGTTCACTTGCAAAATCCCTTCAAAAAAACTTTCTGAAAACCCAAGAGATTCATAATGTTTGGATATCAATTCTATAGACTCTTCTATATGATCAGGAAGATAAATAATAAAACTACGATTTAAAGTCGTTTGTAAAAACTCTGAAACACAGTACTTTGATTCCGTTTCGCTAAAATACATTCGACAAGAAACAGGCCTTTCTTTATAAAAAGAACAGCTTTCTTCTTCACTCAAAAAAGGACAAACTTGTTTGGCAGCAAAAAAAGAATGCAAAGTCACCTCTTCGAGCTCTTCTAAACTTTCGGAGTTTTTTAGCTCTGTATTTCTTAATAAAAAGTGATATTTTTCTACTCTAGCAAAACATTTTTGTATGAAATTCAATAATAATTCGGTGTTTCGAATAGTGTTATAAAAGTAAAGAAGCTCGAAGGGAGCAATAGACATTGGATAATGACGGCAGCAGTTACCACAGTGTGAAGTGCACTTTATTTTATTTTCATGCTGCTTCAATGCAGACTCCACATACAAATTAAAAGCCTTGTGATATTCTTCACAAAACAAAAATATCGATTTCAAATCTTTTCTTAAATTATCAATGGTAAAAGCCTGCTTTCTTCGACTTTCTTGAGCTATTTTATCTAAACGATTCAGTTCATTAGATAAAACAGAGGCCATACGATGTTCTGCATGCTTCATTTTTTTACTTGAAAAATACTTTTGAGCTATATTCACAAGAAAAATATAGTATAAAACACCATTTTTCTAAAGAAAAACTAATACTTGAAAAAAAAAGTATAAAGACTTGTAAATAAATTATATTATTTAAACAGTGTTTAGAGTCTTTATTTCTTTATCATGAGGTTTAACTATGAATCTAAGCTTAAAAACACACCTTTCTTTTTGGATTTTCACTATTTTAGCTACTATAGTGCTACTGTTTTCAGCTTGTAATTTATTTAACCCTTTAGGAAATAGAAACCCAGATAACTCCAACACCGAAGAACTTCTAATAGAAGGTGTGTATTACTTTCAAAATAAAAATTATTCTAAAGCACAAAAAACATTTAATCGTGTTATCTACTTAGATTCCACCAACTCAGAGGCTTGGTTAGGACTTGCTAAAAGTACATTTTACTCTTACGATTTAAATCCATTTGAACTCGCTTCTGTATTTTTACATTTTGAAAGTGAAAAACCCAATATGTTTATGAGTGATTCATTAAGCCTAAAATATAAAGAAGGAGTGGATGAAACTTTTTTAATTGTTGCAGAATTAATCCGTAGAGACACCCTCTCCACGCTTTACAAAAAGTACCTCGAGCATATCAGCAAAAAAGCCCCTTTAGACCTCTCGCTAGAAAAATTTGAAAAAGAAAATAAAAAAAACCTCGACAAATTTCCTTTATCCGATCAAAAAATAACATTTCAAAATCTGTCTCTAGGCTTCGGAGTTCTGGCTACAGCAAAAACACTCCTTCATTTAAAAACCAATGCTATCGATAAATACTCGAAGTTATTTACAAACCCCGAAACCAATGAATTTGATTTTGACCTAGACCGAATTTACAATTCTTTTCAGGATGATCCTTCAAGCTTAGACTCTTTAACAGAAGTATTAATTGAAATCGCAGATGATGTAGAAACCCTAAATAATGATGTATTGCCACTTATTTTAGAGTGGGGAGTCCTTGAAAACATTAATAGTCAAGATGAATTATTAAATTTTCAAGATCAGAAAGACACCGAAAAAATGATTCAAGAAATTAGCGACAATTTAGATGAGTTTAAGAATTACCTTTTGACTTATCAAAATAAAAATGACACAGATGAGGATAGCTCTAAAACTATTTTTGAATCTATACTTCATGAATTTGAAGGAGGAGAACAATGAAATCTTCTACAAAGCTTTTCATCTTTATTAGTCTTTTGTCAGTCAGTCTCTGGGCCGCAAGGGGTCCAGCACACAAATCATTAAGAGCATATTCTATGGGTAATGCCCATGTTGCAGTGGTAGATGACAAAGAGGCAATTTATTATAACTATGCAGGATTGTCTCAAATCAATCGACTTGGCAACTTTAGTTTTAGACCTCAACAAGGCTATTACCCTCGTCAGTATTTTAATGCACGCGTCAATATTGGTGGAGCAGGGCCTTTTATGGCTTTAATGGACTCCTATAAAACCATAAATGACATTCAAAATCTTTATAACCAGGCGAGCAGAGATGCTAAAAAAAGTGGAATTTCAACTTACGATGCTTTGATTGATTCTTTGGCTAAACACCCTGAACACACAAAAACCCTAAACGCTTACGACCAAGTTTTACTCAATCTCATTGCCAAATTCGATGCCGAACTCGCATTTCGAAATTTTGGAGGGGCTATATGGGTCGATGCAAACCTTGCACCCTATATAGATACTGGTCTCCTTATGCCTTATTTAGGAATCGACACTCTTTATGTAGATGCTGTGGCTCAAGCAGGGGTGGCTTATGCTTTTACGGATCAATTCTCATTAGGTCTTGGTCTTAAAATACTCAAAAGACAGTCTGTGTCTGTTTTTAAACTAGATGCTTTCAATTATTCTGCAATAGAAGACACCTTAAATCTTCGATACAAAGATGCTAAAAAAGATATTTTTAATTTTTCTACTTTTAGCCTTGGAACCGACATAGGTGCCTTGTTTCAAATCACTAGAGAAACGAGAATTGGGGCTTCCATTAGAGACATTTTTTTTAAATCCATAAACGGTGAATCCATCGCTCCTAATTTGACTTTAGGTGTCAATTATAGCCCTCGATTGTTTAACAAAAACACCTCTTTTGCTCGTAAAGTAAATCTAGCGATGGACTTTGAAGATGCTTTGAATAACGAAAGAAACTATAAGTTTTTTAACCACTTGAATTTTGGAGGAGAAATCGAACAAACTTTGCTAGGATGGCTTGGAGTGAACAATGAGATTAGGGCTCTAAAAGGCAGGTTTGCAGCGGGCTTCAAAGGTGGGTATCCAACGGCTGGATTGGGGTTAGAACTGCTTCGAATATTAGAAGTTGAGGTGGCTACTTGGGCCGAAGAAAGAGGCTATTATTTGGGACAACTCCCTAATCGTTTTTATATGGGACAAGTTCGGATCGGATTTTAACTTGCCATTTCACAAAATATAGTGTATATTTGAGCAGTAACAGAGAGAAGAAGGTATGCTCTATGATCGAAGAAATTCAAGGTGTTTTAAGTCAAAAACAGGCCACCTTTGTCATTATAAACTGTAATGGTATAGGTTATGGAATACAAGTTTCTGCACGGACCAGTGAAGTGCTTCCTGATCTTGGTACAGAATTAAAATTACTCACAAAACTCGTGGTTCGTGAAGATTCTATGACTCTTTATGGTTTTATGGATGCTATAGAGAAAGAATTATTTTTAAATTTAATTGAAGTGAGCGGGATAGGCCCCAAAACAGCTCAACGCATTTTAAGTGGCGTGTCTCCAAATGATTTTTTAAGCTATATCGCACTAGAAGATAAAAATTCCTTGAATAAAATAAAAGGAATTGGTAAAAAAACAGCCGAATTACTTTTAATCAACTTAAAAGATAAAGCCCTAAAACTAGCCTCTATCAATGAAGAAAACTCCATAGTTTCTACAGTCGCAGAAGAAGCAATTGCGGCACTAAACGCTCTAGGTGTCAAAGGGCATTCTGCTCAAAAAGCTGTTGAAAAAGCTATCAAAGCATTGCCCAAAGACTCCAGCATCTCTCAAATCATCACCGAATCTTTAAAACACACTTAAATTATGGCAGAACGGTTTATTTCACCTCAACAAAACTCCTCAGAAGATCTAGAACAAGATCAAAATCTTCGCCCCTCTTCTTTAAGTGACTTTACCGGTCAATCCATATTAAAAGAAAGTTTAAGTATTGCTATCGAAGCTGCATTGCACAGAAAAGATGCTCTTGATCATTGTCTTTTTGCTGGTCCACCTGGACTTGGTAAAACTACCCTTGCAAATATTATAGCCAAAGAAATGGGAGTGCAAGTGCATATCACAAGCGGTCCAGTCCTCGAAAGGGCTAGTGACTTGGCGGGTTTGCTCACCAAACTTCAAGACAATGATGTGCTTTTTATTGATGAAATCCATAGGCTCAATAGAGTCATCGAAGAATACCTCTACCCTGCTATGGAAGACTTTAGACTCGATATTATGCTAGACACAGGCCCCGCTGCTAGAACGGTGAATCTACCTTTAAAAAAATTCACTCTAGTTGGTGCAACGACTCGAAGTGGACTATTGACTGGTCCTCTACGAGATCGATTTGGTTTACAGTATCGTCTGGAACTCTATACAGACACTGAAATCCAAAGCATTTTAGCTCGTAGTGCACAAATCCTCAATATTCCTATTGAAAAAGATGCCACTCAAATGCTCAGTTCTCGTTGTAGAAACACCCCTCGCATAGCCAATCGTGTTTTAAGGAGATGTCGAGATGTTGCACAGGTTCGAGGTGATGGGATTATCACCAAAACAATTGCAGAAAAAACCTTGGAGATGCTTGGAATCGATGCAGATGGATTAGACAGTATGGACCGTAAAATTTTAACGACGGTGATTCAAAAATTTAACGGTGGCCCTGTGGGCTTAGGGACTATTGGTGCAGCTCTTGGAGAAGAACCGAACACACTTGAAGAGGTCTATGAGCCTTATCTGATTCAAAAAGGTTATTTAGCTAGAACACCACGAGGTCGTGTGGCTACACTAAACGCTTATCAAAAGCTCGAGATAGTAGCCCCAAAAACTATAAATGAAAACTCTCAAGCCGAATTGCCATTAGTATAAATAGAGTTTTAATAAACTTTCATGTGGAGCTAAATTATAAAAAGAACGAGCTTACAAGCTTTTATAGTTTTTGAAATCCAATAGCAAGGCACTATTTTTATTGCAAAATTAAAGTGTAAATGCATTTTTTTTGTAACTTAAATAAATAACCTGGCTTCAAGTTTTGAAGTTTTCTTGAACCAATATTTCATCTTTTCTTAATTTCTATGTACTTTTTTTATGAACAACTCGTAAATCCTCTGCGTTTATTAAATATTATCTACTAAAACCATAAGGTTTCAATTCGATAGTACATTTTTTCTTCTATTTAGATAAAGGAATAAACTATAAACTTTGAATTTTATTTTTAGACTGGATTCTTTGTGGTCCACTACCATAGTTTCTTTAGTACAAAACCCATCATCGAAATTAAATTTCAATAAAATAACATCACTTCAAAAACTTTAGCACATTTTAAGAAATTCAATATATTGCATTTCGATGGACTTTGTTGTTTTTTTAATTGTATGAGTTGAACTCAAACTTTTATCTGTTTATAAAAACCAGGCGTTTCTGAGACTTCACCAAAATAAAGAAGCTGTTCATTTTACTTTTAGTCGTTCCACATATTTAAATAAGTTGTGGTAAACTTCTAAAAAATCTTCTATCCAGATAGGATCCCTTTCACCAATGAGTGCAAATGTGTTTTCAAGAGTGTGTTGTGTGTTATAAAGTCCAATGTTTTGGTTTTGTTTTTTTTCACTTTTAGCGGGGTTGAAACTAAATTTTCGAGCACGATAAGAGCGTTTTAACCTTGAGATTAGACTTAAACGAAGGGACAGGAGTTCTTCTCGGGCTTGCAGAAACTTAGATTCTGACAAGTATCCTTCTACTTTTTCAATCCTAGAGAGCAAAACTTTTCGTTCAGGAGCAGGGATCAGGGTCTTTTTTGATTCTAAAGTATGTTTTAACTCTACAATTAACTTTTCTAAATAGGATTCAGTCCAAAAATTTATTTTTGGGTTTAGTAAGGTCTTTTTTTGGGAGCGATGGTCTTCATTTTTAAGAAACCACTTGTCCAAATTTGTTTTTAAAGTTTTAGCTTCAGAAACTCGCTCTATGGCTATAAAATCACGCATTCTTTGTAATAAAAAGTCTGCATAACTAAGCTTCCAATGCGGGATTCGATTGGATTTTCGAAGCCTATTTAATCTTTTTTGTGTTTCTAATAACTCATGCTTCAAGGCTTAAACTCCGATTTTTTCATGGGAGTCACTCCTATTTCAACTCGTCGATTCAAACGGCGATTTTCTTCACTGGTGTTAGGGTATTTAGGGTGAAACTCACCAAAACCCGCAGCAAAAAGCTTTTCTGGAGGAAATCCTTGCAAAATCAGAGTTTTTACCACATTCACCGCTCGTTCTGCAGACAAATTCCAATTGGTGTAAAGCTTTGATTTTATAGGGGTGTCGTCTGTGAAACCAGAAACCATAATCACATCTCCAGTGTCTAAGATATCTAATAATCCCTTTCCTATAGCCTCAATCACTCGAATCCCTTCTGGAGTAAGAGTAGCACCATTTACAGGAAACAGTAAAGAAGCTTGGATTTGAATATTGCCGTTTTCTAGTGCAATGAGTCCTTTTTCAATGGTGCTTTTTAAGCTTGTCGAAAGCAAAGCATTCCTTTCAGAGGCAATTTTTCGCATTTCTTCTTGACAACTCAACACCTCTTCTTCTGTGCGTGTTAAATCCTCGACTTTTTGATCTTTTAAAGTCGCCATAGCCACAAAGGCTAAAATAAACAAAGACAACAAACCAATGGTTAAATCTGTAAATACAAACCAAGAGGCATTTTCTTCACTTTTGCTTTTACGCATTAAAGCTCCGGTTTAGTGGTAGGTGAAACAGAAGCTCGTTGTGCATACTCTAAAACTTCTAATAAAATTTCTTGCGTTTTGACGGCGTTTTCTAAAAGCACTTCACTCGCTCTTTCATGAAATGCCTGCAAAGAAGATTGCAATTGCTCTACAAAATTAAACTCTCCCTCGCGTTCTTTAGTATTGCCAGACAACTTATCTATCACTAATTCAAAACCTTCTCTTAATGCTTCAATACTTGCAGAAAGTTCAGATTGATTCACTCGCATCATGGTCGCTGTCTCGGTCAAAGCGTTGGTCAGCACAGCTGCAGATTCTAGTTCTTTGCTGGTTTTAGCATCGACATCTACAATTAATTTGCTTTGTACTTCCATTAATTTTATAGACGATTCACTCATCTGCGTAAAGCTAGATTGAGTAGAGTCTTGAAGACTAGAAAGTAAAGCTTCCGATTTTTCGAAGAACTGACTCAAAGAATTTTGAAGTTCATTTCCTAAAGCTGAAAATGTTTGTTGAGTGTCTGTGGTTAAACCGCTAAAAGCTGTGTTTATTGTTTCTGATAAAGACTCAAAATCCTGCTTTAAATTTTGTGACAAATTCGCCCATTCAGTTTCTATGCTTTTTGCAAATAGAGTGCTTTCTTTTTGTGTTTCATCTACAATTTGTTTTGAAACTTGATGCATTAGAGCTAAACTTTCATTTTGTTTTTCTTGAGATTTTGATAAAGATTGAGAAAATTGATCTGCTAAATTTTGAATGGAGTTTTGAAGAGTTTCACTAGCAAAAGCTTCTGATGAAGACCAGTTTTTTTGAGAGGTTTTCAGAAAGTCCTCGAGTAAAACCCTTTGGTGCAAACTTGCATTTTTTAGCTCCTCCAAAGAATCTGTTTGCAAGCTTACAAAAGCTTCTGTCATCGTCTTTAAGTTACTTTTTTGAATTTCTTCAAACAATGATGTCAAAGAGTCAGCACTTGAATCTTTTGGAGTGTAAAATGGAATCAAATCCACCAATGTGAAGCGATCTAACTTAGCTGCAAATCGTTCACTAGTTTTATCTGCTAATGCATGGGAAGCATTGAGTATTAATGCGGCAAAAAGTCCTGCTAAACTAGTCCCAAAAATACCCTTCATATTAGAAAATATAGATTGAATGGAGGCAAAAGTATTTTGAGTGCTACTATTGTCCACAGCCAAACCAGCTGTTGAAACCGCCAACATCAATCCAAAAAAAGTGCCCAATAAACCAAGCATCACCACCACTCCACCCATGCTTCGTCCTGGATGAATATCAGTTTTTGCATCTAAAACTTCTGTAATCCACTGAGAAGAAAAAGAAATTTTTTTAGAGGATAACTCCTTTACGGTAGATATGCGTTCGGCAACCAGCTCCCCCTCTATCGAAGGAGAATCAAAATTTTTAGAATATTTTTTTAACAAGTCTGTCTCTATTTCAATCTTTTGAATTAACTTGAAATCGGACCATTGTGAAAATAGAAATATCAAAATAATTGCCGCAATAATGATAGAACCAAACAGAGGGGCTCCAAAGTAGAATGCACTTGCCAAAAGAGCTAGCAGGCCAAAAATAGTCAAGACTAAAATAAGTTTAGAAGAATATTTCATTCGTTTTACCTAAAATCGTGGTTAAAAAAAGAATTTGCTCCAAATAAATCTAACTGTCCACGAGAAAAACCTCGCAAATACAAAGCCCATTTATCTTGGTACCATCGAGCCACTAAGAGACTGAGTCCCATAGCATAATCACAAAAATCATCGGTGTATGCTAAAAAAGGAGTCTCGTAAGCACCATGCACATCCCAAGACTTGCCAACATATCGTGCACAACTTAAAGAAGAAGAAAAACTCCTATCTTTTGCTCTAGATTTAAAAGCAGAAGAAAATCGTTTATAAGCTATTTCTGCCAAAGAACTTCTTAAAGTACCCAGTAAAACCGTTTCTTGCTCTCTCAAAGAAGCTTCTAAACAAGGCAATAACTTAGAAATTGGGTCCAAAGCTGCTTCTTTGTACCATATAGCACTCACTCTTTCTTGTAAATAAGATAAACGAGCCGTCATCATCACTAAAATCTTTTCTGCGTCTCCAACCATCAAGTGTATTGTAGAAAAATACAAATTTTTAACATTGGAATTTGCTGTTTTTAATGAAAAAACCCACCCACTCTCTTCTTTGACTATCCAATTGCCTTGGACTAATTGTCGATGAATTTCTTCTAATGAAAATCGTTGTGCCCACTTGGAGCGAAACTCTTCAAACCTTTCTGTAAATTCTTCAATCAAAAGAGGAAATTCAGTTTCCCAAAGTTTCCAAGCAGAGTTACTATAAGAAACCACCTCTGCCCCTACCATCGAGGAACTCGGATCCCTATCACTCGCCTCTAAATGCTCAAACAACGCAATAGACCAAGCAGGACTCATATTTTGAGACAAATTCCCTACCACCGACGAACGATTAGGTCGTGAACTAAAACGGGCAATACTAGCACCTGTCATTTTTCGAATGGCTCTACGAAAGGAATTATCCATTCTATAAATATACCAATTCTAAAAAAAATTAAAACTCCTTTTATCAATATCTATTCGTATTTTTAAAATCTCCTGAACTTGAATGAATCTAAAAAAAAAACACTTCTTTATAATGCATATGAAAATCCTCTAAAAACACAAACTCTATGGGGCTTTAAAAACGATATCAAAACATCTAAATATAAATCGATTTTTATGGAGCATTGAGCCCCCAATTTTACAGTGCTTTTAGTTTCATCTTTTGTATAATATGGGTTTTTAAAGGATTTTGAAGCCCCTTCTCTTGTGACTCACCAAAAAAGGAGTTCATCTGAAGCTCTGCTTCTTCTATGATCCCTTCATTCACATTAAAAAGCAGCGTGCCAGTCCCTACACTAAAGTCACTCCATTTATTCGTATTTTTAAGATGGACTAGCTCTTTTTTATATTTTATATTCATACGAATTTTAGCAAATAAAACACCCTTCCTTTTGAATGAATCCTCTAAATGATAATTTTTATATACAGTGCTTTGCATATGATTTTCGTCGATAACAGCTTGCTGATTTTCCCAAGAGTCTCCCACTTCCATTTTTTCTTTTAAAAATGTAGGGTAAATGTTAAAAAACATTTTAGAAACTTTTATTTTGTGAAAGGAATATGGAATTTCATCGCTTTCTGTAACAGCATCTCCATGCAAAGCGTTTTTTTGTAGTGTAAGGTAAAAATTGAGTAAGCTAGCTTTTTGTTCATTATTGGTGACTTCTTCTGTTTTTTGTTTTAAAGTAGAATCTGCAAGGTCCACATTCATTAAAAAATGTGCAGACTCATCATCGTTTAAATGAACCAAAAGTGGATTTAAAATAAAGTGAGTGTTCAAGCCCTGGTGTTTCATAGAATCCATAAAAAGAGTGTCATCCAGCATCACCTCTAAACTCGTCTCTAAAGAAAAACTTTGATTTGCAAAATTATTTGCATTATAAACTAAAGGAAGGGACTGATTTTTACAAGCAAACACAAGAAAAAAAGAAAATAACAAAATCAAACGATCCATAAGCTAAAACTAGTTTCAAAATGCAAAAAAACTTGTAAAATAAAATTAACTGTTTTTTTCGTCTAATGAATCCTTTTTCATTCTCATCTTTTGAAAGAACAAGCGAATGAGCCCTAAGCACTCATCGGCAAGCACACCAGATTCAACGATTATCTCCCTATTCAAAGCATTGTTAGAAAGTACATCTATAGTCCCTCCACAACCGCCAAAACGAGTGTCTTTAGAACCATAAACTAACCTAGAGATTCGACTATTCAATATCGCCCCTGCACACATAGGGCAAGGCTCTAAAGTCACATACATGGTACAGTCATTCAAACGCCAATTTTCTACAGCACTAGAGGCAGAACCTATGGCTAAAATTTCAGCATGAGCCGTAGCATCTTTAAGCATTTCTATTTGATTGTAACCTTTGGCAATCACTTTAGCATCTTTGACAATCACACAACCAATAGGCACTTCACCTGCATCAAAAGCAAGCTCTGCTTGACGCAAGGCCTGTTGCATAAAAGATGTGTCTAACAAAAGTTGTTTTTCTTCGTCACTCACTAAATTAAACATTTTAGCGTCTCATCATGTGGATTAAACCGCCGCCGTTCTCAACATTAGTAAAACCTTCGTTCATTAAAATCATTTTAGCATATTCACTACGGGCTCCCGAAGCACAATAAACGATAATTTTGCGAGACTTAGAACCAAACTCTTCGAGTCTGTCTTGCAGCTCATCAAATGGAACGCTAATAGCACCAGCAACAGCACCACGAGCAAATTCAAAAGAAGTCCGAACATCTACAATTAAAGGAGAGTCATCCTCTTGAATCTCTACTTTTTCTACCACAACAGGCTCTTCTTCTGGTTTTTGATGCACTGATTTTTTTTCAAGTTCCAAAAGGGGCATTTGAAGCTCTTTAAAGCCAACCGCCCTTTCATAACGCACTAGAGAAGTAAAACCGCCACTCACATTGACCACATTGCATGGACAAAGGGTTTGAATTTTTCGAAGCATCCGATGCCCCACTTTTCCATCTTCACAATAAACTAAGACAGAATTTCCTTTAGGGATCTTGGTCATTTCTACTTCTAAAAGCTCAGGAGGCAAATAAATCGCTCCTTGTACATGAGACTTTTCATAAGCAAATGGGTCTCTGACATCTAAAATCAAGGGTTTTTCTTGAGCCACCCATTGGTCTAAATCTTCAGCAACTAGAGTAGGGGCATAATCTGTCTTTTGATTTTCGGCACTAAAAGCAGCCATATTCACAGCATCGTTAGCAGTCCCGAGTGGTGGAGAATATGCAAAGTCCACATTCGCCAGATCATGGATAGTCATTTTACCATAAACAGCGGTAGCAATCACATCTAAACGACGATCTGCACCGGCATAGCCAGCCGTTTGTCCACCAAGTAAAACCCCTGTATCTACATCATAAACTAAGCGTACTGTCACTGGTTCTGAACCTGGGTAATACGAAGTATGGTGTTCTTTATGAACTGTAACAGCATTTGCATGGATACCTGCAGCTCGAGCCGCCTTTAAAGAAAGCCCGGTAATCCCTACCACCGCTTCAAAAACTCGAACAATACTGGTCCCCAAAGAGCCTTTATATTCATGCTTTACACCCAACACATTATCTGCGGCAATACGCCCTTGTTTATTGGCGGGGCCTGCCAAAGGGATTCTCACTTTTGCTCCATGCACACGGTGTTCAATTTCGGCCATGTCACCCGCAGCAAAAATAAAAGGGTCACTAGTCCTTAGCTCTTCATTGACTAGAAGCCCTCCAGAGGCCCCTATTTCTAAGCCAGCTTCAATAGCCAAGTCAAGAGTTGGTTTTACTCCTATAGAAAGAAGCACCATATCGGAATCCAAACTAGAATCATCCTCTAAAAACACTTTTTTCTCTGAAATTCTAGTCAGCCCCACATTTTTTCTTAAATGGACCCCATAAGATAAAAGTTCCGATTCCACAAAACCAGCAAATTCAGCGTCCATCACATTCATCACATGGGGCATTTTTTCAATTAAATTCACCTCTAGCCCTCGTTTCACAAGGGCCTCTACCATCTCTAGACCAATAAATCCACCACCCACCACAGTCACTCTTTTTGGCTTTTTCTCTTTAATAAAGGCATCAATAGCGTCCATATTCGCCAAAGTCCAAAGTGTAAAAACATGTGGCAAATCAGCACCTTCCATAGAAGGTTTTAAGGGCAATCCACCCTGAGCCAAAATAAGTTTGGTATATTCAAAAACAAGTTTTTCTCCTGTTTTAGTATTTTCGGCAAAGACTTTTTTCTTTTCTCTATCCACTTTTATGGCTTTTGTATTTGTAAAAACATCCACCTGGTATTGATCATTAAAGCTAGTTGGACTCTGTAAAATCAAAGACGCCCTACTTTTTATATCACCACCGATAAAGTACGGAAGCCCACAATTTGCAAAAGAAATATCTGGACCAGCTTCTAAAATTGTAATTTGAACATCACCCGAAATTCGACGAAGTTTGGCAGCAGCCGTCGCACCTGCAGCAACACCACCGATAATAAGAACATTTTCCATAATAAAGAGCCCTGTTTGAACAGAATTTAACACCACACTCAAAAACAACTTGTCTTTAAGATTCAATAAAAATATATAAGTCTTAAAAAAAAACAAGTAACTCAATCACAAAAAATCTTTGATATATGGACAATCAGAAGCGCCTTTAGAACTTAAAAATCAACCTATTACACCTTATTAAGGAAAAAGTCAAAGATTTCATTAAAGAATTCCACCGATTTAAAAGCAAAAACATCGACATTACAGAGTTTTACTTAGTTGTTCTTTTAAATAGTCATGAGACTCTTTATGAATGCTAGAAAGCTCTATTTTTAAAAGTTCCAAAAGTTCTAATAATCGTTTTTCACCCACTTTAATATATGTCTCAAATTGTGTTTTCCCTTTTACATTTGTTAAAAAACAATAGGCTCCCAAAGCTTGCATCAATCTTTGTAAAGAAGCTTCTAAAAAAGACCGCCAAGACTCTTCTTTAGAAAAAGAATGACTTTCTAAGTATTCTACCACCCAATAATCAAAAAAATCTCGAATTAAAGGGATAGGAAGTGACACATAAGGGTCCCACAATAGAGAAGCTAAATCATAATACATAGAACCTCTTCTGGCACCTTGATAATCTATAAATACAATCTCAGAATTGGGTTGTATCATTATATTTTGAGATTGAAAATCTCGATGCATTAATACTTTTGGATGAGAATCCACTGAGTTTGCCACAGTAAAAAACCACTCTTGTAAAAAAGTTGGGATTTTTTGAACTCCTTTATAACGCATCAAGTAATTTTCTATAAAATAATCACTCTCCCATTTGAGTGCATTATAGTCCATTTTTTTGGAAGCGAGTGAAGGTCTATCCAAAAAAACAGAAACAGAAGCTTCTTGCATTAAAACTAATTTTCGAATCACATCTTGATACAGAATACGCACATTTCCAGACAAGGGCTTGCTAGGCTCTGCATAGGACAATAAAGTTTTTTTACCCAAATCTTCAATCAAAACCTGAAGATTTTCTTTATCTATCGCATAAATTTTAGGAACAGGGATACTCTTCGAACGAAAAAATTTACCCAAACTAATAAAATCATCAAATTCTGAACTAGACTTTTTATTTTTTTCATTCACCTGAAGAATACAACTTTTATCATAGTCTTTGATTCGATAATACAAACGCGAAGAACCAGCTGAACCAGCAGGCTCTATAGAGGATTCTGAGGAATAAGAGTGATTGAACAAATACTCTTTTAAAGAAGAACTAATAATAGGTGTAGTATTTAACATGCTAAGAATATACTTTTTAAGAAGTCAAAAAAAACTCAAAAAATCAAATAAAATGAGTTTTATGTGAAATCCAAATAGCACAGGCCAATCTAAAATTGAAAAATAAGCCTAACACCGATAAAATCACACTTTTAAAGCTTAATTTATAAAATAATCTGCACTATCTACCAAGAGATGCTTGCCTAAACTTCCCAAAAGAAGTTTTCTCCTCTGATTTGATTTTCGACATATTCTCCTTCTAAAACTTGAGCTCCCTTTAATAAGACCACATTTTTTAGTTTGGCTCCTTCTGCAATCTGAGTGTCTAGGTGTACAATACTTTGATCAAAATCATTTTCTTTTGGATATAAAGGATGTTTTTTATCTATCCAATGATTTAATTTCATTTCTTTTAAGCGTGCTAAATTAGCTTGCATAAAGCCCTTTGGAGTCCCCATGTCTATCCATATTGCATTTTTTTGTGTTTGATCCACCGCTATTTCACCGCCCTCTTGAATGAATCGTTTCCAAAAACTCACGATGCTAAAATCTTCTTCTAAGATTTGATTTAAAACACTGTTTTTATAAAAAGCTATCCCAGAAAAAGTTAATTTTTCCATGGAAGGCTCTCCAAAAACCCCCTGAACACCCGATAATAAAGAACTTTTAACTTGTAAGGTGTTAATTTCTGGCCGATCCACCCCTAATAAAGAAATAGGAGCACTTGAGTTTTTGGCATTTCGAACAAATGAATGCATATCCATTTGATGGTAACAGTCGCTATTCATCACCAACAAATCCCCTTCGATGCCTGCCTTAAAAAGTCTATACAAAGGGCCTGCTGTCCCTAAGATTTTAGGCGTTTCTACCCAAACATTAGGAATATTCAATCGCTGTGCTTCTGCTTTTAAAAGTGAAGCCATATAAAAGGCGTTGATGTGTAAATCTTTATGGGATACACTATCTACAAATCGTAGTTGATGAGCTAGTATAGACATATCTACTACAGGAACCAAAGGTTTAGGGATCGAAAGGCTCAAGGGTCTTAGGCGAGTTCCCAAGCCACCCGCTAAAATAAGAACATGAATCATATCTATAATTTACATTATTTTTTAACAACTAGAGGCAAAGCATAAACACTATAACAACTTTGGAGTTTCCCTTTGTTTTTAGAGTGTATTTTAAATCTTTTGTTGATGATTTTATAAAGTCTTTATATTTTTGTATAAAACACCACCCTTTCACTTTTCTGTTTGATGAGGATTTTATGATTGTCAAGCCACTCGTTCGTAGTAATATATGTTTAAATGCCCACCCTAAAGGCTGTGCTAAAGATGTCGAAAATCAAATTGAATACATTTTACAAAAGAAAAAATCTAGGGCTTTCACAGAAAAACCAAAAACCGTAGTGATCCTTGGTGCTTCCACAGGCTATGGCCTTGCTAGCCGTATTACAGCAGCCTTTGGCTATGATGCTTTAACCATTGGAGTTTCTTTTGAAAGAGAAGGTGGTCTCAAAAAAAGTGCTTCTCCTGGTTGGTACAACAATCTTGCTTTTGATGCTTGTGCAAAAAAAATGAATTTAGAGTCTTATACCTTTAATATTGACGCATTTTCTGAAGAAGCTTGTGACACAGTGATAGAAAAATTAAAAAGCTTAAATAAAAAAGCCGATTTGGTTATTTATAGTATTGCAAGCCCTGTACGAACAGATCCCGAATCCGGTGTTTTTTACAAGTCTGTTTTAAAGCCAATCCAACAAAATTTTGAAGGGAACACCATCGATATCCTCTCTTCAAAGTTTAGTCCCGTAAAAGTAGAACCTGCTACAGAAGAAGAAATTCAAAACACTGTCAAAGTAATGGGAGGCGAAGACTGGGAACGCTGGATTCATAAAATGCAAAAGGCTTCTGTTCTTGCCCCTCAAGTCAAAACTATTGCTTATTCTTATGTGGGGCCCGA
This sequence comes from Fibrobacter sp., assembly GCA_012523035.1. Taxonomy (GTDB): domain Bacteria; phylum Fibrobacterota; class Fibrobacteria; order Fibrobacterales; family Fibrobacteraceae; genus JAAYJH01. The sequence goes on from JAAYJH010000032.1 coordinate 24,646, forward strand.
ACTGTCTCATGCTATTTATAGAAATGGAACCATTGGAGAAGCCAAAAAGCATTTGGAAGCTACCGCTAAAACACTGAGTCAATATTTATCTCAAAGTGTAGGAGGTGAAGCTTTTGTTTCGATCAACAAGGGCTTGGTCACTCGTTCTAGCACAGTGATCCCTATTATGCCTTTTTACATTTCCATTTTATACAAAGTGATGAAACGAAAAAACACTCACGAAGATTGTATAGCCCAATGTGAACGATTATTTGCAGAAAGACTCTATACTGGAAATCCTATACCCGTAGATGAAAATGGACTTATCCGTATCGATGAGTTTGAAATGGACCCATCTGTTCAAGAAGAAGTGGCTCAAACGATGAAAGAAATCACCGAAGAAAATCTATATGAGCTCAGTGATTTTAAAGGCTTTTTAAAAGATTTTTATACCATTCATGGTTTTGATGTGGATGGGATTGACTATTCACAAGCCTTGGAACGCTTAGACCAAATATAATCTAGTCAAGTTTAGTGTTTAAGATGCTTTTATTATATAAAGGCATCCCTTCAAAGCCAGGCGCTTCTGAAACTTCACCAATATTATTAAATTCGTGCGTTTTCTATAAATTCTTTTCTAAAAGTGCCACTGCCAAGTAAAATGTCAATGGGTAACTTTTCATACTCGTATTCGTAAGGAGCTTCTTTCCATTTGAATTGATCGGGATATCGATGGTAAAGGAATTTTAAAATTTCTATGGCCATATTAAAAGATTCAAAAGCGTCTCTATCAAGGACATGGATCTGGGCTCCACCACAAATTTCTCCCGCTCCTTTGTGAAAGGTGGGTTGAAAATAATTTTCTCTAAAATACACTCCTGGAAGAGCTAGTCCATTTAAATATTGACACATTTCCTCTGCATCAATAAAAGGGGCTCCAAATATTTCAAAAGGCCTAGTGGTCCCACGCCCTTCACTTACATTGGTGGCTTCGAATAAACACATTCCAGGATAGACTATGGCGGTGTCTAAAGTGGGCATATTCGGAGAAGGCATCACCCATGGAAGTCCAGTCTGGTCAAACCAATATTCTTTTTTATACCCTTCCATTTCTAAGATATGGAGTTCAACATTGGGAAAGCATTCTGCCCTAAACTGTCGTGCCAAGTCTGCAATGGTTTTACCGTGACGAACCGGGATCGAATGAAGTCCAACAAAACTTTTAAAGTCTAAATCTAATACAGGACCTTCTTGCTTAGACGCTGTGATGGGGTTAGGCCTGTCTAAAACGACCACGGGAATACTTCTGGTTTCACACGCTTTCATGCATAAATATAAAGTCCATATAAAAGTATAATATCGAGCCCCAATATCTTGCAAATCTACATATAAGACCTCGACATTTGATAACATTTTGTCTGTAGGCTCTCTGTGTTCACCGTATAAACTGTAAACAGGCACTTGTAGTTTTTGGTCGATATAACCTTCCCATTCTATCATATTGTCTTGAGTATGCCCTAAAATTCCATGTTGAGGACCAAAAAGAGCCGATAGATGAAATAAAGAGTGGTTATGACTTAAAAGAGTTTTTAAGCTGTGATTAAAAGAGGTATCCACAGAAGCAGGATGCATGACAGCTCCTAAGCGTTTTCCTCGAAGATGCTTTGGAAATTGTTCAGAAAAGTGGTTTAATGCTAGTTTTACGGTCATTTTTTTCTATCTTTGGGTTATAGGGTACACATAATATAGGACAATTTACTTATGGCATATTTAAATAAAGTGATGTTGATTGGAAATCTTGGTAAAGATCCCGAAATTCGTATGACAGCAACAGGTCGTAAAAAAGTTTCTTTTTCTTTGGCAACTAGCAGGCGATATAGAGATGCCGCTGGTGAGCAAAAAGAAATCACTGATTGGCATAATGTTGTGGGCTGGGGAAAAACTGCCGATATTTTTGAACAGCTCAATGTGAGAAAAGGCACCAGTCTATTTGTCGAAGGGACTATTTCTTATCGCAGCTGGGACGATCAAAATACCGGGCAAAAACGCTACATCACAGAAATTAATCTAGATGTTTTTCAACTGCTTTCTCCAAGGCAAGCACCTTCTGGGAATTACGGAGGAGGAGCAAATTATTCTCGACCTGCTCAGCAAGACGCATCTCACTACGATAACACAGCTTCTGGATCTTATAATCCTCCCATGCCAGATAACGACATGGATGACGATCTTCCCTTTTAAGAATCTATTTGTCGATGAACAGTTCTGAAATTATATCTATTTCAATCCTTTGGTGTATTGGCTTATTAGCATTGATTCAGGCTTTAAATGCTAGAGGAGCAATCCGAGTTTCTTTAACTTGGATTATTACTGTCGCCATTGTTTTAATTGCTATAGTCATCACTTATATTCAAATTTCTAATAATGATCCACCCCTTTGGGCTAAATCCATGAGCTCCACTAGTGTTTCGACTTCTAGTGAAGCCACCTCTAAAAAAGACACTTTTAGATTGAAAGCTTATGCTTTATCTTCAAAAAAACTTTCCTCTGAGCTTGAGTCTCTCATTAAATCCATCGAAGCTTTCGATTTTAATAAAAAAACTAAAAATGAAGCAGAGAAAGAAACTTGGGAACGCCAAGCATTGAGCCTTAAATTACAAACCGAAAAACTTTTGAATCAAGCTAGGAATCAATTTCATCCGCAATCATGCAAAGAGGCCTATAAGCTGTTATTAGAATCTTCTGAAAGTTTGCGTTTAGCAGGTTATGGAGTCCATACTTTCTCCACTTTAGAAGATCCAATACAAAAAAAAGCAGAAGCTCAACAAATTCTCCAACAAATTAAAAACTCTAAAATAAAACTTAAAGCTTTTGATAAAGAACATGAAAAATTAAATCAAGCCCTTATAGAAAAGGAAAGTTTATGAAAAAAAACATTGCTATCATCGGTGCTACTGGTGCGGTCGGGCAAGAGCTCCTTGCTATTTTAGAACAGCGACAGTTTCCTATACAATCTTTGAAACTTCTTGCTTCCAAAAGAAGTGCTGGCAAAGAAATTACCTTTAAAAATCAAACTATCACCATCGAAGAGCTTAGCCACGACTCTTTTGAAGGAGTGGATATTGTTTTCTCTGCAGCTGGTGGGTCTATCAGTGCTGAATATGTGCCAAGTGCGGTGAAAGCCGGTGCTGTGGTCATAGATAACACTAGCCATTATAGAATGGATCCAAGCGTTCCATTAATAGTGCCAGAGGTGAACCCCGAGGCTGTCAAAGGTCATCAAGGGATCATTGCGAACCCCAATTGCACCACTATTATTATGTCTCTTCCTTTGTTTCCACTCGCTAAAGCTTTTGGATTAAAAAGAGCCGCAGTGTGCACATACCAAGCAGCTTCTGGTGCTGGAGTCACCGCTATGGACGAGCTTCGCGATGAAAGCATTGCCATTGCTCAAGGGAACTCTTTTGAAAGGACCGTGATCCCTCATCAATACGCCTTTAACCTATTCCCTCACAATGCTCCTTATAACGATGGCTCTGCTGATGCAGAAAAAGTCAATGCTCCCATAGGTTATTGTGAAGAGGAGTGGAAAATGGTTGCAGAGACTCGTAAAATTTTTAACGATCCAAACATAAAAATCGCCCCCACTTGCGTTAGGGTCCCTATTCTCCGAGCCCATTCCGAAGCAATTAACATGCAGTTCGATAAAAAAACTTCTATTGAAGAGATTTACAAAATTTTAGAAACTGCACCAGGGGTTCAAATTCTAGAGGAACCTAATAACAATCGTTGGCCAATGCCTATTGATGTGAATGGCAAAGATCCAGTGTATGTCGGTAGAGTTCGAGAAGATCAATCTCAAGAAAACACTTTTGATATATGGGTGGTAGGAGACCAAATTCGCAAAGGAGCAGCGTTAAACGCAATTCAAATTGCAGAATTATTGATTTAATAATAAAAAAAGGAGTTTCGACTCCTTTTTTTTATCTTCTCTAAACGCTTTTTTAAAACTTCAATTAAATTCTCTATTAATTTTAAAGATTTTTTTTATTTGAATCTCAAAAGCATTTATTTTATTTATATTCAACATAAAACACACTCAAAATCTCTAATGAATAAAATGCCTAAACAAATCCAAAAAAAAACATTTCCTGACATCACACGGCCCCATTGGATTGAAATAAATATAGATGCTCTAAAACACAATATAACTACAATCAGAAGCATTATCCCTTCAAATACAAAAATTTTACTTCCAGTGAAAGCCGATTCTTATGGACATGGTTCTTTGGCTATTGCTTATGCAGCCAAAAATTTTGGTGTCGATTTTTTAGGTGTGGCTCACTTAAATGAAGGCATTCTACTCAGACAATACGGAGTCACACTCGATATTTTAATTTTAGGCCCTTCTATAGTTCAAGATTTTCCATGGATAATAGAATACGGACTCACTCCAACCATAGCAGATATCCATACCGCCATAGCTTTGGATGAATATCTAAAAAAAACAAATAAAACTTCTAAAATTCATTTAAAAATCGACTCGGGAATGCATCGGTATGGCATAAAACATGACGATATCCATAGTATATTAAAAGTTTTATCACTAAAAAATTTAAATGTTGAAGGAATTTTCACTCATTTTGCCACCGCAGATGAACCCAAGAATCCCAACCATCAAAAACAAATCACACGATTTCAAAGCCTATTAAACACACTAGAATCTCTAAACAAACGGCCCCCTATTTGCCATGCAGCTAACTCAGCTAGTTTATTACTCGAGCCTAGCACTCATTTCGATATGGTTCGACCTGGCCTTGCTTTATATGGATACAATCCCTTCGAAAACATCTCACTACCTGTTGACCTTAAGCCTTTAATGTCCATAAAATCAACCATAAGGGCCCTCCACACGGTTCAAGCTGGAGAAGGTATTTCTTATGGCCATCACTATACTGCACAAGCTCCCATGCAAATCGCAACTATTGCTATGGGCTATGGAGATGGTTATCTAAGAGGAGAACCCAATCAAGGGCAAGTATATATTCAAGGAAAAGCTTGTCCTATTATTGGTCGTGTGTGCATGGACGCTACCATGGTAGATGTCAGTCAATTAAAAAATGTACAAATCGGAGAAAAAGTAGAAGTCATCAACGGCAGTGTGAATAAAAAAATATCTATGGAAAATGTAGCCAAAGAACACCACACTATTCCCTACGAACTCACTTGCAGAGTGGCTCGACGACTCTATCGGCAATATATTTGGAAACAAAAAACAATCTCTTGGGAAGAGCTCAAAGAAGAACTAGAAATTCCAAATCTCAACCACTGATTTTATCCACTCTCTTCTTTTTATATTTTGTGCATTTCAGTCGAAGCAACTTTTCATTCACCCTAAAAACAAATTCCATTTGAGTTTGACCGAAAACTTTAATTGTAAATGCACCTTTTCCCTTCAAATTAATATTCATTTCATTTGATTTGAACTAATTAAGTGAATTGCAAACACACTATCCCTCATTCACCCTAAAAACAAACTTCTAATAAGTTCTACTAAAACAAGTCAAATACAAACTCTCTATTTTCTTGCTATTTAAAAACAAAAAAACCTGATGAAAATCAGGTTTTTATCGGGATAGCCAGATTCGAACTGACGACATTCTGCTCCCAAAGCAGACGCTCTACCAGACTGAGCTACATCCCGAATGAAATCCAAATATACTAAAGAGCCTAGTGAATTTCAAGAGTCTTTTTGAATTTTATTCTTCTAATCTTTTTAAAACAGCAGCAGCATGGTGAATAAAACCTTCACTTTCTGCAATTGAGGCTATAGACTTGGCGTGTTTTTGAATAGCCTCTTTAGAATATTCAATCACACTGGTCCTTTTTATAAAATCATAAACTCCAAGTGGACTAAAAAACCGTGCCGTTCCATTGGTTGGCAGCACATGATTGGGCCCCGCAAAATAATCGCCCACTGGCTCACTTGAATAAGGCCCTATAAAAATAGCACCTGCATTAACAATTTTTTCAGAAAGAAGTGCTGCATTTTCGGTGATAATCTCTAAATGTTCTGGAGCAATATGATTGGCTATTTGCACACCATCTTCCCAATTTTTCACCAAAAGGATACGGCCATATACCTCTAATGATTTATAAAGCAAATCTTTTTTGGGAGAAGCCTCTACTTGCTCCTTCACTGCTGCAGAAATGGATTGGGCTGTGTCCAAATCATTGGTAATACAAATCGATGCTTCAAAACCAGAGCCGTGTTCTGCCTGAGAAAGTAAATCTGCAGCCACATATTCAGGATTTGCTGTTGCATCTGCCATGACCAATATCTCGGATGGCCCGGCAATCATATCGATATCTACAACTCCAAACACTTCTTTTTTGGCTATAGTTGCAAAAACATTACCTGGACCCACAATTTTATCTACAGGAGCAACCCCCTCGGCACCATAGGCCAAAAGGGCAATAGCCTGAGCCCCACCAATATGATACACTTCTGTAATAGAAAGGCTCTTCAAAACATAAGCCAAAGCAGGATTTAACTTATCTTTAATAGGAGTCACTACCACAATCTCTTGGACCCCTGCAATCATTGCAGGCACAGCATTCATAATCACCGTGCTTGGATAGGCTCCAGAACCACCTGGCACATAAAGCCCAACACGATGCATAGGACGGATCCGTTGCCCCAAAACAACCCCATCAGAGGCTTCAAAACTCCACGATTTTTCTTGTTGATGCTCGTGGAAACTTTTCACATTCAAAATAGCCAAATCCAAGGCATTTTTAAGCTCGTCAGAAACCAAAGAAGCCGCTCCTTCAATTTCTTTAGCATCGACCCTTAAAGAATCAGTCTTTAAAGAATCGAATTCCTTAGCATAATAAAGGGCTTTTTCAATACCACCATTTTGAACATCGGCAATAATTTCTTGTACTTTTTTTAAAATACCTACCGTAGGGGCTACAGTTCTAGAACACAGTCTAGAGATCTCTGAAGAGTCTGGCTTTACTTCTACAATTTTCATACTTCAAAAGTCCTAGCGGATCATTAAGTTTTTGCTTTTTTATCTTTTAATATTTTATAACAAAGCCCATCGATCAATGCCAACCAAGAAGCCTCGATAATATTGGCACTCACACCTGCCACGCTCCACACCTCTTCATCATCTCCAAATGTACTCCAAACACGAACAGAAGCATCGGAACCTACATTTGAACCTAAAACTCGAACCTTAAAGTCATCTAAACGAACACTCTCCAAACAAGGAAAATATGGTATCAAACTTTTACGAAGAGCTTTATCTAGAGCATTCACAGGACCATCTCCTTCGGACACTTGGTGACTGACATGCTCTTGGATTTGCAATTTCACAGTAGCCTCTGAAACGCTCACCCCTTCTGGAGATTTGTCTTCGATCACTCTATAATTTAACACTTCAAAAGGATCTTCAAAAAGCCCTAAGCTACGATAGGCCAACATCTTAAAACTGGCTTCTGCAGAATCAAAATGCCATCCAACATTTTCTCGTTCTTTAACCAAAGTCAAAAGTTTAGCAACTTGAGGGTCTTTTTTATCAATACCAGTAGAAATCTCTTTCAGTTTTTCAACCACCATAGCTCCTCCGGCCTGATCAGTAGTCACAAAGACTCGATCATTACCGACCGACAACGGATCAATGTGTTCAAAACTTCGTGCTAATTTCATCACACCATCAATATGGGCTCCACCCTTATGGGCAAAAGCAGCATCACCCACATAAGGGGCACGCACATTACTAGGCAAATTCACAATTTCATCGATACTCATGCTCATTTTGCGTAATTTAGCCACATTGGAATCGGCAAAAAAAGTATGCTTCGTTTTAAAATGCAAATTGGCAAGTATCGTCGTTAAATTAGCATTACCACATCGCTCACCGTATCCATTAAAAACGCCTTGAACCATAGTAGCACCACTTTTCACGGCATAAATAGAGTTTGCCACTCCCAGACCAGAATCATCGTGAGCATGGACTCCCAAAGGAGTATCAAACAAAGAAGCCATTTCTAAAGTAATAGCCTCCACCTCCCACGGCATGGTCCCTCCGTTGGTATCACATAGCACCAGAAAATCAGCACCACCACGCACAGCGGCATGCAGAGTATCTGCAGCATGAGTTTTGTTCGCTTTATAACCATCAAAAAAATGCTCAGCATCGTAAAACACTTGCTCAGAATACTGTTTCAAAAACGCAACAGAAGACTCAATCATATTCAAATTTTCTTCTAAACTAGTCCGGATCACATCAGTCACATGCAAATCCCAACTTTTTCCAAAAATTGTCTTGATAGGTGCTTCACTTTTCACCAATGCCTGCAAAATCAAATCCTCTTTTGCATCACAGTTTGCTCGGCGAGTACTACCAAACGCAGCCACCTTAGAGTGTTTCAAATTCAGCTCTCTCACTTTAACAAAATACTCTTCATCCAAAGGATTACTAGGATTTGGCCAGCCGCCCTCAATAAAATCCACTCCAAAAGAATCTAACAAACGAGTCAATTGCAATTTATCAGCCAAAGAAAGACTGATTTTTCTATCCTGATTTCCATCACGGAGTGTAGTATCGTATAAATAAGTTTTCATGCATACAATATAGAAAATTTAAAAGAAATTTAAAATCAAGCCAAAAAAAAAACAGCTTTACAAGTCCAATTCAAGTCTTCAAAAAACAATGTAAAAAAACACCTTTATTTTGAGGGCTTCACCGCCAAAAAACTTGCACCAATCCAGCGGGTCGAGCCTTATATTCCAAGCTTTTAAAATGGAACAGAGCTTAATAAAACACTCCGACTTTAAGTTTAGCCAACAAAACATTCTCTTTATTGAAGTCTCACACACGCCTGGCTTCTTTAAACTCAATCTTCGCTGCATGAATTACTTGGCTAAAGGTGTGTTTTTAATTAAATTTTCTGCCATTTGAACAACATTTTCTTCCCAATTAGATGCATCCATATAAAAAGTAAAACTACTACGAACATCCACAAGCCCATAACCTAAATTAGTGCTTTTTTTCCATCATAATAAGCATAAGATGCCTCATACCTTAAAGACTCACTACTACTCGTACTACCAGAAATTGGATCTACTGATTCTGCACGAAAACGACTAGTTCTAATAGGACTAATGCATAAAATCAACTCCGCTTCCACTGCTTCTTTAGCTTTTGGAACCACGATATTCTTACCATTAGACAAGGTGCCTTTTTCAAGTAAAAAATCTTTTTCACTCATCACCCGAACATTGGTCTTTACTCTGCTTAAATTGGAAAAAGCAACACTTAGTTTTCCACTAAACCAATGAGAAAAAGTTTGAATTTCATTTGGAAGATCATCCACCAAATCTTCCATATTAATCACAAAAGGCTCTGCAATTAAAATCGTTACTGTACTCGGTTTTTCAACCCAAGAAGGGTCGATCACCTGTTTAGAAGAAGCACACCCCGTAAAAAAAAGAAGGGAGAGAGCAAATAAGACAAACAAATTTTTTTTCATTTCAAATTATCCTTAAAAATAAACAAGCCCTTCAAAAAATCATCTTGATATTTTCAAAGAACTTAGCACCTAATTATCAAATATAAACAAAAAAGAGCTTATAAAAACTATAAAAAGGATGAATAATGATCTAAAAAATTTTAAGTATTGAAACTCCATTTTTTAATAAAAAAAATAATGCCTTTGCTTATTGAATTTACAAACAGCAAGACACAGTTGACGCTTCTAACACATGAATTTATAAAACAAAACTTGACTTTTTTTATTTAAAGAATATTTTTATAAGACTTCAACATTTTCTAGGTCAGTGAATGCCTTCTAATTTATCTAAATACAAACTCCTTTTACTCTTTTTAGGTGCTAGCTTTCTTAACTCTTGTTTAATTACAGAAATAGAACCCCCTAACGACTCCAACAATGAAATACACACTAACATTCAAATTCCGGACTCTTTAAAGGCTTTTTATAGGCATTATGAAGACTTAAATAAATATGCTTCATTCCACAGCATTTTTGATGCTCTTCCCTATAAACACGAAGAAAAACTACTCCATTGGAAAGATTCTTTAAGTATACTTGTGTTTTTAAAAGCACCAGGCGATCCATGCCTTCAAATTCTAAAAGATCTACACTTTTTTTACAGTGAACTCAGCGAAACAGAGAAGACATTCTCCATCATCACCATGGTTTATGCCTATAGCACTTTAGAAGTTTTAGATTATTATTTAAAAGAAAGTAAAAGTGAATTCCCCGTTTTTATAGATCACGAAATGAAGTTCTCAAATTTCTTTGGGACCGGTTTTGTGCCTCTTATTGTGATTTTAGATGGTAAAGGAAATGCTTGGCGTATCGAAGGAGGCGATCGAATCCACCTCCTAAAGACTTTTTTATCTCTTTTATAAATTCACAGTTTATAATCGATAAAAACCACTAAATTCATTTTACAACAAAACTCCATTCGAAACACATTGTTCTCGTAAAATCATTGAAATTTTTAAAAAGCCTCTCACTAAACATAAGAAATATTTATTTTTGAGGCATTAAAACTCAATACAAAAGCTTTAAATTCAAAACAAGCTTATATTTTAAGAATAACGATAAGCTAAACAGTGTTTTCCAAACTCAAAAAACTAAAAAAAAACGGTGGTTTCATCTTATATTAAATTTTTTAGAATAATATGAAATAAAAGCCTTTGAG
>JAAYJH010000033.1 GCA_012523035.1 Fibrobacter sp.
CTATAAAAGAATAAATAGCATGAAACGAGAAGATTAACAAGAAAAACAGCTGTTTTTGGGCATGAGACCAGTCATTTCTTCATAAAAACACATTGCAAAAGCAATTAAAATAACAAACACTCCATTTTTACTCATAAAAGTTTTTTTTGAATGCTTTTAACAAATTTTATTTTCTATTATATAAATATAAAAGTGGCAAGTGGGGATACAGGATGATTTTACCAGAGTGGATACTTAAATTAGAACAAAAAGCGGCTTGGTTGCGAATCCCGTTTTTGGGTTATTTGTTGATATTGGCCCAACTTTTGGGTTTGTTTTTAATTTATAAAAATCCAGATTTAGAAATTCGATTTTATTTAGATCCTAAGGCCGTATTTCAAGGTGAAATTTGGCGAGTTTTCACTTTTATGTTTATTCCGCTCACCAAAGATTTTTTAAGCATATTTTTATGGTGGTTTTTATATTATATTTTAAAATCCTTAAAAAAACAGTGGGGGAACTTTAAATTAAGTCTTTATTTTTTGATAGGTTGGTTGGGAGTTGTTTTAAGTTCATTAATTTTAGGGGTCAAAGTCGATAGTTTTTTATTGCTCCTAAGTACTTTCTTTTTTGCAATAGCGAGTTTGAATCAAACTTACGAAGTCTTATTTTTCTTTATATTGCCTATTAAAATCAAATGGATCGCCATTTTCTTTGCCATTGTCCTTTTTTTACAACAGACTTTTTTTGGTTCTTGGCTATATACTTTTCACTTGTTGATTTCTTGCTCCAACTATTTTCTTTTTTTTGGTCCCAGTATATTTCGTTTTTTAAAAAGAGAAGTACAATCTCGTCGTCAAGGGGTATAATTCTTGTTTTTAATGGCTAAAGAGGGGAAAGCCTTCCCCTGTCTTCGACCCCTGCGGGTTCTCCGCCACCCCTTCTAAACCCTTAGAGAATTTCCATAGCAAAACAAAAAAATCACCCTTATTCAAAGAGTGATTTTCAGTAAAATTAAAAATCAGAAGATTTTATAAAAAAACTTAAGCCTAAAATTTAACAATTCTAGGCTTCTATACAGTTTTGTAGTAGTTTTAGCCAAATCATCGGCTTTTTCCTTTGATAAATGGAGGTGAGGAGAGTCGAACTCCTGTCCAAAATCACATCCCTGTACGCTCCTACATGCTTTTCCTTTGTATTTGAGTTTCGATTTATAAACGCCCTAGAAGGCTGGCGAATTAGAAATCTAGTTTAGTAAACTTAGAGTGTTGCCCTAAACATACAATCACTCAAAGCTCGGTTTAATGAGCGAAACAGTCTCCCTCCGAGCTGGGGATCAGTCCCGCCGTAGCTTTAATTAAGCTGCGAGTGCGTAATTTTCGTTTGCACTTGTGTTTTTCCGGTTTTTTTACGAGGCCAACCAGACCCTCGGCATGCAACTAACACTTCAGTAACCCTGTCGAAACCAGAGCACCCCCAAAGTTACTATTATAATAGAAAATAAATCATAAAAAAGCAATGGACTTTGAATTTCATCAGTGAGAAAATAGATTTTTTAAAAACCAGGCGTGTGTGAGACTTCAAAATCAATAAAAAAACTTTTTTTGTAGTTTTTATCCATTATTTTTCTTGGAGAATTTTCTCTTTCAATTAGGGTGTTTTTATTAGAATAAAACTCAGGATTTCAGCATTGAATGCATCTATGGACAACGAATTTAAAAAACTTGATTTTCACAATCTAAAGCTTTTCTTGGAGGATTATTTCTTTTTTTTAACTTATTTTATTGGAATAGAGGGCTTGAATTTTGTGAGTTTTTTGCAAGATTCCTACAAAATATACCTGGTGATGGTGGAGAAATAAGTTGTTGTTTCTAAAATGTACCGTTTTGATGTTCTTTTTTTTAGGAATGGCAGTGGAATAAGCTGTGTTTGTTTTAAATTGTAAAAAAAGTGTGTAAAAACATCGTTTTTTCTTTTTTAGTGTATATTTAAATAGTATGATTTTTCTTTTTATGGAGTGCTCATGAAAAACTCTTTTTTATTGTTGGTGTTTTCAATCCTATTTTTGAATGCCTGTTCAGAGAATGTTTCAGCCGCCGATCAATTGAAAAAAGATTGTGAGAATGGCATTACAGAATCTTGCCTTGTAGGTGAATGGCATTTGATGGGTTTATACGATGTAAATTATCAAGGCGATTATACAGATTATTTATTTCCGCCCTACAGTCCTCCAAGCGTGTTGACATTCAACAAAGACAACACTTTTGAATATCAATTTTCTAGTACCTATAGCGATAAAGCTTGCCCGGCTCCTCAAGGAGGAAACTGGAGTTTAAATGGAAAAGTATTAGTTTTAAGCCCTCGAAGAGGAGATTGTATTCCTACGGGTGATATTAAATTAGTGCCCTCTATTACTCGTACTGACTACTTAGACTTAAACGACAGGCCTTTTCACGATACAGAGATTTATCAAGTGGGCTTTAATAAAAAAATGGTAGAGATTTATCAACGACAGTAAAATCTTTGCTTTTGTATAGGCCGCTTCTGCTGATCATCATCCATCATTTTATTGCTTTTTTATAGGCTTCTCAACACCTTGTGATTGAAACTTTTCTTAGGATTTTCTAAGTTATTGGTAGTTTATTGAAAGAGGTGTTATGTTATTTGATTTAGAGATGATCCAATCCGTTTATTCCAAAATCCCTGCCCGTGTAGATGAAGCCAGAAACATATTGAAGCGACCTTTAACGCTTTCAGAAAAAATTATTTATTCTCATTTGATTGATGGGACTCAAAATAAAATATACGAACGAGGCCACGATTTTGCAGAGTTCCACCCCGATCGAGTGGCTATGCAAGACGCTACGGCTCAAATGGCTTTGTTACAGTTTATCACAGCCAAAAAGCCAAAAACAGCGGTGCCTTCTTCGGTGCATTGCGATCATTTGATTGTAGCAAAAGATGGGGTCGAGGCCGATTTGCCCGCCGCTATTCGAGACAATAAAGAAGTTTATGATTTTTTATCTTCGGTTTCTGCTAAATATGGGATTGATTTTTGGAAACCAGGAGCAGGCATTATCCATCAAGTGATTTTAGAAAATTATGCCTTTCCTGGTGGATTGATGATTGGTACCGATTCACATACGGTGAATGCTGGTGGGCTTGGGATGCTAGCTATTGGTGTGGGTGGAGCAGATGCGGTAGATGCAATGGTGGGCTTGCCTTGGGAGTTAAAATACCCAAAACTAATTGGGGTGCATCTCAAAGGTTCTTTACAAGGTTTCACTACTCCCAAAGATATTATTTTGGCTTTGGCAGGGATTTTGACCGTGAAGGGCGGCACCAATGCGATCATTGAGTATTTTGGTGAAGGGGCCAGGCAAATTTCTGCAACAGGTAAAGCTACGATTGCTAATATGGGTGCAGAGGTGGGAGCCACTTGCTCTACTTTTGGTTACGATGAGTCTATGGCCCGTTATTTGCGTGCTACAGGGCGAGAAGCTGTGGCAGATGCCGCCGATAGAATTGCCAAAGATTTAAGTGCAGACAAAGAAATAGAAGAAAATCCAGAACTTTATTTTGATAGAGTAATAGAAATCGACTTGTCCACTCTAAAGCCTCATTATAATGGTCCTTTTAGCCCAGATCGAGCTTTTCCGGTTTCTGAAATGAGTGAGTCCCTTGCAGAGTTTGAGTCTTTTGATAAAGTGAGCGCGGCTTTAATTGGGAGTTGCACCAACTCTAGTTACGAAGACCTATACCAAGCTGCAGAGCTTATCCAACAAGCTTTGTCAAAAGGCTTGGAGCCCAAAGCCCCTCTATTGATCAATCCAGGTTCTGAACAAGTGCGATACACTGCAGAGCGAGACGGTTTGATGGATATATTCAAGCAGTTTGGTGCTGTGATTATGACCAATGCTTGCGGTCCTTGTATTGGGATGTGGGATAGGCCCGGTGCAAAATCTCAAGAAAAAAATACTATTGTGCATTCTTTTAATCGAAATTTTGCTAAGCGAGCCGATGGAAACCCCAATACGCACGCTTTTGTTTCTAGTCCACAAATGGCTGTGATGGCAGCTCTGAGTGGTACGCTTTTATTTGATCCAGAAAGAGACACTCTTTTGAATTTAGAGGGGCAAGAGGTCCGTTTAGAGGCTCCTCAATCCATGGAGTTACCTCCTAATGGTTTTGAAGTTAAAGAGCCAGGCTATGTGGCACCATCTAGCAATCCAGATTCTATTGCTGTGGTGGTTTCAGAGACAAGTGATCGTTTGCAGCTTTTAAAAGCTTTCCCTGCGTGGGACAACAAAGACATTCAAAGCTGTCCTTTGCTTATTAAAGTCAAAGGAAAATGCACTACAGACCATATTTCTATGGCGGGTCCATGGCTAAAATATCGAGGTCATTTAGAAAATATTTCTAACAATATGCTTATTGGAGCGGTGAATTATTTTAATAATGAAACCAATAAAGTGAAGTCTAAAGACAATGTGGATATGGAAGTTCCTGCCCTGGCTAAACAGTATCGTGATCAAGGTTTGGGTTCTATTGTTATCGGTGATGAAAACTACGGAGAAGGTTCTAGTCGAGAGCATGCTGCTATGGAGCCTAGATTTTTAGGTGTGAAAGCGGTGATTGTAAAAAGTTTTGCTCGAATCCATGAGACTAATCTTAAAAAACAAGGGATGCTTGCCTTGACTTTTGCAGATCCTATGGATTATGATAAAATTCAAGAATCGGATTCCTTTGACATTGTTGGTTTGGAGAACTTTAGTCCAGATTCTTCCTTCACTTTGGTAGCACACCATGCCGATGGTAGTATTGATAAAATTTCACTCAATCATACTTATAATGAGCAACAATGGAGTTGGTTTAAAGCGGGAAGCGCTTTGAATCTGATTTCTGCAAACAAATGAAGATGTGCTTCACTTATAATTTTTAGATTTTGAATGCTTTTTAACTCAAGTGTGGATTGTAAATTATAAGTGAGGCTTTTACAATGATCTTTTAGTGGTTTTCATTTTCTAAAGCTTTGAAAAGACACTTTTTATTTGTTTCTGTAAATATTTTTTTAACAAATTCAAAAAGAGCAGTCAAGTCAGGAGATTTAGTTTAAATTAACTTTATGAGTTTTGTTTTTAAAAGTATAGTCAAGACTGTTTTTATAATCGGCTTTGTTTTTGTATGGCCAATTTTGGCTCATGATCGTGTGCTTTCTAATCAAATGCTTTATACTGGAGAGGGTTTGGTCGCTGGTTTAGGGGCAGGCATTTTTCATCCAGAAGGAGAAGAGTGCAATTATATTGGAATTTGGCAGGCTCATGTAGATTATTTTTACCACCCTTTATTCAGTGTGGGGATGGGCTTTCGTTTTTATGGTGGAAATATTGATTCCAAAAGTATGTTGCTTTACCAACGATATAGTATTCAATCCTTATATTTTGCAGTATTAACTCCAAGATTTTTGCTTGCCCTTGGCCCAGAAGTGGGTTTTGAAAATACAAATTTAAAAAAAATCCAAAAGCGAATCTCGAATGACCTTCACGACGAAGTCTCAAAGGATTCTTTAGATTGTATGTGTACAGCTGCATACACTTTGGGGGACTTTTCTATAGGGTTAAATATGTCTTCTTCATTTGTTTTAAACCAAAGTTTTTCTTTTTTATATTCTTTTTTATATGAATATGATTTTACTAGAGTTCATTATAGGACCTATACCGTAGGATTAGCTTTTAACATTCGAAATTATTGGAAAAAACTAGAGCATTCTATGCTTTCTAGCTGGATATCTTTGGAGTTAAAAGTGGAGCGATTCTCTAAAAATCTTGCTGCAGAAACTTTATTGTTGGGGTGGAGTTTTGGTCTTTAAAGAGCTTTGACAAATCTTCTGTTTTATTTTATATTTAAGCTTGTTCATTTAAGAAGACTCTAATTGAACAAACCCTCTTAAAACCATGGTGGTTTTGAGCTAAAGTCCAAAGGGAAATACTATGAGACAATACGAAACGATGGTTATCATCGATGCTATGATCTCTGACGAAGCTATAGACGCTGAAGTCGAGTCCATGGTGAGTATTATTTCGGCTGGAGGTGAAATCCTTCGTCGAGATGATTGGGGTAAGCGTAAATTGGCTTATTCTATTAACAAAAAAACACATGGCTACTATGTGATATTTTATTATAAAGCAGAAGTTTCTGTGATCAATGCATTGGAACAGTCTTTAAAACACAATAACAACATTCTTCGTCGAATGACTCTTGTCGATTATCCAATGACAGAAATAATTTACGATAAAAATACTGTTCAATCTAGTAGTGATTCTATTCCACACGATGATATGACTGATGGGGAGGACGAATAATGTTAGAAGAAAAAAAATATGGATCACGAGTTCGTCGCAAAAGATCTTGCTGGTTTACCGAAAACAATATTCAATTTATTGATTATAAAGATGAAAAACTGCTCCGTCGCTTTATAACAGAACGCGGTAAAATTATTCCTCGTCGTATTTCGGGTACTAGTGCTAAGTATCAACGAATGCTCAATGTGGCTGTTAAACGCGCCCGTCAAATGGCTATTTTACCTTTCGTTGCTGAAAGTATTCGTTAAGGAGAAATCATGGAAGTTATTTTAAAAGCCCCCGTTGCTAAATTAGGCGAAATGCTTGATATCGTACAGGTAAAAGATGGCTATGCTCGTAACTATCTTTTTCCAAAAAGACTCGCTATTCGTGCAACTAAAGAAGCAAAGCTTGAGATTGAAAAAAATCGTGAAGCAATAGAAGCTCAATTTCGAAAAGAACTGGCTGCTGCTGGTGATTTAGCGGCTAAGTTGTCAGAAGTTTCTATCCATTTGACTCGTCGAGTGGTAGAAGATGAGCGATTGTATGGTTCTGTGACTGCAGCTGATATTGCAGAAGCCATCACCATGCAAGGCGTTAAAGTGCAACGAAATCAAGTCCTTCTTGAAGAGCCAATCAAACAGTTAGGCGTTTATTCTGTCGCTGTAAATGTTTTTGGTAATGTTGAAGCTACAGTTAAAGTCTGGGTTGTAAAAGAAGATTAAACTCAAACCAAGTTTTATTCCTTAAAACCGTTTCTTTTAGAGACGGTTTTTTGTTACATTTACATTATGGTGTATCGTTTACTTATACTTTTAGTTTTTCTTTTGAGTCTTGAAGCTTTTGCACAAGTGAGAGACTTGTTTGCAGAGTTTGAAGCAGAAACCGCCCCTGCCTCCTCGGCAAGCCTTCCTGTAGATTCTTCCAAAGCAGCCCCTGCCTCCTCGGCAAGCCTTCCCGCAGATTCTTCCAAAACCGCCCCTGCCTCCTCTAATGAGTCTTCGTTTTCTCGTAGAGAACTTTTAGGCCCCATTAAAGTATCTAAAATTCGTGGGATAAACGAAATTAAAGGCTCTTATAAAAACCCTAGAAAGGCTTTGTTTTTCTCGTTGGTTTTACCAGGCGCAGGGCAAATTTATGTAGGGACATCGAACTGGAACTACATTCGTGGAGCTTTTTATTTAGCAGCAGAAACTGCATTATGGACTTCGTGGTATTATTTTTCTGTGAATAAGTATAACAAACAAGTGACTAGATACAAAAGTTTTGCCAATGAGCATTTTTCTATTGGTCAATATGAGCAAAGCATGCATAATATATATCGCCTACTAGACGATGCTTCTGAAGAAAGTTTATTTCAACAGCGTTACTTGAATAGCCGAGAATCTTATTGTAAATCTATTTATGGTACAGCAAGCACCAATAATTGCTACCAATCTAAAGTATTTGAAAATGACTCTAGGCACACAGATGCTTTTCGAGATGAACCACTGTCTAAAACACTAAAGTCAAAGTCTTTTTACGACGAAAATCAATTTTATCAGTTACTTTCTAACCCTTCTTATATTTTAGGGTGGGATGATGTGAGAGAAAGAGCTTCTTACCAAGAGTTAAACTTGTCTAATATAGATTCAGAAACAATTCCTTTGGCTAAATCCATACATTTAGAAGATTATAAGTCGATGCGGAAAAAAGCAAATTCTTATGCTTCTATGCAAGCGTGGTTTTTCGGTGCTTTGATAGTGAATCATGTAGTATCTGCTGTGGATGCGGCTCTTTTTGCTAATGCACACAATAAACTCTTATATGAAGAAAAGCTCTCTTGGATTGAAAGGACGCGATTCGAAACTTCATTGAATATTATAGACAATCCAGGGGTTTCTATCCATGCTTTTTGGGAATTTTAATGACTAGAGTTTTAATTTTAATTTTTATAGCCTCTTCTTGTCTTTTTGCTCAAAGAGTGATTTCTGTTGATGAATCTGTGTCCAGAAATCAAGACAAAAGCATTGTCACTGCTATAGCTTTTTCTTTACTGATTCCAGGTTCGGGAGAGTATTATTTAGGAGAAACTTCTTTTTATAAGCCTTTTTTATGGACCGATTTAGCTTTTTGGTTCACCACTGTAGCGACTTATCAAATGGCAGAAAAACAATTGAGCACCGCACATGCTAAAGCAACAAAAAATGCAGGACTTTCTATAAAGCGAAAAGATATTGATTTTTTAAATCTTATAGGAGATTACCGAAGTCGAGGTGGCGTAGCAGGGCAAAATTCAAACCCAGATATGAACGAAGATTACAACCAAGCGATGCTACGATCTGGTAAGGCCATAGACGAAGAATATCCAAATACAGCAGAATACAGTTGGGATTGGGGCTCTAGTGATAATCCTCAAACTACAGAGAACATCAAAAGCTATAAAAAGTCTTTGAAAAATTATCGTTTATTTAAGATTGCTTTTCAAGCGTCGGTGGGGGTACTCATTTTTGATAGAGTGCTTTCTTCTTTAAATGTGCTTCGAATTTACAAAGCAACTTCCTCTAAGTCCATGGCAAGTCAGTGGAAGCTTGTACCTCTTTGGTCTCCAGACAGCTATGGGACTTGTCTTTTTTACGAATTTTAATAAACAATTAAAAAAGCTTTTGTCTTTCCTTGATGATCCACTCTATAATAGTAAAGCGAAGGGCTTAGCTTTTCTTTGACATCCTTTTCGCTAAGGCAGTGGGTGGAATTATTGGTATTTATTTGCCATACAAGTTGTCCTATTCGATTGCGAATTTCTATGGTGTTTTGCTTAGAAAGTCCTGTGAAACAAAGCGAGCCACCTTGCCATGGATTAGGGTAAAGTATGGGCTTTTGTTTTGGTTTTTCTTCTATGTTTTTGGACTTTTCTTTTAAAAGACTCAAGATATACACCGCAGAGTCGGATTTTTGAATTTGGTTTTTCCAGTCTTGTTGATTTTGAATAGGAGATACTGTAGTTTTCTTATCTATATTCCAATACACTAAAGAAATTTCTTCATTGGAGGAAAATAAATCGATGCTCGTGCTTTTGGCATCGATAAAATCAAAGCTCAAAGCTGGTAATGGAGTGTATTTTTTTTGTCGTATGCGAGGAGTCTCCCAATCAGGTGAGTCTAAATAAAGAGCTTTGTAAGAAGAGCTTCTATTTCCAATGTGGAACAAAGATAAAGCAAAATCATGGAATAAAGAGTCTGTATTTTGCTTAGAAAAAGCTGTGCTAAAAGCTTCAATAAAGGAGGCTTTTGGATTTTTAGAATAAAACTCCCATATTTTTTGATCAAAAGCAGCTCCAAAATTTTGAAACAAATAAAGGTAAAGAATACATGCTCCATAATCTTCTCTTAAAGCACTTAAAGGAGTCCCAATATTTTCTAAAAAATTAGGGATGTAATTCCAATAGTCATCGATGTCAGGAGCATTCACCTCTTCTACACCCACAGCAGAGGCTTCAAGCCAAAAGGTAGGCGTAGTTAGAATATTCAAGTATCGAAGTTGTGAAGCGTGGTATAGTTCGTGAAAAGCAGTGATTTGAATGCCTTTATTAGGAAATTCAGCGTATGAATAGGAATCTTTTGTGTTTTTTAATTCTTCACTAGCATAGGGGTATTTGCAATTTTCACCTTCATTGTTTTGAGTATTCAAAAAAGTGTTCGAAGTGCTTGGGCTATATTTAAAATCATTGTCGATGAGTATTTGACTCGCTTCTGGGTCTAGTGGATCAGAAGGGTAGGTCAATCCAAAACAACCATGACAGGCCCCTCCCATCAAATACTGAGTGTCTCTGAGCAAATCAATGTCGATCACTTCAATCGCATAAAGGCCTGATTCATTGTTTTGTTGATAATGGTAGGTTTTTTTTGTGGCTTTGGGGGCTTTGAGCTTTGCAATTTGAGTATTAAAAGTCCAAGCTTTTTCAAAATAATGCACCAGTGTGTCTAAAAAGTGAGTGGTGGTGGCGTGAGGGCCTTCTAGGGTGTAATAAAAAATAAAATGTGAACTTTTTAAACTTTTGACTTCGTTATAATAAGATTCTGATGGACAATTTGTCAGTGTTTTGGCAAGTGTTTTAGAGAAGACAGCTTCTTTTAAATGTTTGGAATGTTCTATGAGTTTTTGGGTGCCACAAGTGTAAGACTTTGCCACTAGGGAACTTTGTAACACCATAAAAATAATAATACTTGCTTTAGAGACTGTAAATAATCGATGGATCATAAAAAAGTCATCTCTTAAAGAGAGAAATTGAATGTGGCGTTGGCTAATTTTTCTTTGGCTTTTGCTTCTATTATAGGGTTTTCAATCAATGCTTCTTGGTGGTGTTTTTTACTCCTGGCATCGACTACCAGGGGGGCTTCACATGCATAGTGTTTTTGGTGAATTTTGGAGTGGATTCCATAAACATCTTGTGCTGGATCAGAGCGAGTGAAAGTGACCCACAACCAATTGTCTAAGTTTTTAGAGGCAAAAACAGCGTCATCGACAAGACTAATCCACGGGTAAAGCTCTCTGTGTTCCCAGGTAGATAAAGATTCCAGAAATAAATCCATTGAAGCGTCTTGACTTGCTGTGACACATAGCACTCCAGGCATCACCCAGTAAGCTTTTGAAAAATCTTCTATAAGAGGAAAATCTTCTAAAAACTCTCCTTTTCCAAGTTGTCTTTTGACTTTACCGGCTGCAGCGAGTACTAGTTTGGAGCCGTGGTTTAGAGAAGTCCCTGTGTAATCCAAAGTATCGATGGTGGTAGAAGTTTGAAAGTGCAAATCCCTAGAAAAATCGATTCGAGATAAACAATGTTCAAAAAAAGAAGCAATTTTAGAAGTACTGAGTTGAGAGTCATCTTGAATTGCTGCTATCCATAAATATTTAGCCAGAGCTGCTTGATTAAAACCTAAAATAGCATTGGCAATTTTTAAGAGTTGCATAGGTTCTCGAGCCTCGTATGGTAAAAAAGACTCGTTCCCTATAGCTAAAAGCAAGGGGTGGACTCCTGCGGCATCTACAGCATGCATTTCTATTAGATTGGCTACAGATGCTGGGACCATAGGTGCCGTGATTTGATGGATCAAGGCTCCAAACTGTGTGTCTTCTTGAGGAGGCCTTCCTACCACAGTAAAAGGATATATGGCGTTCTTTCGATGAAAGACTTTGTGTATTTTAATGAAAGGAAAAGGATGTTTCCCAGAGTAATAGCCCAAATGGTCTCCAAAGGGGCCTTCTTCTTTTAAATGAGGGTCTATTTCTCCTAATATGCAAAAATCTGCCTCCGAAGAGATTATCCAGTCTTTATATTTAGAATATCGAAAGGCACGACCATTCAATAGTCCGGCCATGAACAATTCAGAAAGATTTTCTGGCATGGGCATCACAGCTGCGACTGTATGGGCGGGTGGGCCACCTATAAAAATACTCACTTTGAGTGGTTTATTGAGCTGGATGGCCTTTTCATGGTGTTTTGCTATATCTCTGTTGATTTGATAGTGCAGTCCACACTCTTGGTCTTTTTCATAGTCATTCCCTGTGATTTGAATACGATACATCCCTATGTTGGTCTTGAGTATAGAAGGAGTGTCTGGTGAAAGACTACACACTTGTGGCAAGGTTATAAAAGCACCTCCGTCTTTGGGCCAGGAATGCAAAAGAGGGATATCAGTTAAGCGGCATTCTTTAAATAGCACGGGATTAAAAAGACTGAATCTAGGTAGAGCGTGTAAAGCTGCAAAAGGCAAACGAAAGAGACTAGATGGTTTTTTGAGACTTTGAAGGGGATTTGATTTAAAGTCAATAGCGTGCTTTAGTAATTTAAGTTTTTTTTTGAATAATATTTGAATTCTTTCTTCGCTTCCAAATAAGTTGCACACCGCTCTAAAAGGTGAGCCTTTTACATTTTCAAAAAGAATGGCGGGGGATTTCTGAGCGTATGCTTGCCTGGCAATTGCTGCCATTTCTAAATAGGGGTCCACTTCTTCTTGAATGGATATTAAAAGATTATTTTTCTTTAATTCTTTAAGGGCATCTTCCAAAGAACGATAAGGCATTTTGATTTAGTAACTCAACCGGCAGACATGCCACCTAAGGAGTCTAGTGCTTGAAAAGACTTTGTGTTTTTTGCTGTTTCGTATTTCAAAAGAGCATCTAGTGTTTGTTGTCGCTCTTGGAGAGCATAACAAATTTTAGCTTTTTGTATTTCTAAAAGAAAGTGTTCGGACTCTCCTTGAAATGAAAGCTCTTCAATGCAAATTGAAACTCCGTCTTCGTTTTCAAAGTGGTGCTTTGCATTAAAGCCTCTAAAAGGTCCTTTAAGTAAACGAGTTTGAATCAAAGAACCTTTGACAGATGAAATACTAGCAGACCAAGAAATTCGATTAAAACCAGAAATTAAGTGATAAAAAACAGTAGAGCCAGCCACCAAATTTTCGGGAGCATGGTAGTGTATTAAGTTTTGAGAAGCCTCTAAACGAATAGGGGGTGTTCGAAGCAATTGAATGATTGCATCTGTGGGGTGTTCTAACCATGATGTTTGTGTTAAAGTGACCATATATAGTATAAAGATACCTTTATAAATACAAATTGTCCACTAGTTTTAATGAGAATCAAAAAATTAAAAGTGGATTTAATGCTTATATTTCATAATCGACAACACTTCGACTGCTCACCACTTCTTTAATAAAATCCCCAACTTTAATGTGTTCAGGGTGTTTTTGATAGTTATTCAAATCCTCTATGCTTTTGAATTGGGAAAAGAGTGCGACATCCCATGCTGCAGCAGATCTATTAAAATCAATGCCTGCTTCCATTTTTACAATCCCAGGGACTTTATTTATTAAGTCATTGAGCATTTCTACCATTTGGGTGCCGTTTTCGATAGCATCTTTACCCACAGCTTTTTCTTTGAGTTTCCAAAAAACAATGTGATTAATCATATTTTCCTCGATTAGAATATAAATGGAGTTGAGTTGTAAAACAATGTTCCCAAGTGAAGCTTTCTGCGTATCGTCTAGCTTCCTTTTTTTCTTCTTTTAAGTCTAGATTACAGATGTGTTCGATTAAATCGGCCAGAGCTTCTGCAGAATAGTCTTTTAAAATAAAACCTGTTTTTGAATGTGTAGCGTGTTCTTTAGCGGCGCCTGCATTTGCTGCAATGAGGATATTTCCAGATGCCATGCTTTCTAATATTGAAAGTCCAAAGGTTTCAAATCGTGATAAAGCTATCCCTATATCTGCACTTGCATAATAACGAGCCATTTCTTCTTTTGAATGTATAAAACCTAAAAAATGCAAATGTTTGTGTTTTTTGATTGCGTTTTGTATTAAAAATTGTCGGGGACCAGCTCCAGAAAAAACAATTGCAGGCAATATCACTGATCGTTTACTTAAAATCGAATAGGCATTTAGTAATAAATCTAAGCCTTTTTCTTTACTGAACCGGTGCGGAAAAAAGATGATTTTTCTCTCTTCTACACCAGATTTTAATTTTTTGACTAAGTCCTCGTCTCGTTTAGATGGATTGAAGCTTTGGATATCGCAACCAAGGGGAATTCTAGCTGAATTTTGAAAGTATTGCTGGAGTCTTTTTAAAACTTCAAAAGAGGAAGCCTGAATATTATGATAAGCTTTATATTGGTATTTTGCATATGAAAATGCCAGTTCTTTAAGTAGAGATGCCAAATGTCTTCCCAAAAATGGCCTCAAAGGTCTTTCGATATAAGCCAAAGGGAAATCTGCATGCCAAAAAGCAAAAAGCTTTGCATTTGGAGAGTGTTTTTTTGCGAGTCTAGCAATAAATTTTGGTAAAAAATAAGGAGAACCGACCTCGATTATATCGGGGTTGTATTTTTTTAGATAAGGGACAACTTGGGATTTTTTCCAAATAAAACGATAACCTTTGTGGAAAGGAAACTCAAAAGCTTTGACATGCTCAATGATTACAGTTTCAGAAATCACTTCTGTATAAGTTTGACTGTCGTTCATTATAAAAACCAACTTTTCTAGGTTTCGATTTTTATAGAATTTCAATCGTTCTAAATGATATCGTCGAACGCCACCACCCGATGGACTCCAAAAATTATTAAAATCAAGAATCAGCATTAGGATTCTTTCATTAGAAGTGAAGTAGAGTCTAGTTGGATGGTCCCGTGGTATATTTTTTTGGCCAGATTTTTAGAGTCCACAGTTAGAAATAATTCATCTTCTTTGGCTTCTATTCGGTAATTGGCTTCTGAGTCTTTGATATAAGGATTAGATTCTAAAAGACTGGGTGTGTTTACTTGGTGGTTTCCTCCCAAAAAAACAGGAATATCTAAAGATTTATAAATATCTAACAGAACAGTAGAACGGCGTTCGTGGATGTCAAAAATTTCAGACCTATTACTCACTCTTAACTGGTCTATTCCGTCGATAATCAATATTAAATCTGGGCTTTCTTTAAGCATTTCTTTTAAAGTTTGAAGCATCTCTATATTCTCAAAGCTCAAGTGATCTTCCCAGATTTCTAAGCGGTTTTCTTTCACAAAATGAAGGAGTTTTTTTGTAGCTTCGAGTCGTTTTTGATTGGCTTCTTCGCATTCGCTTTGTTTTCGAACTTCTAGAATAGACTCTCCAGTGAGTAAAGAAATAATTTGGTCAAATATAATTCGTCTTGGTTTTTTTAAATTAATGTATATGACTTTGAGCTCTGTATTAGTGATGACTAAATCCAGAGCAAGATTTATTAAAAATATGGAACTTAAACTCATGGGCTGTGATGAGACAAAAAAGAGACCAGGTTGAACACCATCTAAAGCCATGCTTAACTTAGAAAATTGGGTCAAGGAGTAGCCTACGGGAGTGTCGGGCGAGCAAAACATAGAAACATCGAAGTTTTCTTTGATATCTTGCAACATAACAGAACGACGATGTGTGTGGATAGTGTCCTCTTGAGTGTTTTGCAATAAATCTATGAAATAATCTGCCCCTTTTTCACGAAGGAGTTCATCTAGATTTTGCCCTTCTGGCAATAAGATGGACTTAAATTTTAAATTCAAAGAAGTAGCTAATTTTAGATAGCTTTGAATTAAAAAAGCCTGTTCTTTTCGATTTTTGGTTCGTCTTAAAACAACAGTGATTGATTCTGCACCGCAAGCTTTTAATTTATAGAGATGGCTTTTATTGAATTCTTGATAAATTGTAGAAACTACACCCGAAATGCCTGCTAAATCTGCTGTGAGGGTATCAAAAAAACCTTCGACTATAATAGGGTGTTCATTTCTGCTTTGCATGTTAAAAGGTATATCTAAGGGACCTGATGCATAAGAAATATAAGGTTCAGATGGGTTTGCCTCTAAACTACGCCCATAAACTGCATGAATGATTCCTTTCGCGTTTCGTGCAGGAATGGTGACCCTTGCTTCACAAGATGCTTCTAAGTTATCAAGATGACAACTGATTTGATGGCGCTCTATTCCAGAGAGAGCACAGTAACTCACAAAAGGTTCAAAATCACCAGAATAATAGCCTAAACCATAAAGTTGGGCTTGGGCTATGCTCCAACCTCTGGACTCTAAAAAATCAGATAGGCTTTTGCTTTTATAAGCAGCCCAATGGCAATAACTCACAAAAAGTTCTAAAACTTTAGACTTCTCACCACCCATTTCTTTGATCCAAGGGTGTTCATTTTGGAGCTCATCGGGAGCTTTTGTTTCTTGAGCACCAAAAAAATCATAAGCTTGGAGTCGAGCTTCTTTTTCATCTAGCCCATTAAAACGATTCCTCATGACAAACTCTATTAGATTTCCTTCGCTACCACATTGCAAACAACGATAACGCCAGTAACCCAAGGAATCATAAAAAAACATGGAGTTTTCTTCTGGAGCATGGAATGGACAAGCTGCAATTAAATTTCGTCCCCATTGGGTATAAGGTATTCCTAATTGTCTAGGGTGTGTTTTGAGTTTTTTTGACAAAGAAGTCTCGTTTTCTAATAACATGAAATTCCTCTTAAAGGAGCCTAAATTTAAAAGATCTAGTTTGAAATAGATGTAAATTCAATAAAACATAATAAGAGCACCTTTTAAAAATTTAATAAAGAAAATTAAAAAAAGAGCTATAATGAATTGTTTTTTGCTATATATAAAACTATTAATATTGGAATTTAAGCTTAAAGTGTTTTTGCTTTTGATTTGAAGAGAAAAAAATGATTGTTTTAGGAATAGACCCCGGATCTAGAACTACTGGATATGCATTTTTAAAAATAAATGTATCTCCAATTCAAGTGCTAGAATATGGGGTGATCAAAGCAAATCTACAAAAAACAGCTGAATATCGAATTTTAGACATTGTTTCTGATTTAGAGCTATTAATAAAAAAATACAAGCCCAACGCATTGAGTATGGAAGGGATTTTTTACGCCAAAAATGTAAAGACTGCTTTATTATTAGGGCATATTCGAGGAGCAATCTTGTTGACTTGTCTTAAACAAGGAATGTCTTATCACGAGTATAGCCCTAAATCGGTTAAATTGGCCGTCACTGGTAGAGGTGGGGCTAGCAAAGAGAGTGTAGCCCATATGATTCAAGCTCATTTGCAGTTGAAGGAAATTTCAGGTCTTTTAGATGCCTCGGATGCTCTGGCTATAGCATGGACACATGCAAATCCTATCACAGAAATTTTAAAAACAAATTCTCCCAAAAAAAATAACAAACAAGAGTGGAAAAAGCTATTATTGAACGCAGGTATTAAAGATGTCTAACACAATTTCTCATACTTCACACAAAATAAATCCATATGGTTTGGATTCTATAGATTTGATTCGCTTTGAACCTGAGCATTTGTTTTTAAGGCCCAAGGTTGTAAAAGCCCTTGCGGCATTTCGGAAACGAGGTAAAGAATTAGGTTTTGATTTAAGAGTTGAAAGTGCATATCGTTCTTTTGACAGACAAGTTTCTATATGGAATAGAAAAGCGAAACGAGAATTACCTTTACTAGATGCAAAAGGACACCTTATCTCTAAAGACATTAAAAATCCAGAAGAATTGGTGAAAACTTTGCTTTTATGGTCCGCATTACCAGGAGCGAGTCGTCATCATTTTGGGACAGAGATCGATATTGTGGATGCTTCTGCTATTCCTCATGGTTATGCTGTGAAGCTCACTCCAGAAGAATCACATAAAATGTTCAAACCATTTCATGACTGGATCACAGAAGAGGCAGAATCTTTTGGTTTTTTAAGAGTTTTTATACCAGGTCGAGGTTCTATACAACCAGAGCCTTGGCATTTGTCTTATATAGAAGAAGCTAGATTGTTTCAAGAATTATTTGATTTGAAGGAATTAGAAGCGATTTATATGGATTCAGATATTGCCGGTAAATCTGTGCTGCTAGAAAACTTAGAAGCATTGGCAAAAGATTACATTTACCCGTATTTTTTATAGACTTATTGAGATGTCGCCCTTTCGACCTAACTCGTGTCGTGGGACTATTGTCGTTCCCAAAGAAGTTTACGGCTCTTCGGAGTTAGGAGCTCCTCTTTATTACTTTCCTCCTCAAAAAAAATGTTCTCACTTATTTATAGCAGGTATTCATGGTGAAGAACCAGAAACTACTTTTTTGTTGAGTAGAGTGCTTCGATTTTTTCAAACACCTCCATTGCATGTTGGAGTTGTGTTGTGTGCTAATCCAGATGGAATGATTCACGGGACTAGGGGAAATGCAAGGGGAGTGGATTTGAATCGAAATTTCCCAGCATCGAATTGGAGTTCAAAAACAGTGTATTCTAGGCTATGTTTAGAATTTCCAAGAGAAACCGCTCTTTCTCCAGGTGAAAAAGCTTTGAGTGAACCCGAAACGATTGCTCTTTGTCATTTAATAAAAAAAATAAATCCAGAGTGCGTCGTATCGCTTCATGCTCCTTTGAATTGTATCGATGCCCGCATAAAATCTAAAACTGTGCTTGCTCTTCAACACATATTTGCA
This sequence comes from Fibrobacter sp., assembly GCA_012523035.1. Lineage (GTDB taxonomy): Bacteria > Fibrobacterota > Fibrobacteria > Fibrobacterales > Fibrobacteraceae > JAAYJH01. The sequence goes on from JAAYJH010000033.1 coordinate 18,294, forward strand.
TTGGATTGGGTGGAGTCCATAGGCTACGAAACACCTGGGAGTCTCGGCTCTTGGTGTGATGAGACTCAAATAGAGTGTGTGACAGTAGAACTGCCTAGAGTAGACTTAGAAAGCTTAGAGAAAAACTACGCTTATAGTTTAGCGACTTATATCGCTAATTTATAAAATCATTGTTTTTTTAAAATAGATTCTCTACGATAAAGCCCATGTCCAAAACCTATGATCACATACCCTAGCATAAGAGCAATCAAAAACTCATGAATGAAAGGCACTGTGGGTGAAATAAACATAAAACCCAGTATGTAGGTCAGAAAAATCATCACAAATTGAAAAGCATTAAAAAGCTTATTTTTTCTCACTTGAATTTTGGGCAAAAACAAGGGACTCACCATTAAAATGCCGGTGAGAAGCATAATAAATACGGGAAGGAAAAGTAAGCCCGTTGAAATATCCTCGTTGAATCCACCTTTGTGAATAAAATAAGACAAGAAAACCACATTGATGGCCCCTGCGAAGGTACTAGGTAAACCAGAAAAATAGTCGCTAAGAAGTTCAGAATCCACTGCGTTATATTTAGCGAGTCTAATGGCTGCGGTTAGAACATATACCGAAAAAACAACCAATAATAACACTAAGTTTTTACTGCTCCATTCTTTAGCAAAATGCAGATAAGAAAAAAGAAGCAAAAAAGCAGGAGCCAAACCAAAAGCAATCAAATCTGCAAGGCTATCAAATTGAGCTCCAAATTCTGAGCTAGCGTTGACTAGTCTTGCTGCAAAACCATCTAATTTGTCTAAAAGAACGCATAAGACTACAAAATAAGCACTCATACGGTAGGGGTCTAAAGTAGTAAAATTAGAAAATAGCCCAGTGGCCCAACAAATAGCAAATACGCCAAGTAAAAAATTCATGCTAGTAAAGGCATTAGGGAGTATAAAACGACTTTTTTGCAAAACAAAGCTCCATGAAAAATACAGTGTAAATTTATAAAAAAACAATTAAAAAAGCTGTGTTGATTTAAGAATCCTCTAATTATTTGGTTTTATATACCACAAGGCTTTAATTCCAGCGCCCACCATTAGATTTTGAGGTGGAGCATAAGGGTTTTCTTCTGTTGGAAAGTGAGTCCAGTGTTTGGTTGAAAATTGATAGTATTGTGTTGGTCTATACATTAGAGGTAAGACAGGAATTTCAAGCATAAATATTTTATTCAGTTCATGATAGGCTTGTTTAAGAAGAGCCGTATCTGTAAGCGTGGGGATTAAATTTAAGAGAGAATCTGCTTGAAGATTAGAAAAACGACCTTGGTTTGAATAGCTTTCGTCTCCAATTTTTTTAAGATTTTTGCTGTTCATGACCTGATTGAAACGAGTCCAAGGGGTAGAGGGAGACAAGGCGGCTGTTTGGGTTTTCATAATAAGATCAAAGTGACCTAATCTTAAATCTTGCTCCCAAGCTGAATAATCTACAAATTTTTCTTGAGCATCAATACCAAGTTCTTTAAAAGATTCCACGACTACCTTGATGACATCTTCCCAGTCAGTCCATCCTTGTGGACATTCGATATTTAAGCTTCGTATTTTTTTTCCATTTTTATCTAATAGCTCTGCTTTATCATTCCATGAATAACCACCATTTTTTAGGATTTGCCTTGCTGTATCTAAATTAAAATAATACCCAAACTTTTCTGCATCTACAGAACTATAAAATTTGGCCTCTTCTCCAAATGGCAAAATAAAACCTGGTTGCATGGCAGGAGTATAATTTGAAACAGCTCTAGACTTTATTTTTTCATAGTTAATAGCGTGAGCTAAAGCCCTTCTAAAGACAATATCATTAAATGGAGGGGTGGGATGTGCTATAAAAAGTGTGGGAATGGAGCCAGGTTCATGGTAGGGTTCTTCTAAACTCCAGGCTCTAATTTGATCTCGTTCTTTTTCCCAAATTCTAGGTAAAAAGATGGAGGAAATATCTAGATTTCCTTTGATCATAGCATTATTAAAGTGGTTGTTTCCATTATAAATAGAGTGGATGATGTATTTAGGACTGGGCTCTTTATTGTATTTGTAATTTGCCCAATAAGTGGGGACTCGTTCCAATACAATTTTATCTGGAAAAAACTCTTTGAGGTTGTATGGACCAGAAACTAATGGGAGAGAATCGTTTTTAAATTCTAAAATTTTGGCATAATCATAGCCTTGTGGAGTTTTTGCATTTAGGGTGAGTGGTTCAAATATCTTTTTTGGTAATATTGAAGTTTCTGCTAGGGCACTTAAGATAACCAAAGGATTTTTGTTTTCAGGATTAAAGTGAAAATAGAGGTCTTCATTTTGAACATCGATGTGAGAAAGGTATTGCCAAATAGCGTGTCTTGGTGTGGGGAATATAGAGTCTAAATAAAACGAATAGATCACATCTGCATTAGTGACAGGAGAGGAATCACTCCACTTAGCTAAAGGATCTAAGCTTACAATAATAGCAGAATCGGTTTGAGTATAAGATTTTGCGAGTAGAGGTTCTAATACAGTAGAGCTTTGATTGTAAGCAAAAAGAGATTCATATAAGAGTTTGATATTGCCATCAATGGGGAAGTTTGGGTCTCCTTCTAAAGGATTGAATGTAGAGGGTGGAGCCCAATCAAAACCACCAACATATAAAGTTTCTGATCTGGGGTATTGAGTATCTATAGCTTCAATTTTCTTAGGTGCTTCTTTTTTACAGGCATTAAAAAAAAACAAGTTCATAAAAGAAACTATACAAAAAAAGAGAAGTTTTTTTATGTCTTTAAAACGCCAAAACATCATACTAACTCCATTTGATTTATTAAAAGATATAAAACACCAACATTATAAAAATAATGTTTTTTTTCTAAAAAAGAGAAAAAAAGATGAAATTGTGTAGAAATTCAGTTTTTAATCCAATAAAACCTATATTGGTTATATTTTTGTCATGAGAAAGCTTTCAAAGTTGGATGCTTTCATTAATAGCTTTCAATTTAATATGGTATTTCAAAGGCATACAGCAATTGATTGTCAGAGGCTGTAAAAAGTTTTTTTTCTAAAATAAAAGGAGTGCTTATATTGCTTTGAGTCTTAAATTCGTGTACTGGATTTCCTGTTTTGAGATCAAGGGCAATCACTTTGTTTTTTTGATCTACCCAAGCTAAGTTTTGATGGACTATTGGGTTTACAAAAATAGAGCCTGTACCACTATAAACCCATAGAGGATTACTTTTTATAAGAGAGTATAAAATGATTTGTTGATTGCTAAGTCCCATGAGTATTTCTAAATTGTCCGTGTTTACAACTTGAATAGAATTAATCGAAGATGGGACTTGAATTGTTTTTAAGAGTTTGTTGCTCAGAGTTGAAAAAATAAAAACTTTATTATTATTATTGGCGACAATAAAAAGTGAATCACTGGCTAAAGTATGAGTAATTGTGCTGTGTAGGTGGGTCAAGGTGTCTTGAATGAGACCAGAAGAAGACCAAATCTTGAGCAGCTCTCCTTCTAGACTCGATAACCATAAGTTTTTGTTTGAATTTGAAAAATGAAAGGGAGTGTTAAAGATTTTTCGAGACCAAGCTAAATTCAATTGAGGTAATAAAAATTTTTCTAAAAAACCATTCCAAGTAGATATATAAATTGCGTTATGTGTGTATTCAATGTGAAATGGCTTCCCCGATAAATTGAGTTCTTTATGGTATCCATTTTTTTGAAGTTCATAAATGTGAGTTTTAAAACCAGAGGCTATGGCAATTTGTGAATCATTGTTTGCCATTACGGGGTTTTTATCTAATTTATCCAAATTTTTAAACCATCTTTTTTCACCTGTTTCTGGATCTATGTTTTGTAATTGTTGACTTTCTAAGTCTATGGTATAAAGGTTTTTTGAAGATCCAAAAAATTGTGGATAAGTGATTTTGGATGAGATGGATAATGGTTTTACATATTGTGCATCGATTATTTTGCTATAACGAGATAAAACTAGAGGAGCATTTTTTTTGTCTCCATTTACTAGCTGTATGGCTTTTGCCCATATGCTTTGTTTTAGTTTTTCGGACTGATGAGTTTCTTCTATTAAAAGTGCTTTTAAAAACCAAGCGTCTAAACTTCCTGCTTCTATTTGAATTAAGGTGTCTAAAACAATAGAGAGTTCTTCCCACTGCTTTTTATTGGCTAATTGGTGAGCTTTGGCGGCTAGTATAGTGGATTGAAGGGGCTTTTTGCCGTAATGCATTGCATTGAGTAACACTAAGGAGTCATTTAGTGAAAGGCAAAGAGAGGTGTTATTAATAAAAGGTTTAAATTTTAGGGGCTTTCCCAGATTGAAAGACCATAATGGAGTTAAAGCTGTGTCTAGGGCAGAGATGTTTCCGCTTTTAGAAAATGAACCTAAAAGTCCGGGGGCCATTTCTAAAATCCAAGTAGCTTCAGAATTTATAGAGTTTTGTAAGAGTCCAGATTTTTTTTCAATCAGTTTTAGCTTTCCTGAGTGCTCTAAAAGGACCAAGTGTTTAGAAAAAACGATAAAATCTTTTATTGAGGTGTTGGAGTGTTTCCAAATAAAAGGTGTGGTTTTGTTAGGAAGATAGTGCCATAGCGTGTTGTCAGAAAATAAGAAAATAGAATTAGAATCTATAATTATTTTTTCAATGGAATCTAACTGTGAAATAATGAAGTTTTCCGATAGAGAGTTTAAATGAATGAAACGGAGTGTGTTGTCGGGACAGTTTAGAATAATATCATCTAAGGCTTTATAAAATCCCGTAATTGTACAGTTTTGATAAGAGTTCTTTAGAGAAATAGGAGAGTTGTTGTGAGAAATTAAAAGGGCTTTGTTTTCAGTTAAAACGAATACTTTGTTTTTAGGTAAAAGAATGAAATCTTCAATTTTTGAATCTAATGAGTATTTTTGTGTGGCTTCTAGTGCATTTAAAGGTTGAAAGCAAAGTGTGTGAGTAGGGGTGCTATACCAAACACCAAATTCAGAAACAAAGTGTATTTGAGCATTCACTGGAATGGGTGTTAATACTGGATCTAAATGGTCTGAGTCCATTTGGACTATTTTGGTGTGGTCTAAAACTAAGTAAGAAGTTTCAAAAGAAGGAAAGACTTTAAGGTCTTTGACTTTTAAAGGGATGTGATTTTGTATTAAAGGCTCTGGCTGAGCTTGTAGTCGGGCTAATTGTTCAGCAATCCAATAAGCATCACTAGTGTTTTTAAGGTGCATTAAACATTGAGTATAATAAAAAGAGGCTGTAGAAGCATTACCGCTAATATCATAAATTTTCCCTAAATAAAAATTGGCACTCACTTGTTCTTCTGGGGAGCCTTTTTGAGACACCTCTTTTAACTTGCTTGTCGCTAAAGAAAACTCACCTTTCAATTCAAATAAATACAAGGCTTCTTTGATTGTAGAAGTCATTAAAGAAGACCAGCTTGTATTCATCCCAAAAAGAAATAGAAATAGAAACAATAATTTATGTTTAAATGTCGAATTTATAACCAGCACCTCGAATAGAAAGGATGAGTTTAGGGTTGGCTTGGTCATCTTCTAGTTTTTTTCTAAGGTTTACAATATGATTGTCTATGGTTCTAGTAGAAGGCATGTTTTCTGGTGTGTAGCCCCATATATTTTGAAGTAAGTCTTCTCTGTAAACCACTTCTCCTCGCCTTTGCCAAAAATACCTAAGCACTTGAAATTCCCTAGCAGACATTTCAATGCTTTGATTGTTTTTAAAAGCTTCATATTTTTTAAAGTCTAGTTTTATATTATAAAATTCAACAACATCAGGTGTTTTTAGCGTAGAATCTTCAGAGCTTTTTAAATTGTTGGCTCTTCGTAGAGAAGATTTTACTCTAGCTAATAATTCAATAATAGAAAAAGGTTTGGTGACATAGTCGTCGGCTCCCATTTCTAGGCCAGCCACTTTACTAGTTTCTTCTGTTTTGGCGGTGAGCATGATAATGAAAGTGTGTGGGTGTTTTTTTCGTATGACTCTACAAACCTCGAAGCCGCTCTTTTTAGGTAGCATTAAATCTAAAATAACCAAATCGGGCTTAAACTCATCTGCTTTAATGATGGCTTCTTCTCCGTCAGAGGCGGTTTCCACTATGTAGTTTTCTAACTCAAAATTATCTTTGAGTCCTAATCGAATAATTTCTTCATCTTCTACTATAAGTATTTTGCTTTCCATATTACCTTACCTTTTTGAATCTAACAGTGAATGTAGAGCCCTTACCTACACGACTTTGTAAAGAGATTGAAGCTTTGTGGGTTTCGACGACTCTTTTGACGATAGCAAGACCAAGTCCTGAACCTTTTGTACTTCTAGTCATTTCATCTCCAACTCTATAAAAATCATTAAAAATGTTTTTTTGTTCAGACATAGGGATTCCTATTCCAGTGTCTATAACAGAAAATATAATTTTTTCGTCTTCTTCGTATATTTCTACAAAAATACTTCCCGGTGGATTAGTGTATTTAATAGCATTTTCTATTAAATTTTGAACTAAACTATAGAGAGATGTGAAGTCTCCCATTATAAATAAGCTTTTTTTAATGTGAGAATCAATATTTAATTTTTTTTCAATCGCAATATCTAGCATGGAATTGTATATGTGTTCAACACATAGTCCCAAATCTATGACTTCCCACTTAAATGCTGCAGAACCATGCTCCATGCGTGTATAGTTTAATATAGCTCCAATTAAATTTTCTAGACGAGTGGATTCTTTGCCAATTAAGGTAGAATATTCTTGAATTTTTTCTGTTTTTTGCACTCTTCCTTTGGCCATCATTTCAGAAAACATTTTAATAGAAGTTAAGGGGGTTTTTAGTTCGTGTGATACACTTGATAAAAAGTTGGATTTCATGGTTAAAAGCTTTTGTTCTTGGAGTAAAAAACGAAGCATAAAAAAAGACCCAAAAATGACAGTGAGTAGAGAAAATGCAATTAAACCATATAGTAAAATCTTTTTTTGTAAGCCTTCTTTGTTGAATTCTTTTTGGTTTTTTTGATACAGATTCAATGTCCAGTTGAGGCCTGCTTCTAAAAAATGTTTTTCGAAAATGATCTCACCTGGAGGTAGTACTCCCGATAAGATAGAATCATTAGCATTTGTGATGGTATAGTGTATAGACTTCCATTCTTTGGAGATGTTTTTTACTTTAGATAAGATTCGATTTTGATATTTATCCAAGTCTATTTGAGCAATTAAAACTTGATCTCCAAAAAGCCAAGGGTACGACATTTTAAAGTACAAATCATCACCATCAAATCGGTACAACAAGCCTTCATCTGAATTTTGTTTGTCGTGAATTAAATTTTGAAGGAAATCTAGTTTGTTGTAAAGCTTTTCACTGTGGATTAATTGACGACTTAAATTTTCACGAATATTCCAAAATGTTTCTCTTTTTTCTTTTTCTAAGTTTTCGATAGAAAGAATTTGATTGAAAATGGACTCGAAAAAGAAACGAGTGCTGCTGATATCTGTTATTTGAGGCCGTTTTAGGAAGTAGTTTAATTCGTTTAAACTTAAATTTTGTGCTTCATTGTATTTCTTTTGTTCCATTAAAATCTCGAATCGTAACAATTGTAGAGATTCTTTTAATTTGTTGTTTAAAAATCCTTGCTGTTCTGGCTGTTCCTGAAGCATAGAAATCAGTTGAAGAGCTTCTTCATAATTTTTGGATCGATAGTGTTCGCGGATAATTCCTAGTGTATTTTGTGTGCGTTCAGATTGTGTTTGAAAAGGTTGGATGAAGCGTATAGAACGAGTGGCTTTTACTTCATGGATTGATTTGTTGGTTTTTTCATTAATAAAAAGATGCTGTTCTAAAGAAGTATAAGTGCTATGCGAGAATTGAGGTGTTTCGTAATAAAAATGAGAGATGATATTGGGATAAATTATTTTTTTATTATTGAACAAAAAAAAAGCATTAACTCCTTCAACAGACATATAAGAAGAAGTTTTACTATAGTCTAATAAGTTTTTTGGTTGTTCATATAAAAAAGCAGAAGCAGCTTTAGATTCTTGCAATATTTTCAATTCTTCGTCGAGTACACCCTCAGTGATTTCCTTTTTAAAGGAGGTGATGTTTTCTTCAAAGTTTTTTTTGGCTAAAAAAGTTTCATTTTGAATGTTTCTAAAACTTAAAACTGAGAGTATAGTCGTTGGAAGGATTATCCCTACAAAAAAAAAGGCGATAATAAAAGGGTTGTTTTTAGAAAACTTCATTGAGGAGTGTTAGTGATTTTGAGTAGAAATGATATTCGCTTTGTGAGTTAAAGATACCCTATGTCCTAATTTTATACGACGATTATTGGAATAAAGTTCGCGAATTAAAATGGTGGATTGTTCTTTTTTTGATCTAGAAATAATACCTCTACCCAGTAATCGAGGGGCAATCCCAGAGTCTGAAATATCTTCTTCCCAAATAGCCACACCGTCTCCAGTATTAAAGCCATGATTTTCTCCTTTATTCACGATCAAGTAAGAGTATGAACCAATGACTAAGGATGGGTCTATGGCATAAAGCACATACCCCATGTTTTTAATATCTGTTTCTGAGATTGCTGTGTACCCGTTTACATTAATTGGATTAAGACTTTCTTTTAATTTTGCTTTACTTTTATCTATATTGATTTCTTTGAAACTTTGAACTAAAGTTGCTCTAGATAGACTGTCTCCAACGGCTGTGATTTTAGCATAACCAGACAATTGAAGTAATGCGTGTTCCGAAGAGTTTTTAGCATTAGAATCTAGTATATCAATTTTTTTTGCTTGCCAAACTTCTACAAGGTCGCCCTTTTTTAGATTTGAATTGAGTTTTCGACCAATTCCAACAACAATTTCTGTTTCGGGTAGATGCAATAAAGGTGTTTTCCCCTCTCCGGATCGAATTGAAAACCACCGAGGGTCATTACTTAACTCTTGGAGCTCATAAATGTTTGGAGAAAGTGTTTGATAATAGGCGTTAAAAATTTTGGCTTCGGGTCTTTTTTTATAGAAATACTCGTCAGGGTTTTTTAGTTTTTTTTGAACTTTAGATTTACTCCTTAAATTTCCAAGCATGTTTTCGAAATGATCGTTTCGAGAATCTGTGGGGTCACAGCCCGCTACTTTTACACCATTAGGTAAGCTGGAGTCAGCTGCACCATCGCAGTCTATTTTCTTAGAAACAGATGCTTGAGTGGTGGATGTGTCTAGCTCACCTATATATATGGAGTCTCCAGGATAAATCCAATGTGGATCTTCAATGTGTCGATTGCTTTCCCAAAGGTCGGGCCAAAAGAAAGGATCATTAAAAAAGCTTTCACTTAAATCCCATAAAGTATCACCTTTTTTAACTATATATGCCCCCGCTATAAAAACAAAAGTGCCTAAAAATAGAATTAAATATTTGATTTTATTCATTGCTACTACCTTTGTAAGCATAAGTAAAATGCTGTGAATTGTACTTCATTTAGTGTCGAACTCCTTTTAATTTAATTTTTTCTAATGAAATAGGGGAATAGTTTTTGTGAAAAAGAGTTTTAGTGGTGTTTTTTTTAATCATCCTTGTTTTAATTTGACTTTTCCAAGCAAGTTTGCTCTGTCAGGTACAAATAAAAAAGCCAATTCGAAGTGATTTGAGTTTGGATTTGTGTCTATGGGCAGTGTTTTTCGAAGCATAAAACCCTCTTGTCTAAATGCTTTGATGTTTTTGGAGGCACTTTCTAAGTCTCCCGTGATCAGAAGAATCCTTTCTGGTCTGCATCCGACAAGGATGGAGATGATTTTTCTATTGAGTCTTTGTGTGGTAGGAGGATTTAATAAGATGGTCCATTTGCTTTCACCAATTTGTTTACTAAAGAAGTTTTGTAAAAATTTTTCATTGAGCACTTCTTGGTGTACATAGAGAGATTTTATTTTGCTTGCATTTTTTTGTGCAGAAATTTTGGAATACTCAAATGAATCTACTGTATCCACACTTTTAAAATATGGAGCAAGGCTCGCACCAATATAGGCACTTGCTGCATGAAATTCTAGCAAACAGTCGTCTTTGGAGGGGTGTATGAAGTTTTTAATCCGTTCTGGTAACTTTAACCATGTGCTTTTACAATACGGAGTCCAGTCTAAAATATGAAAATAAAAGGGAGAACCCGCCAAAGGGAGCAGTGTGGGGCCATAATCTAACTTTAGGCGAGCCTTATAAGGATTAGAGGGGTCAAAAAGTGTCGCAGATTGGACTCGATGACAACAAAGTATTTCTGGATGTGTTTTCTTTAAAAAGAATAAAAAAGATTTGTAGGCTTTGGCGATAAGAGAGGTGTTGATGTTGGCTTGGATTAATAATGCGTAAGAGCCTTCACCAATAGCTCTAAACCAAATTTGAGAAATAGAGTTTCTTAAAACTTGCAAATGTTCTTTTCGGAGCTGTTCATAAATGTCGAGCACTACTACAGGAGGACTGATCTTAGGTACAGTAGCTTCGATGGAAAGCATTTTTTTGGATCCCCGTTGGACTTGAATCAATCGAAAATCACATAGCTGAGGGTCTAAAGGAATAGAAAACCAAGCTTGAACTTTACCTGGAATGCGTTCTTTATGGATCCAATCTTGTAGAAAGCTTTTTTTTTGTGTGAGCATAAATCATTTTCTCATTTGTTTAGTGGCACAAAATTACTAATTAAAATTGATTTTAGTTTTTTATTTATGTACCGAGGGCATTAAACTCATTAGCAATTCTTTTTAAGAACGAGTGTATCCTAGATTAAACAATGAACCTTGGGAAAATCCATGAGCATTCTTTTGAAATAAATGGGGGGTAGTTTTTAAAGTTACCGTGAATTTGAAACATATTGGGAGCCCCTTCCACAGGTTTTAAGTGGATGGTGTTGTCTGATCGTAGCTCTAAATAAGGAAATTCATCTGTGTTGGTGGCTGCAATCACAGCACAACCTGTTAATGCGATAATAGTGTCTATCATTTGCATTAATATTTGATGATTTTCGCTGTTTCGAATGGCTTTGGGGTTGTGTAAAACAGAGGTGATGGGGTCGATAATGACGACTTTGTAATCATGATCTTCTAATTTTTGAGAGCCTTGGATTCGTTTGACGATTAACTGTGCTATTTCTAAAGGAGATAAGTTGAGTCCTCTTAAATTTAAAAAACCTAATTTAGAGCTTGTGGCTGAAACCCCTTTTGCTGCTCCTATTAAATGAAGACGATTTAAAAAGCTTGCTTTGGTAAACTCAAAGTTGATAAACAGTACATCGTTTTTACTAGTGCCTGAGCCTAACCACTCATCACTGTAACAAATGGATAAAGCTAAATCCAATAAAGCAAAGGATTTCCCTGATTTTTGAGGTGCGGTGAGCAATAAAAATTCTCCTGCACTACACATGTCGTTAATTATAGGTGTGTCTTTTGTTGGAGGAGTTTCGTTATCGCTAGCAAGTTCTATGAGTGGTTTTCCATCTAAACTATATTCAACCCATTCTTTCCATTCTAAAAAGTTTTTTGCACCTTGATTGAGGCCTATTAAATATTGTTGTTTCCCGTTTCGAAGTACGCCTGGCATTCGAACCATTTGATTGGAGCTTTTGTTGGAATCGCTGACCGGAAAACCTTGTTCTTCTAAAGTAGAAAACAAAAAATCGACTCTTTCGTTATACTCTTCTATATTCGAAGCTAATATTTTAATCCAGGCTTGTACAGAATTTGCACCAGTGTTGATGAGGGCTAAACTGGGTAAATTTAAGGCTTTATAGTAGGCGAGTTGTTTGGCTAAACTCATTTTTGGGTTATCGACAACTACATATCGATATTTATAAGATTCGTCGTTTATTTCTGTAGAGTTTATAGAATTAATCCCAATTAAAGCCCCTTCTTTTCCATCTAGACTTTTCATGATTTTTTTGATGGCATCGGATTGAAGTGAGATGGTGGAAACTTTTTCTGTGCTACTTTCTGGAGTATTAGATATTTTAAATTCTATGGTTTCTTCGGGTTTAAAGGCGATTTCAACTAGTTTGACTAAATCTTTTCTCCAGTCTGTTGAAGGCCATGGTATGGATAAAGCCTCTGGATCGATGCGATGATTTTGAAGTAATTCTATAGATTGATTGTCTAGGCCCATGGCTAGGATTTGATCTAAAGAAAGCATGCCGGTGTTAAAGTTTTGAGGAACAGGAGAGGCGGTGTATTGGGTTGGGCTCGGTGAGTGTGGTTGCGAGTCTACGGATGGTTTATGGTCGGTGCTTCTTTCTTTGACTCGTTTTTCAGAAGCAAAAGCCCTTCGGATGATAGCTTCTGCATCACTCTCCAATAAGCCTGTTTCTTTTGCTTTGCCACCTAATTGGAAGGCTGTTTCCATATAAGTCCAGCCTTCATTTAAAGCGGCTTCGGCCGCTTTAAATAGAGTGTCTTTGATGGTATTGACGTTGTGTGTTTTAGTTAAAAATTCGTTGATTATCTTTTTTGAGTTTTCCATATTAAACCTTTTTTTGACATCCAAATGAAGGATCCAATTCAATGGAGCCAGGCGCTTCTGAAACTTCTATATTATTATAACAATTTTTATTTGTATTTATTAAAAATTACAGTATTTATTTTGGATTGGGTGTGAAATATCGTGTTTTTTTGAAATAAGTGTTTAATCAATGGAATGAATGTCTTGCTCTTTTTAATTAAAATGTTTTGGAACAAAAAATGAAACTATTTATATGAAGTCTTTGTTTGGAGCTGATTTGCGTTTAAGTGCGTTTTCAAATAGAATTTACTATCTTTGAGAAAGAATTTGTGTTTATCATTGTGATATAAAAGTTGATGAGGAGTATTTGTATGTCTGGAAAAGCCGAAAAATTTGTTTTTTATATGCATCGTATGACTAAACTTTATCCGCCTTCTAAAGAAGTGTTGAAGGATATTTCTTTGAGTTTTTATTATGGAGCAAAAATTGGAATTATTGGCCCCAATGGTTCTGGAAAGTCTACTTTGCTTCGCATTATGGCCGGAATCGATAAAGAATTTCAGGGTGAGGCATGGATTGAGCCGGGCCGTACCGCCGGTTATTTGCCCCAAGAGCCTGTTTTGGAAGCTAATTTGACTGTAAAAGAAAATGTGATGCTGGCAGTGCAAAAAAAACAAGCGGTTTTAGATAGATTCAATGAAATTGCAATGGAATTTGCAGAAGAGATGAGCGATGAAAAAATGAATGCTCTTTTGGAAGAGCAAGGCCAGTTGCAAGATGTGATCGATGCAGAAGATTTGTGGAGTTTAGAGCGAAATATAGAAATTGCGATGGATGCTTTGCGATGCCCTCCTGGTGATGCAGGAGTGGAACACCTTTCTGGTGGTGAAAAAAGACGAGTGGCTTTGTGTAAACTTTTGCTAGAAGAGCCCGATTTGTTGCTTTTAGATGAACCTACTAACCACTTAGACGCAGAATCTGTGGCGTGGCTAGAAAGACACTTGAGAGAATATAAGGGTTCTGTGATTTTGGTGACTCATGATCGTTATTTTTTGGATAATGTGACCAATTGGATTTTAGAGATAGATAGAGGACGCGGTATTCCATGGCAAGGGAATTATGCGGAGTGGCTCGATCAAAAGTTAGAACGATTGCGTACCGAAGAAAAAGGGGAGTCCGATCGTCAAAAACGCTTGAGTCAAGAACAAGAGTGGGTCAAACAAAGCCCCAAAGCTAGACAAGCTAAAAGCAAAGCAAGGCTCAAAGCCTATGAAGAATTGCTTGCAGCAGAAGAAAATGAAAAGATTAAAGTGGCTCAAATTTATATTCCTACTGGAAAACGATTGGGCGATCGAGTGATTGAAGCCAAAGGACTTCGAAAAGCTTTTGGTGAAAAGTTGCTTTTTGAGGATTTGTCTTTTACTTTGCCGCGATCTGGAATTGTTGGGATTATAGGCCCCAATGGCGCAGGAAAAACGACTCTATTTAAGATGATCACAGGGACTGAAACCGCAGATGCTGGAGAACTGGTGATTGGAGATACCGTTGAAATTATTTCTATGGAACAAGGACGCGATACATTGGATGATTCTAAAACAGTTTGGGAGACGATTACAGGTGGTTTAGATGAAGTCGTTTTGGGTGAAAAGAAAATGAATAGCCGTGCTTATTGTGGACTCTTTAACTTCACTGGTGCAGACCAACAGAAAAAGCTTTCTGTGCTTTCTGGCGGAGAACGAAATAGAGTTTTAATGGCAAGAAACCTACAAAAATCGGGTAACTTGCTTTTTTTAGATGAACCTACGAATGATTTGGATATCGAAACTTTACAAGCTTTGGAGCAAGCTGTGCTTCGATTTGCAGGCTGTGCTGTGATTATTTCTCATGATCGTTGGTTTTTGGATCGGATTGCAACGCATATTTTGGCTTTTGAAGGGGATTCAAAAGTGGTATGGTTCGAAGGAAATTGGTCTGAATATGAGCTTGATCGTAGAAAACGGTTAGGAGAAGATGCTCAAAATCCTAAGCCTATCCGTTATAAAACTTTATCTCGTTGAAGTTTAAAAAGCTTGTGATAAGTCTAGGTGTACTCGATCAAAATGGTAGGGCTCAAGTAAAGAAGCGTCACTGAAATCTTTTTTTAGAGCGTAATCTAAGCGAATGGTCAAAAATTGCCAGTGATATCGAAGTCCTAGCCCTAGACTTGCAGCTAGGCTTTCTTGATATTTTTTGTTTTTGTCAGAAACTTGACTTAAATCATAAAATTGAACGATTTGCCATTTTTTATAGTTTTTTAGTGGCAAGTTGTATCGTAGTTCTTGGTTTATCCTCCAATATCGTGGAGTGAGCCCTGTATGGATAATGCTTAGGGTGTCTTCTTGAGTTTCATAGCTAGCGTAAATACTTCTGAATCGGTAGCCTCTGACACTTCTGGAACCACCTTGATAAAAGGAACGGGCATCGTCTTCTAAAGCTTCGTTGATAAAAGCTCCACCACTCAGGCTTATGGCACCGTATAAGGAGTGTATAAAGCGAATGGGAAAGTATAGGTTAGTGGTGAGTTCACCATAATAGTAAGTGTCTTCAAATTTTGATTGAATTAAGTTTTTTCCTATTCCTAATGTAGGTTTAAGATAAACTCCTTTTTGTGGATTAAAAAAGTCATCTGTAAAATTAAAATGCAATGAGTATTCATTTTTAAACTTTAAAGCGTTTTTTGAGTTTTTATTTTGGTATCGAAAGTCCAGAAGACTTCTAAAATTGATTTTGGAGGTCAATCCAAAAGAAATGTTAGCACGGTTAATGAGCTCTGTCTGTTCCTCGACACTATCTGGATATGCGGGGGGAGTCGATTCTTCATGATTAAAGGAGATTTTGTCATCAAAACGAATGGCTGTTGGAATAAAGTGTATTTGAGTTCCAAAAACCAATGGATGTGCATAGCCTAAACTAAGTTCTTGTTTTTTTTCTGCTACAAACATCCCTGCAGAAAGTTCATGAAAAGAACCGAAAGGGTTTTTATGTTTGATTTTAGCACTCCCTCCAAAACCATATTCTTCTTCAAAAAATATAGAGTAAACCACTTCTCCGGGAACTCTTTCAATGACTTGAAGGTGGATGTCTGATAAACCATCGGTCCTTAGAGAATCTTCTAGCTTCACTTGTGTGAATAATTGAGTGGAGTAAAGTTTTGTCTTAAATGAATGGAATTGATTTCCATCAATAGACTCCCCTTTAGGAGTTTTCCATAGGCCATTCAAAACTTTTGTTTCAGAAAGTCCTTTTTTTTGTGTTAAATCATTGTTTTTTATACTTAAAGGTTGGAAGGCTTTACTTTTGATGTCTCCCATGATTACTTTAGTGTTGGGTTCTATAAAAACATTTAAGATCACTCGACGATTTGAATGATCTATTTGCCGACTGGATTGAATAACAGCATGTAAAAAACCTTGTTTGTAAAATTTTTTCCGAATATATTCGATATCATTACTAATTAAAGCTTCGTTGTAGTTTTGGTTCTTGTTGGATTTTAACTGATCATAGTCAGTCAACAGATCGGCGTGTTTATTCTGTATGAATATGGCAACAGAATCTAAGGTGTATATTTGATTTTCTTGAATAGAAAAGAAATAAGATCGTTCTTCTTGTTCTAAAGAAATAAATTCTTTTTGAATGTCTAGTTGTATCTCTACCCCAAAATAACCTTTGCTATGATAGAGATCTATTAAATTCATCCTGATGACTTCTTGCATCAAAAAATCTTGTTTGTTGACTTCAAATTGATTGAAATCGTCAAAGATGTTGGTGTATTCTCTTAATTCAGCACTAGTAAAGACTTTGTTGCCAGAAAAATGAATGCTTATAGAGGCTTTTGAAGCTTCATTGGCTATTAACATTTGAAAACAGAGTAAAAGAAAGACTAAAGTTTTTGGCATTATTTCTCCCCTTTTCTACTTGGATCATGTGTTTCTCGACATTTTCCAAAGCCTAATACACACGGACTCCAAAATCCGTATCGATAAGTAAACCCAATGTTTTTTTCGAGACGAGAGGTGGAGTTTGAAGTTTCTGTATTAGATAAATAAGTTTTATCTACAAGAGAAGTGTTAGCTGTTAATTGTGGATTTAAGTGATCGTCGTTGACATAAAGAGTGTCTTCTGGAAGAGTAAAAGTATAGTTTAATCCTATTTCTTTGGAGTTTTCATAGGTGGGGTTCACACTTTGATCTTGAGTATAACCCACGACTAAATTTAAGTTTTTAATCCATTGATCTAATGAGATAGGGATTCTTACATAGCTGGTGTCTTGCTCCAAATTTTCATTAGAATTAAATATATTGACTTTCATATCAATATTTCCAATGTAATCTCCACCCAAACGCTTGTTAAATTCAGAGCTAATAGTTTTTCCAAAAAACTTGCTCACTAATTTATTCCAATTGGTGACATTTGAAGTGTTTTCATCTGCAATGCAGCCCGCAAAGATGTTGTAATATACAGCAGCACTGGTGGATTCTCCACCACATGAAGATTCTGGTATGATTTGAGGATTAGCAATGTTCCCCTTAATGGTAAGGTGAACAGGACAAGTTTCATCTTGTTGATTAGAGGTGTTTGAACAATAAGGAAGTTCTTGTATGTTGACTATATCAAAAACGCCCTGATCCCAAGGCACATTTTGCCATTCTATTCTAAAAGTGTTTAACTCAAATTCAAATAAATCTTCTACACCAAAGAAACCATTTCCAGAGTTGGTGATATCTCCGCTAAGAATGGGATGGTGTGTATTTCCAATGATGAGTAAATCGGTGGTGAATGGAAAATGAATTGTATTGGTGAGTACCATCATAGAATCTTGCTGAGAGTCGCTCAGTCGTATTCGTAAATTAGTAGGTCGACTTCCCGAGACACTGCTTTTCTCTATTTTTGGCTTTCTTAATTCTTGAAAATACTTTTTAATCGCTTCTAAATAGCGGTCTAAATGCATAGGAGAAATATCAATATCAAAGTTTTGCTTATAGACAGCTTTATTGATGGATAAATTAGCTTCTATAGAGGTGTTGTCTATGATTTGTTCTTGATGATGGGGGATTTCAAAAATAACATTTCCTATTGAATTTAGTCTAAGCTCTCCCATTTTGGGTGAATTTAAAATGTAGTTCAGATCAAAAGAATTGGAGTGAATAGAAACAGTTTCTTGATGATTTGTGACACCTACAGACAAGTTTTTGACTTGAATCCAATGAATACTATCGTACTTTAATGAGTATTGTGGCGTATAAAAATGAATGTCTTTTAATTGATTGCTATCTAAATTAAAAAGAGCAGAACCTTGGATTTTTTCATTGAGATTGTTTTCTGTTTTAATATTTTCAATGTGGAGTTGATTGTTTTCTAAAGATCCGTGAAGGCTAATAGGAATGTTAATGTTAAAAGAGAGGGGTTTATAATGTGTTGAATTTGTTTTGAATTGAGCGTTTAAATCATGAAGGCCTTTTTTGAGATTAGAAGAAAAATGAATACCCAGGTCCGTTTCGGTTATTTCACCAGCATTATAGGGTAAAAACCAAAAACCTTCAAATTGAGCGTCTCCTATGATATCTAATTCTTTATTGATAAGAGCTTCTACCGAAAAATCTCCACCATTTTTTGCGTGATGAGATAATTTAAGGTGTTTCTCTGATTTAAATATATCATTCAGTGTAAGTTCTGCTTGTCCGTCCCACGCTCCATTTCCAATCAATAAATCAGCATCTAATTTTGCACTTTCTTTTTCTGCTGAAAGAGTCACTTTTTTTATTTGTAGTTTTTTTGAAGGGATAGAATTAAAGGTTATATTTTTAAATGAAACATCTCCTTGAAGACCGGATTCTTTTTCATAGTTCATATACCCATTAAAAAAAGCTGTTTCAAAAATGTTTTTTTCTAGAGGTTCAAGCAAAACGGGTATATTAAAATTGTCAGAAGAAATTGATGTTTTTAGTATTTCAATCGGTAGAGGATGTGTTTTGGCTGTAGAAGGATCAGAAATAATAAATGCAAGATCACCCTTAATTTTATTGTTTTTATGTTGAATTACAGCTTCAGAAATAAAAATTGTGTCTTTATTGTGTGTTAAATCAAAATCTCCTTCGAGCAAGAACCGATCTAAAAATATTTTAATGCTTCCTTGAGCTTTGCTTTTATTAGAGCTTGCATTGTAACTCCATTCACCTGTAGCTTCTCCTTTTATCTTTTCTAATGTAGAGGGTTTCGCTAGAGGAATTGTAGAAGTTTCGATGTTATTTATCTTTAAATCTACTTTGATGCTATCTTCTATGTCAATCCAAGCGCTAGCGGATCCTTTTTGACCTTGCTTTAACTCCCAGGCTGTATGTGGCAATGAATCGTGCCACATGACTTCTCCAGATCCTGTATAGAGCTCTTTTGGAGTATGGATTTCGATGTCAGAAAAAGAAATACCCTTGCTATTTAGTATTAAGTTTGTTTTAACAGAATCCGCTTTCATAGCATAAGCATATGGGACAGATTCAATAGTTGTAGAAGCGTGTAATTTTTCATCCTCATAAAACCCGCGAATTAAAAAATCGTTTTCTAAAAGGAGTTGTCCTTCGGACCAATCTAATGCCCATGGTTCTATATGGGTGATGTTTGCTAAAAAATCTATACGAGGTTTAGAAGGAAAGTCTAGTACGGTGGCGTTTATTTTAGAGCCCATTCGGGTTTCAACATTTATAAAAACACTATCCTTTTTTTTGATAATAGAGTTGATTTTTAAGTCCATAGGCATCATTTGTGGTCCAAATTCAGCGCTCATATCTTGAACAGATCCACTGAGAGAAAAATCTAAATCAGAGTTCAAATGACCATTTAAAAAGATTTTACCACCTTCATCATTTTTAGAAGAAACATTTGCTTTTAATTCTTTATGGCTTCCAGAGACGCTGATTTCGTGGTTCAAAGCTTTTAAAGGCCATATTTCATCAGTGTCAAAAAATATTTTTGCCTCGTACAAGGGGATTTTATTGGAGTCATTGTGTTTCAGTTTTGTGTGGAGTTTTAGGTTAGTTATAGAGGGGATAGACTGAGGAATCAAATGAGTAGGAAGCCAGGCTTTCGGGTTTTGAATCTTTGCGTCTATATCGAGATTATACTCTTTTATAATTAAAGGATTTGTTTGGAGGTTTATGTTTAAAAAATCATTCACATTATTCAAATTCAATGAAAGTAGACTTTCTTTTTCATTTAAAATTAAAGAAGCTTCTAAAGACAGAGAGTGTTGTAAAAAAGAACCATGGAGATAAGGACTTTGTATATGAATGTTTTGTTTAGAAGTGTTGGTGAGCTCTATATTTTGAATATTCCAATAAAGTGTGTCTAATGTAATGTCAGAAGAGTCGATTTGGATAAAAATAGGGAATGCTAAAGAAAAGTGAGGGATTGTAATAGAATCAAGCGAAAAAGCAGAGGAGTCTTTGGAGGGATGGACTTGAAAATTCAATTGTTTGACTGCAAGATAAGCGTGCCGTCTGTGACTGAGTAAATCGTAGAAATTCAGATGAGTGTTTTTTAGTTTTAAGGAAAAAGACTCGCTCGAGATAGCGATAGAGTCCCATTGGTGTGATAGAAAGTTGTTTCTTGAATACCCATAAGGTCGAACAGAAATGCTTCCGTATTGTTGATGTTCTGTAAATATATATTGAATGAATTGGTAAAAAGACCAAGCAGCGAAGCTTAAGCTACTTAGAAAAAAAGCAAAAAATGCAAATGCAATTAGTTTTCTAGTGGTACTACTTTTTTTTAATGGCAATGGTATTCTATTGTTTTTTTTTAACTATGTTACAAATATAGATAGAATATGTATATTTGTTTTGAAGATTTTTCTAAAAAAGCTTTTATTTTTTTATATTGTGTTTTTGGTACTATAATGAGGATAAAATGAGTTTAAAGAAATTTTTTTTGGTGGCTTCTTTTCTTTTCACATTGGTGGCTTGTAATTCTGTTGGCTCTAAAGAGGAACTAGTTGCACGGATTGGAAGTGAGAAAATTTACATGTCTGACCTTGAATTCCTTCAAAAAAGACAAGCAATTGCTAAAAACACACCTCAATTTGGAGTTCTTTTTAATGAGACTATTTTAGATGAGGCAATCGCGGCTTACGCGAAGAGTGTTTACCCTGGTATTACAAAACTAGTTCAAAAAGACATTGAAGATGAAAAAGTTCGTTTTTTAACTATAGTTTTTCAACAGTTTCATGTGATGGAAAAAATGGGTTTTTCTCAACACGAATTAGAAGAATATTACAAGGCTCATGCAGATGAGTTTACTTTAGATTCAGCCCAGACATTCAATGATATTCGTAAATCCGTAGCTGAAAAGTTATATTTAGAGCGAAATGCAGATTCTTTGGACAGATACATTCAAAAAGTTCTTCCCACCTACTCTACTCCAGAAAAAGTAGAGTTTTTGTATGCAAAAAATCCAAGTTTAGACTTGGCTATTCAGTTAGAAGATCAAATCAAAAAAGCCGAAAATTTAGAAAAAATCACTTCTCAACTTTCATTGGAAGAAAATTCAAATCACCCACTTTTGCAGATAGACACTATTAAAAAACTTCTTTTCGGTGCAAAAGCTATGGATTTAAACGCTCCACCTCAAACTGTTTCTATTGGAGATACACTTTATTATACAGTGCAAGTCTTAAATAGAACAAAAAGAGAAGAAGCTGTTCTAGAGCAACACAGAGAAACAATCCATAAGGCTTTTATCAACTTGTACTTTCAAGACATGATGCAAAACTCTCTGAATCGACTCAAAGAAAAGTACAAGGTAGAACTTATAGATATAGACTCCTCACAGCTACAAAAATATTACCAAGAGAATTTAGAGTCTTTTCAAACTTTAGCAGGTTATCAAGTGTATCAAATTGAAAACTCTGACTCTCTTTTATTACAAAGAGAAGTTGCCTCCAAAACAATGTCATTAGAAGAGTTTCGGGCTAAAGCAGAGCTTTATGATCAAAATACATTCACAAAAAACAATAAAGGCTTTGTGGGGCACATCAAAAAAACACATAGTTTACCATATGGAATAGGGCTCTTACCCTCCTTATTTGAAGCATTTGAAGGGAAGCCAGAGGGGACTATTTCTCCTGTACTTAAAGCTCCAAATACTAACAAGTTTCATGTTTTTTATTTAGAAAAAGAAATGCCTTCTACGCAAAAGTCTTTTGATCGTGTCAAAGCAAGCATTAAAAGCACTATTTCTAATGATTTCAATTTTAAATTTGACTCTGCTATGGTAGTAGCCACTGCTAATTCACAAGTATTACTCACAGAAAAAAACATTCAGCTCTTAAAAAATGAGATTCCCGTCCACCATCAGTCCGCATTCCCTAGGGAGAAGTTAATTCAAATTTTGTTACAATGGGAGCTGTACGCCAAAGAAGCAAAAGCCTTGAATTTAGATAAATCTTGGGAGTTTAAAGCTTTTGTTCGCCAAGCAAATCGAGAGTATTCGAACAAGTATTATAGAGATTCTTTAAAACAATATCGTCCAGAGAATAAAGTTGCTTTAGAAAATATATACAATCGTTATGCCTCTTTCATAAAAGAAGGAGCATCATTTGAAGATTTGGCCCCAGTGCTTTTGGTATTCTTAAAAACCCCCGAAAATGTATTTAAACATGAGTACTATTTGAACCCGAATCGTTACCAATCTTTTGCAAATCTAGAAGATGCCAAGGGCTTGATTTTCAAAAATATAGCCTCTATTGAAGAAAGAAATCAATGGAAACGCTTACAAAAAGATGTTTGGAATACATACAATATCACCGTGTTTAAGGAAAATCTCCCCCCCCTCAAAAAAATTGGAGCTTTAGATTCTTTAATTGATGAAGCGGAGTCTTTTTATCAAGATAGAGATTTAGAAAATGCCTTAACTAGCTGGGATTTGGTCCGTTCTGTGTATCCAGAAAATGACTCTGCCTTTAAAAATGCTTCCTTTGAAATTGCCTCCATTAAAAATGAATTAGAAAACTATGTAGAAGCAGCAGCCGAATTTAGAGTCTTTTACGATATGTGGCCTTCTGACTCTAAAGCTGAAAAAGCGATGTTTAGTCGAGCTTTTATTTTGTCTGAAAATCTTAAGCAAGATTCAGCAGCACTTATGCTTTTTAAAGATTTTTCAATTCAATACCCTAATAGTGAACTAAAAGAGTCTGTAGAATGGTTGATCCAAAATATAGAGTCTAATGGAAAACTTGCAGAAGATTTGGTCGCGAAAATCAATCAATTAGAAGCAGATACAGTGGGAACTTCTGTACCCAAGGAATCTGAACAATAAAAACAAAAAGACATACACAATGCTCTTTTTTATTTATATTTGAACAACACAAAAGGTGGTACTTTATGGAAATGACTTTTGCTATGATTAAACCGAATGGCGTAAGCTCTGGTTTAATAGGGCGAATCCTAGAACGATACGAAAGCGCACGACTCTCTGTTTGTGCAATTAAACTTCACCAAATGACATCTGACGATGCTAAAGGGTTTTATGCAGAACATGTTGAAAAACCTTTTTTTGGTGAATTAGAAGAATATATGACAAAAGGCCCTTCGATTATGGTGGTGTTGGGGGGTAGCGATGCTATTGCCAAAGTAAGAGCTATAAACGGTGCTACTAATCCTGCAAATGCGGATCCAGGCACTATTCGCCACGATTTTGCACCTTCTATGACAGAAAATGTGGTGCATAGCTCTGATAGTCCAGAAAGTGCAGAAAGAGAAATTGCTTTCTGGTTTAAAAAAGAAGAACTTTACTCTTACAATGCTGCCTGTCAAAAAGCAGGCACGGTGATGGATAAATAAGGGGTTTCAAATGGAATGGATTATTACATACCTTAGATCTTCTATAGGAAAAAAACAAATAATGGGTGCAACTGGAGCCATCCTAGCCCTTTTCATCTTTGGGCATATGGTTGGAAACATTCAATTGATCAACCTAGACCCTGCTGCAGCCCAAGCAGCTTATAATACTTACACTCAGCTGTTGACTGGAAATAAAGCCTTTATTTATGCGGTGGAAGCTGTGATGATTATAGTTTTTGTTTTACATGTGGCATTGGCTATATTGTTAAAACTTCAAAATAAAAAAGCTCGTGGTGGAATTGATTACGACATCAATGCCCGTAAAGGTCGTCAATCCTTTGCTACTTTTACAATGATTTGGTCTGGTTTGTTTGTTTTGTTTTTCTTGGTGACTCATTTGATTCAATTGAAATTTGGCGAGTACTATTATTATCAGAACCCTAAGGTTTTCGATGGTAAGATTGTTCGAGATATGTGGCTCACTACAGTTATTGCTTTTTCTGATCTGAAAATCGCTGTTTTTTATGTGATCAGTATGTTTATTGTTGGACTGCATTTATTTCATGCTATTTCCTCTGCTTTTCAAACAATGGGGCTTGCCCATCAAAAGTGGACTCCCTTTATTGAATGGGGCGGGGTGATTTATAGTGTTGTGGTATCTTTGGGTTTTGCTTTAATTGCAGCTGCTGCTTTTATCTTGGCAAACAAACCAGAAACACAAGCCTTAATAGAAAAGTCCAGAGACCTTAAAAATCAAAAAATGATCGAAGATGCAAAGAAATTAGAGGAATTAAATAATAGTGTTTTTCTCTTCCCTAACACTATAGAAAACTATACTGTAACTTATGTGTTTGATATTAATGGAGGCCGTTCATGATTTTAGATTCAAAAATTCCAGGTGGCCCAATAGCCGAAAAATGGACTCGTCATCAATTTGAACTTAAACTAGTCAATCCTGCTAATAAAAGAAAGTTCACTGTAATTGTGGTAGGCACAGGGCTTGCCGGTGCTTCTGCCGCGGCTTCTTTAGGTGAACTAGGTTATAATGTCAAGGCTTTTACAATACAAGATAGCCCGCGTCGTGCACACTCCATTGCTGCTCAAGGTGGTATCAACGCCGCCAAAAATTACACCAATGATGGAGATTCTATTTACCGCTTGTTTTATGATACGGTAAAGGGAGGTGACTATAGGGCTCGTGAAGCCAATGTGCATCGTTTGGCAGAATGTTCCAACTTAATTATTGATCAATGTGTGGCTCAAGGTGTGCCTTTTGGCCGTGATTATGGTGGACTATTAGACAATCGTTCTTTTGGTGGTGCTCAAGTATCACGTACATTTTATGCTCGTGGTCAAACAGGACAACAACTTTTGATTGGTGCTTATCAATCTATGATGCGTCAAGTGGCCAACGGGACTGTGAAAATTTATGCTCGTCGTGAAATGCTGGATTTAGTCGTTGTCGATGGAAAAGCTCGCGGTATCACAGTTCGAAACCTGGTGACAGGAGAGATTGAGAGTCATGAGGCAGATGCAGTTTGCTTGGCTACAGGTGGATACGGTAATGTCTTTTATCTATCCACTAATGCTAAAGGCTCCAATGTGACAGCAGCATGGAGGGCACATAAAAAAGGTGCCTTGTTTGCTAATCCTTGTTACACTCAAATTCACCCTACTTGTATTCCTGTGACAGGAGACTATCAGTCTAAACTGACATTGATGAGTGAATCTTTAAGAAATGATGGGCGTGTATGGGTTCCAAAAAATCCAAATGACACTCGTAGTCCCGATCAAATTCCAGAAAACGAACGGTATTATTATCTTGAAGAAAGGTATCCTAGTTTTGGAAACTTAGTCCCTCGCGATGTAGCAAGTCGTAATGCAAAAATGGTCTGCGATGCTGGAATGGGGGTAGGTCAATCTAAATTAGCTGTTTACTTGGATTTTGCTGATTCTATCAATAGACTAGGTGTCTCTGGAATTAGTGCCAAGTACGGTAACTTGTTCCAGATGTACGAAAAAATCACAGATGAAAACCCATACAAAACTCCAATGCGCATTTTCCCTGCTGTGCATTATACAATGGGTGGTTTGTGGGTGGACTATGATTTAATGAGCACCATCCCTGGGTGTTTCGTTTTAGGTGAAGCCAACTTCTCTGACCATGGTGCAAACCGTTTAGGTGCCTCGGCTCTGATGCAAGGACTTGCTGATGGTTATTTTGTACTTCCCTACACTATTGGTGGTTATTTTGCTTCTACAAAATTAGACAAAGTCTCTTCTGCAGATAAAGATTTCGAAGACACCAAAAAAGAATCTTCAGAACGAATTCAAAAGTTACTTCAAGTCAAAGGGAAACGCACTGTTACAGAATTTCATCGAGAACTAGGCCATATCATGTGGGAAAATGTCGGGATGGCTCGTAACAAAAAAGGACTTGAAAAAGCCTTAGCAGAAATTCCTGCTTTAAGAGACGAATTCTGGAAAAATGTAAATGTATTGGGAAGCGAAGGCTCTTTCAATCAAAATCTAGAACACGCCGGTCGTCTTGCAGACTTCTTAGAGTTTGCTGAGCTAATGGCCCTCGACGCTCTTCATCGTGAAGAATCTTGTGGTGGTCACTTTCGAGAAGAAAGTCAAACTGAAGACGGCGAAGCCAAACGAGATGACGAAAACTTCTGCTATGTGGGTGCTTGGGACTACAAAGGTGTAGGCCAAAAACCAGAGCTTAGCAAAGAAAACCTCACATTTGATAATGTTCACCTTGAGACACGGAGTTATAAATAATGAGTGAAAATATGAATTTAACTCTAAAAATTTGGCGTCAAGATAATGCTACTACCAAAGGGCATTTTGAGACCATGAAGTTAAAAGATATATCTCCAGATATGTCTTTCCTCGAAATGTTAGATGTATTGAATGAACAATTGATGAACGAAGGCAAAGAAGCATTTGCTTTTGACCACGACTGTAGAGAAGGCATTTGCGGAATGTGTTCCTTAGTCATCAATGGTTTGCCTCATGGTCCAGATCATGCTATAACCACTTGCCAATTGCACATGCGTAAATTCAAAGACGGGGACACTATTGTGGTTGAACCATGGCGTGCCTCTGCTTTCCCTGTAATTAGAGATGCGGTGGTCGATCGTTCTGCTTTTGATCGCATTATCCAAGCAGGTGGGTTTATTAGTGTGAACACTGGTTCTGCTCCAGATGCGGCGACTATTGCTGTTCCCAAAGACCAATCGGATCGAGCTTTTGATGCTGCGGCTTGTGTTGGCTGTGGGGCTTGTGTTGCAGCCTGTAAAAACTCATCGGCAATGCTTTTTGTTGCTGCCAAAGTGAGCCACCTTAGCTATTTGCCTCAAGGTAAAATAGAAGCTAAAAAAAGAGTGCTTGCAATGGTGTCTCAAATGGACAAAGAGGGTTTTGGCAATTGCTCTAACCTATACGAGTGTGAAGCAGCATGCCCTAAGAGTATTACAGTTGATTTTATTGCAAAAATGAATCGTGAATATTTAGGAGCCACTGCGACTTACGCCGAAAAGGTTTACGGCGAAGAGATGTAATAGCTTAGTATTTTATTATAAGACTTGGTTTAAAAACCAAGTCTTTTTTGTTTTTTACATGCTTTTTAATTAATTTTGTCTTTTACAGGTATTAATTTTCTAAATATGGTAGGTATGTTTACAGGAATTATTCAAAATACCGGAAAAATAATCAGTTTAACACCTCGAGGTGATGCACTGACTATGAAGCTTTTTGCCCCTCAGTTTTTTTTGAACTCTAAAGCAGGTGATAGCGTTGCTAACAATGGAGTTTGCTTGACTATTGAGGAGTGTGGTCCAGATGAAGCCACTTTTTGTCTTATACATCAAACAGTACAAAACACCGCATTTGCACAAGCAAAAGAAGGAGACTTGGTCAATTTAGAATTGCCTTGTACTCCTCAAAGCTTGATGGGCGGGCATTTTGTAATGGGGCATGTGGATTCAACAGCACAAGTGGTGTCTTTACAAGATCGCGAGACGGGTGTAGAAGTGGGGATAGAGCTTCCAGAAAATTTAAAACGCTATGTCATTCACAGAGGCTCTGTCACATTAAATGGAATTAGTCTTACGGTAGCAGAAATCATAGATTCTATTATAGTGGTTGCTATTATTCCAGAGACTCTCACCAAAACAAACTTGTCTTTGTGGAATATCGGGACTTTGGTCAATGTAGAAGTGGACATGATTGGAAAATATGTCGAAAACTTCTTGAAAGGGGCAAAAATTGCTGAATACAATTGAAGAAGCTATAGAAGATTTTAAAGCAGGTAAGTTTTTAATTGTTGTAGATGATGAAGATCGTGAAAATGAAGGCGACTTTGTCATTGCAGCAGAAAAAATCACCCCCGAATCTGTGAATTTTATGTTGAAAGAAGGTCGTGGAGTACTTTGTGCGGCTTTACCTCTTTCTTTATGTAAAACTTTGGGTTTAACTCCTCAAACAGAAGAAAATACATCCATCTTAGGGACTCCTTTTACTGTGATGGTGGATAAGATAGAGGGCTGCACTACAGGTGTTTCAGCGTCTGATCGAGCAGCTACTATACAAGCTTTAGCCGATCCAAGCTCTATTCCAGAAACTTTTGGGAAACCTGGGCACATTTCTCCACTCTATGCTCAAGAAGATGGGGTACTTCGTAGGGCTGGTCACACCGAAGCTGCCGTAGATTTAGCTAAGCTCTCTTCTTTGCGTCCTGTTTCTGCTTTAATTGAGATCATGAACGAAGATGGCTCTATGGCCAGACTCCCTGACTTAGAAGTGATTGCGAAAAAATTTAATTTAAAGATTATTTCCATTCAAGATTTGATTGCTTATCGATTACGAACAGAAAAATTAGTCGAAAGACTGGCTAGTCCTGATATCCCCACTAAATACGGAGATTTTAAAGTACACGGTTATCGAAGTATCACTGATGGAGTAGAGCACACCGCTTGGGTGAGTGGAGACTTAGACTTTTCTAAGCCAGTTTATGTACGAGTGCACAGTGAGTGTTTAACAGGTGATGTTTTTGGGTCCAAACGCTGTGATTGTGGCGAACAATTAGAGGCTTCTATGCGTTTTATTGCCAAAAATGGAGGTGTGTTTCTTTATATGCGTGGTCACGAGGGGCGTGGAATCGGTTTATGCAATAAATTAAAAGCATACGAATTGCAACAAGAAGGTTTTGATACAGTCGAGGCCAATTTAAAATTAGGTTTTAAATCAGATCTTCGTGATTACGGTATTGGGGCACAAATATTAGCCGATATCGGTATTCGACAAATCAATTTATTGACCAATAATCCAACCAAAGTGGCAGGGATAGAAGGCTATGGACTAAAAATAGTGGATCGAGTTCCTATAGAAGTAGCACCCTCAGAAAACAACCGTTTTTATTTAGAAACCAAAAAAAATAAAATGGGGCATATTTTGAAATTTTCAAAAAATGGAGAAAAATAATGCAGACTATTTTTACAAATAACAATGTTAAACTTATAGAAGGGGTTCTTGACGGGAAAACTGCGAAAATAGCCATAGTGGTTTCTCGTTTCAATGAAACTGTAACCAATGCATTATTAACTGCAGCTCTTAATAAATTTGTTTCGATGGGAGTGGATTCTAAAAACATCAGTATTGTTAGAGTTCCTGGTGCTTTTGAAATTCCAGGGACAGCTCGTCAATTGATAAATTCATCTGAAAAATATGATGCTATCCTTACTTTGGGAGCCATTATTCGAGGAGAAACTTCGCACTACGATGTGGTGGTGAACGCTGTTTCGAGTGGTGTAGCGTCTTTAGCTGCACAGAGTGATGTTCCTGTTGTTTTTGGGGTGCTCACTACAGATACAGTAGATCAAGCTATGAATCGCTCTGGGTTAAAACATGGAAATACCGGAGCTAGTTCAGCAGAGACAACCATCGAAATGATAAACTTGTATAAGCGGATATAAATGAGCAGTGTATCAAGAAGAGCGTCCCGTGTGTTTGCCATGCAAGTTTTATACGCCATGGAAGTCACAGCTTCAAGTCCAGGAGAAGTTTTGCCAGGAGTTTTGAATAGTATGCCTATTCAAGACGAATTGAAAAATTATGGAATGTCGTTGGTGGATCTGGCACTAGAACATCGTGAAGAGCTTTTAGAAATTATAAATTCTCTTTCACATGAATGGAGTCTGGATCGTATGCCCATACTAGATAAAACACTCCTAAAAATAGCATTTGTAGAGTTCCTTTATAAAACAGAAGTTCCAACAAAAGTTATTATTAGTGAAGCTGTTCAAATAGCAAATAAATATAGCACTAGTGATTCTGCTCGTTTCATCAACGGAATTTTAGATGCTTATGCAAAAAATAAAAAAATGATACCTAATCAAGATGAGGACTAATTCGTGTTAAAAAATGAAAAATGGTTAAAACATATTGTAGCTGCTTCTACTGCTTTAGTAGCTTTTATCGTTTATGCTATGACTATGGCTCCCACTGTTAGTTTTTGGGATTGTGGTGAGTTTATAGCATGTGCAAACACACTTGGAATACCTCATCCTCCAGGTACACCTTTTTTTGTATTCTTCTCTAGAGTGGTGATTTTATTTTTACCTTTTGTAGAAGAAATAGCCAAAAGAGTGAATTATATATCTGTAGTGAGTTCTGCAGCCACTGTGTATCTAGTCTCTTTATTTGCTTGGGATTTATTAGCCAAAATTTTAACTAAAGACAAAGTTTTTCCAAACCTCTCTAAATTCACTAAAAACATGGTATTAGTAACTTCGGGGCTTGTCGCTGGTTTTTTATTGACCTTCTCTGATACTTTTTGGTTCAATGCTGTAGAGGCCGAAGTCTATGGTTTTGCAATGTTTATTTTGGTGTTGGTTTCTTATTTAGGCTTGCTTTGGTACGACCGTCGAGATAAAGAAATTGGGGATCGTATTTTAGTCTTTATATGCTATATCGCATTTTTAGGAGTAGGGGCACACTTATATACCATGCTTACTATTCCGGCTGTTTTTATATTAATGTTGATAGCCGATCCTAAAAAAATCAAAGAAAGAATTCCAATTTGGATCACAGGCACCCTACTTTGCTCTGTTATCTATATGGTGTCTGGATTTATTTGGATTTCTATTATTACACTTATTGTTTTAGTGCTTTTAGATTGGAGTAAAATACTTTCTTCACCAGCGGTGAGGCATAATGTCCGCTTGTCGTGGATTTTTGCATTGGTCGCCTTAATCGGTTTTAGCACACATTTGTACATCCCTATCCGTTCAGAATTAAACCCAATTATAGATGAAAATGATCCAGAAATTAACATTAGAGATGATCAAGGAAATTTACAATTAGGCAATCTTTTTAAATCCGAAAATTGGGAGGCCTTCAACAATTTTATAGAAAGAAAACAGTATGGTTCAGAAAGCATGATCCAACGCGCTTTTTATCGTCGTGCTCGTCTTTCTCATCAATTTTTAAGCTTTCCTCATATGGGTTATGGTGGCTATCAGATAGCACAATATTTACCATTTAGTGTTGGTGGAGTCAGTTCTTCCAGAGGTTTATATTCTTTTGAAGCTTCAGAAAATCAGCCACAAAAAATTCTAGGCATTTCTTTTCCAACTCAGATGGCCGCCATGGGAGACAATACTGTTGCACAATTGTTATGGTTTCTTTTGTTCAATGGCTCTATTGTGGCTGTTTGTGTTTTTGCTTACAAAAGGCATAAAAAATTTGGAGTTTATTTAGCAATATTGTATTCCTTGACTTCTTTAGGCTTGATTTTTTACATCAACTTTGCGGATGGGACTCGTATGGAAAAACGAGACTACGATTATTGGACCGCTGCAATGTCAAAAAATGTAATGGATTTAAATCAAAGTGGAGCAGGAATCACTCAGGTACCAAATCCCAATCAACTGATAGATCTCCGTCAAAACATAGAGGCTACTAAACAGCGTATCGCCATGTTACAATACAGGGGAGCCACTGCAGAGTTAATAGCCAAAGAAGAGCAAAAATTAAGGGCTTATGAAATGTCCTCTGCTTGGCAAAATTGGAAAAAAATGGAGCAGGCTTATGCTCAAATGGGGATTCGAGCACCTTTCCCAGAACCTGTGCATTTAGAGGTTCGTGAAAGGGATTATTTTTATGCTCCAGCTTATATTTTCATGTCTATGATTTTTGGAATGGGAGCAGGGATATTGGTGTTAATGGTTGCAGCCACTAGTGCTAGTTTAAGCATCCCTGTGGCTATAGCCCTTAGTTTAACAGCCTTTGTGGTCCCTTTAGCTGCAAATTACGAAGAACATGACCGTTCTGGTTTGTGGGTTCCTTGGGATTATGCTTACAATTTATTGCAAAGTTGCAGACCCAATGCTATTTTATTTACCAATGGGGATAACGATACTTTCCCTCTTTGGTTTGCACAAGAAGTCGTGGGTATTCGAAAAGATGTTCGTGTAGTCAATTTAAGTCTTGGCAATACAGACTGGTATATCAAGCAAATGTTAGATAATCCACCTGTTCTCAAATTAAGTTATGATAAAGCAGGGATCGACAGAGATATGGTGATTAGCTCTTCTGATGACCGCAATCCCAACCATTATGCTCAAACTTGGGTGCATCGAGCCAATGAGCTTTTACCCAATCTTAAATTAAGAATCGATGAGTTGAATTCTATGGATACACTTAGCTCTGCAGATAGTGTTAAACTCCTAGAGTTTAAAGTAAGGTATCAAGTTTACGATGCATTCAAGGAATGGCAAGAAAGAACAGGCTCTTCTTTAATGCTCACACAGCATAAACTAGTCATTGATTTGGCCATTCAGAACATGGATAAACCTTTGCATTTTTCTACAACCGTTGGTTCTTCTAACTTTATGGGGTTAGAGAAATACATGGTGCAAGAAGGCTTGGTGTATAATTTTATAAAAGGAAATTTAGCTTCTAAGACTAATGATTTCGATGTGAAACGGACAGCTTATTTGATTGATAGTGTCTATATGTTTCGCGGCTTAGGAGATGGAACTGCTTTTATCAACACAGAAACAGAAAGGTTGCTTTCTAGTTATACTTCTCTTTATATGCAAATTGCTTTCAAAACCAGAGAAGAAATACTAGATATTATAAAAGAAGCTCCTTATACTGTAGAGAAAAAGGCGACAATAGATGAAAAAGTAAATTTTGCGATTCATTATTTAGAAAAAGGAATGTATCAATTTCCACACGAGTGGCGTTCTTATTGGGCAGCAGGTTTCGTGTTAGAAGCAGCAGGTCAAAATTCTAGAGCCAAAGAATACTTTGAAAAAGGTTTAGAGATGACTCCAGATTATGATATTCAAGCAAAAGAACGCTTAAAAGTCAGCTTGCAATCTGTGAGTATGAACCCCGATCTCCAGCCAGTAGAAGTAGAAAAAGACGAGGCTAATCTAGACTCTTCGAGTGATGATGCATTGGATTCAACTACCAAAGAAATGGAGTCTGAATAGAGTTTATGGATTTAAGTGTAGTTGTTCCAATTAAAGATGAAGCAGAC
The DNA here is from genome assembly GCA_012523035.1 of Fibrobacter sp. Lineage (GTDB taxonomy): Bacteria > Fibrobacterota > Fibrobacteria > Fibrobacterales > Fibrobacteraceae > JAAYJH01. The sequence continues at coordinate 51,184 of JAAYJH010000033.1, forward strand.
AATCTCGCTGCGCTTGTTGCAGAAATAAATTCTGCATTAGAGTCTAGCTATTCCTATGAAATTCTATTTATAGATGATGGTAGTCGCGATCAATCTTGGGAAGAAATACGACACTTAGTCCAAAAACATACATTTATTAGAGCCTATCGATTTCAATTCAATTGTGGTAAGGCGAGTGCTCTCTCTCTAGGTTTTAGCAAGGCCAGAGGACGCTTTGTGGTCACTCTAGATGGTGATTTGCAAGATGACCCTCAAGAAATCCCTAAAATGATACAATTGATAGATTCTGGTTATGATTTGGTTTCTGGATGGAAAAAAAATCGTCAAGATCCATGGCACAAAACCTGGCCTTCTAAACTTTTTAATCTGACCGTTTCTATTGTCGCTGGGCAGAGGTTGCATGATTTTAACTGTGGTTTAAAGGTTTATAAGAGTTCGGTGCTTCGATTTATCCCTTTGTATGGAGATTTTCATCGTTTTATTCCAGTCATGGCCAGATGGCAGGGATTTAAAATCACAGAAATGCCTGTGTCTCATCGAGCTCGAATACACGGGGTCTCTAAGTATGGAGTGTCTCGCTTAGTTTCTGGTTTTTTAGATTTACTGACGCTTCTTTTTTTAAGAAGTTTTGGCTCCAAGCCTCTTCATTTTTTTGGTTTAATAGGACTTTTCTTCGTGTTTTCTGGAGTTGGCATTTTGGGTTACTTTGGTGTGGAATGGCTTATGGTTGGTGCACTTCGAGTGAGGCCTTTACTTTTAATGGGTGGATTTTCTCTGATTATGGGGATTCAATTTATTTCTTTGGGATTGCTTGGAGAAATGATGAATCAAAACAAAGAGGTTATATACCCGATAGCCGAAGAACTTTCTTATAAAAACATAGAGGAGCAATAATGGACTTTCCGAAAAGTTTAGTGATTATTCCTACTTACAACGAAAAAGAAAACATCACTCTCATTATAACGGAGGTTTTATCACAAAACTCATGTTTAGAAGTTTTAGTGGTCGATGATAATTCTCCAGATGGCACGGGTGCAATAGTCCAAGACTTGGTAAACGAAAATGCAAAAGTACATCTTTTAACCAGACAAGAGAAATTGGGGTTAGGTTCTGCTTATGTCTTAGGTTTTGAGTGGGCACTTGCTCGAGATTATCAAAGAATTTTTGAAATGGACGCGGATTTCAGTCACTCTCCAAAAGATTTAATTCGTTTTTTAGAAAAAGCAGAAACTCATGACTTAGTTTTAGGGAGTCGTTATTTGGATACTAAAATCAGTGTGATCAATTGGGATATGAAGAGACTTATTTTAAGTTATGCCGCCAACTTGTACACTCGTTTTGTGACTCGTTTGCCAGTAAGTGATGCTACCGGTGGCTTTAAGTGTTTTCGTCGAGAGGCTTTAGAAGCCATTGATTTGTCCAAAATGAAAAGTGATGGGTATTGCTTTCAAATAGAAACTACTTTTAAAATTTGGAAAAAAGGCTTAAAAGTGGCAGAGATCCCTATTGTATTTACAGACCGCACCCGAGGGACATCTAAAATGAGTGGTGGTATAATTTCTGAAGCATTTTTCCTTGTATTAAAGCTTCGATTAGGTTTAGCTTAATGTCTTGTTCTGTTATCATTGTTGCTTACAATTCAAAAGATTTTATTTCTTCCTGTTTGTTTTCTGTCGAAAATGCCCTTCAAGATCTTGATTCTGAAATCATTGTTTTAGATAATGGATCTCCTTCGCCTATTACTCGAGACATCAAAGAAAGCTTTCCAAGAGTCCACTGGGTAGAATCTAAGGAAAACCTTGGCTTTGGAAAAGCTTGCAACTTGCTTGCCTCGAAAGCGACTAAACCTTATTTGTTCTTTTTAAATCCTGACACCATTGTGTCCAAAAATGTTTTTATAAATACATTGCGTTTTATAAAAAACACAGAAAACTCTGGTTTGGTTGGCTGTCGGATCTTAAATGAAGATGGTAGCCTTCAATGGTCTTGTCGCCGTTCTTTTCCGTCGCCTTTATCAGCTGTTTTTAAAACTATTGGTCTTTCAGCTTTATTTCCAAAAAATAAGTTTTTTGCTTCTTATAATATGACCTATTTGGATCCAAATATAGTGACTGAAGTGGATGCCATTAGTGGGTCTTTTTTTGGTGTGGAAGCGAGTTTTTATAAAGAATTGGGTGGTTTTGATGAAGATTTTTTTATGTATGGTGAAGATTTAGACCTATGCTTTCGAGCCAAAAAGAAAGGTCGAAAAAATTACTACTATCCAGACTCCAGTATTATTCACTTTAGAGGAAGGAGCAGTAAAACTAGGCGTTTTAAATCTTATATAGATTTTTATAGTGCCATGCGTATTTTTAATAGAAAGCACAAACAATTTAATATACCTCATTTTTTAGTGAGTCTAGGGATTTTTTTCGCTTCTTTGGTGGGAGTGTTTTCTAGACTCATCCCTCAATTTTGGAAGATGTTCATAGATGTATTGATTGTTCTTTCTTGTTCTTATTTTATTTCGCCTTGGTTCAGTGTGTTACTAGGTTTAGGGGTAGGGCTTCCTTTATTGTTTGTAGGAGAATATTCTACTCCGAATTTGAATTTAAAATATCATTTAAAAACTCTTTTTCCATTTAGTGTTTTAGCCTCTTTCTTTTTTAGTTTCTACTTTGATAAACCACTACTTTTGACTTTATCGACTTCTTTTATTGCTTTATTAGGAGTGTTTTTTTGGCGTCGTTTTTTGTTTTGGTTCATTTATTTTTACCAAGTTTTCTCAAAAAAAAGAAAAAGAAGTATTATTCTTGGAGGCACTCAAGATTCTTTAGCAGACTGGTTTGATTTGTATGATATGCTTCCTAAACAAGAGGTTTTGGGTTGTGTGAGTCACTATGTGGATCAAATATCCGAAAGCAATCGAAAACATTTATTAGGAAGTGTTAAAAACATAGAGTCTATAGTCCAGCGAACTGGTGCAAAAGAATTGTTGGTGTATTCTAATTATTTAGGTTTTAGAGAGCAAATTCGAGAAAGCTTGGTTCAAAAATTGTCTTTAAATGCTTTTTTATTGATTAATTGTAGGGAAAACGATGATATTGCCCTTGTTAAGCTTTCTTTTTTAGATTAAAGTGTGCTTTTAAAAAAAATAAAATTATTTTAAGATGAGTTGTTTTTAAATAACATAGTGTATTTTTGTTTACCTTAACTTATGATGAAAAAGGTTTTATGATTAGTCCAGATTTATTACAAATGTTGTGTTGTCCCCATTCTAAACTTCCTTTATTAGAGGCAGATGATTCTTTAATTCAAGATTTGAATGAAAAAATAGAAGCTGGTCATTTAAAAAATGCAGGGGATTCTCTAATAAAAACTAAAATTGAGTTTTTGTTGGTCACTTCTGATTTTTCAAGAGCATATCCTGTAATCAATGGTATTCCAGTCTTACTGATTGATGAGTCCATTCTTCTTAAATAGCAGAGGTTTTTATGCAAGTTACTCCTGATAGTTTAAAAAAAATGATTGGAAAGAAAACGAGTTCTTTAGCTTTCGCTTGGCTAGCGGATTTAGAACGCCAAATGGGGAAGCTAGACGATGCTCTGAATACAGTGAATAAAGGTTTATCTAATCTTTACAATTATCAACCTGCCTTGTTAGTTCGTTCTTTAATTTATTTTGATTTAGAACGCTTTGAAGAGGTGATAGAGTCTTGCGAACAGATTTTAAAAAAAGACCCTTTTTGTATTGCTGCATGGCGTCAAAAAGGAGAGGCTCATCATCAATTAAATCAAGTGAATGAAAGAAATCATGCATACCAAATGGTGCACGATATGGACCCTTTAGATCCTTTTTGGAAAGAAGAGTATGCTTATATCACTGCAGACGAAGCCCCTTCTTTTACAGAGGAAAATGCGGATGAATTGTTAGAAACCTCTAGTGATAAAGATGCTGAAATGAACTTGACCACGACAGAAGAAGAGCTTGAAAGCAACACTGAAGTTTCTGACCCTGTGGCTGAAGATCCATTTTCTGATTTAGCAATGATTTTAAATTTAGAGGATGCTGCGGAAGAAGATTCCTCGGTGCATGCCCTAGAGGGTTCTTTGGATTCGGTAATGGAAGGTTTAGCCACAGTGGAAGACTCTGAGCCAGAAACTTTAGAAGACAATGCTATTTCTGGAGAAGACCTTTCTTTTGCTTTTTCTAGTATTTTTGGTATAGAAGAAGACACCTCCAATGATAAAAACGCATCTCCTTTTGCACAGTCCGAAGTTTCTCCTTTGGAGGATTTCGAAGAGAAGCAAAAAGATGATTTAAAGCAAGATTCAAATCGTGTAGATGAGGACACAGCCCAAAGTTTAGATACAGCATTTGATTCTATTTTTGGAGAGGACGAACTTCCCGAAGAAGGTGTGGATTTTACTTTAAGTGACGATGCTCCTACTTTTGAGAAGTCAGCCGAGCCTTTGGATATGAGTCTTAGCGAAGAGGATTTAGACCTTAGTTTAAGTGACGATGCTCCTACTTTTGAGAAGTCAGCCGAGCCTTTGGATGTGAGTCTTAGTGAAGAGGATTTAGACTTTACTTTAAGTGACGATGCTCCTACTTTTGAGAAGTCTGCCGAGCCTTTGGATGTGAGTCTTAGCGAAGGGGATTTAGACTTTACTTTAAGTGACGATGCTCCTGCTTTTAAGAAGTCTGCCGAGCCTTTGGATGTGAATCTTAGTGAAGAGGATTTAGACCTTAGTTTAAGTGACGATGCTCCTGCTTTTGAGAAGTCAGCCGAGCCTTTGGAAGATGAGTCCGAGGACGATTCTTTGGAAAGCGAGATTTCAAGTTCATTTGCTTCTTTGTTTGGCGAAGAAGATGAGGACTTAGAGGTTTTAGAAGAAGAACTTAAAAGCACTA